>NZ_JBICYJ010000012.1:0-209854 GCF_043200835.1 Kitasatospora sp. NPDC048365
GGCTCCCAGTAGACGACTGGGTTGATAGGCCGGATATGGAAGCCCAGTAATGGGTGGAGTTGACCGGTACTAATAGGCCGAGGGCTTGTCCTCAGTTGCTCGCGTCCACTGTGTTGGTTCTGAAACCACGACCCGCCTCCGGCGGATAGTTTCATAGTGTTTCGGTGGTCATAGCGTGAGGGAAACGCCCGGTTACATTCCGAACCCGGAAGCTAAGCCTCACAGCGCCGATGGTACTGCAGGGGGGACCCTGTGGGAGAGTAGGACGCCGCCGAACAATCTTTCAGAGAAAGCCCCTCCCGGGTTCCGGGAGGGGCTTTCTTGCGTTCACGCCTCAGGTGTCGTACTCGCCGTCCCAGGGGGCGTAGAACCCCAGATTGTCGGGATAGAGCTCGGCCCGGACCTCGACTTCACCGTCGTCCTCGTCGTGCTCCACCACCAGGCCGAACAGGCATCCCTCGCGGTGGACGGCGAACGGCGCGATGGCGATGTCCCGGTACTGCCGGTCGGGCAGGGCGTCCAACCATGCGTCGAGGATCCGGCCGGCCGCGTCGATGGCGGCCTGTTCGCCGTCTGCAGTGGTGCCGGTGAACTCGATGCGGGAGTCGAGGTGGCGGCCGGCGTGGTCGAAACGGTGGAGGATGGCGTGCCAGCGCTTGTGGGCCGGCCAGTCGTCGCCGCTCCACTTCTCGGGGAAGGCGGCGGTGACGGAGGCCAGGAACTGCCCGCCCTGCCAGTGGCCGATGGTGTCGGTGCGGTAGTCGGGCTCGTAGCGGATCGGGATGACTTCGGGGACGTCCATGGCCGCCGAGCATACGTGTCACCTGCGACAACGCCGCCCCGGCGCCGCCCCGACTCCGCCGAGGAGCTGACGGGACGTAAGGTCGCTCGTATGGAGACTTCACACATCCCGGCGGACGACAGCACCGGTGTCCGGACCACAACCACGCTCACCGCCGACGACCTGGCGGTGGCCCGCGCGGTGCTGGCGGCGTCGGCGGAGGCGGACGGGCGTGAGGCGGTGTCGGAGGCGGGCCGGCTGCGGCTGCGGGTGGATGCGCCCCGGGCGGACGTCCGGCACGTCCTGGTGGCGGACGGGGCGGACCCGGTGGGGTACGCGCAGGTCGAGCAGGGCGGCGGCGGGCCGGCGACCGTGGAGCTGGCGGTGCATCCGGCGGCGCGGGGCCGCGGCTGGGGCCGCCGGCTGGTGGACGCGGTACTGGGGGCGGAGCCGGGTTCGCTGGACTTCTGGGCGCACGGCGGCCACCCGGCGGCCCGGCACCTGGCCGGCGCGTACGGCGCCGAGCTGGTCCGGGAGCTGCGGCAGATGCGGCGGACGGCGGACGCGCCGGACGAGCAGCCGCTGCCCGCCGGGGTGACGCTGCGGACGTTCGTCCCGGGTGCGGACGACGCGGCGTGGCTGGCGCTGAACGCGGCCGCGTTCGCGCACCACCCGGAGCAGGGGTCGTGGACGGAGGCGGACCTGGCGGACCGGATCGCCGAGCCCTGGTTCGACCCGGCGGGCTTCTTCCTGGCGGAGCGGGACGGGCAGCTGGTGGGTTTCCACTGGACGAAGGTGCATCCGGACGGCCTGGGCGAGGTGTACGTGGTCGGGGTGGCGCCGTCGGAGCAGGGGAGCGGGCTCGGGCGGGCGCTGACGGCGGCCGGACTGCGGCACCTGCTGCTGGACCGGAAGACCGGATCGGTGCTGCTGTACGTCGATGCCGACAATCCGGCGGCGGTCCGGGTATATGAACGGTTGGGGTTCACCATTCACGAGGTGGATCTGATGTACCGGGTGGAGCGGCACTGAGCGGGTGACCTGGGCGGAAGGGGTTGTCCGCATGCAGCCACAGGCGTGACCTACTCAGCTTTCCTCCCGGCCATGCGGTGTTTACCGTGGATTCAATTGACGCCGCGAAGATCGCAGGATGACGTCCGTATTGCCCCGTAGTCGCGCTCCACGCGCTGTCCTCGGCTCCGCTCCGGCGGCGCCCGGCGGGTGGGCGTGGGACGGTCGTGACGAGGGGCCTGCGGACGGTCCTCGACCTTCGCCTCGCCCGGACTGCGCCCCGCAGGAGGAGCTGGAAACGATGACCATCCCCCGCCCTGTCTCCGAGTCGGCCGACAAGGCCGGTGTGAAGGCCGGAACCACCAAGTCCCGGGCCTCCGGCAACCGGTCGACCGCGAAGTCCGCGGCCAAGCGTTCCACCCCGGCCAAGGGTGCCGCGACGCCCGAGACCGAGCCGCAGCCCGCCGCCGCCACCTCACAGCCTGCCTCCACCGCGCAGCCCACCGCTGCCACGCAGACCGCTGGTGCCGCGCAGTCCACGGCGTCCACCGCGCTGCCGGCCGCCGTCTCGGCGGCGCTCGGCCTGGTGACGGCCGACGGCCAGGTCGCCGGCGGCTCGTCGGCCGAGCGGCCGGAGGACGCGGAGCTGCCCCAGGGGCGCTTCCTGGACCGCGAGCGCAGCTGGCTGGCGTTCAACGAGCGGGTGCTGGAGCTGGCGGAGGATCCGGAGATCCCGCTGCTGGAGCGGGCCAAGTTCCTGGCGATCTTCGCCTCGAACCTGGACGAGTTCTTCATGGTCAGGGTGGCCGGGCTGAAGCGCCGGATCGCCACGGGGGTGGCGCAGCGCAGCGCGTCCGGTCTGCAGCCGCGCGAGGTGCTGGACCTGATCTGGCGTCGGTCCCGGGAGCTGATGGCGCGGCACGCGGCGACCTTCCAGCAGGAGGTGCTGCCGGACCTCGCGGCGGAGGGCATCGAGCTGGTCCGCTGGCCGGAGCTGTCGGACAAGGAGCAGGCGCGCCTGCACACGCTGTTCCGCCAGCAGATCTTCCCGGTGCTGACGCCGCTGGCGGTCGACCCGGCGCACCCGTTCCCCTACATATCGGGGCTCAGCCTGAACCTGGCGGTCGTGGTGCGGAACCCGGTGTCCGGGCACAAGCACTTCGCCCGGGTGAAGGTGCCGCAGTCGCTGTCCCGGTTCCTGGAGGCGTCGCCGCAGCGGTACGTGCCGCTGGAGGACGTGATGGGGGCGCACCTGGAGGAGCTGTTCCCGGGGATGGAGGTGCTCGCCCACCACGCGTTCCGGGTCACTCGCAACGAGGACCTGGAGGTGGAGGAGGACGACACCGAGAACATCCTGAAGGCGCTGGAGAAGGAGCTGATGCGGCGCCGCTTCGGCCCGCCGGTGCGTCTGGAGGTGGAGGAGTCGATCGACCCCTACATCCTCGACCTGCTGGTGCGCGAGCTGAACATCACCGAGGCGGAGGTCTTCCCGCTGCCCGGGCCGCTGGACCTGACGGGTCTGTTCGGGATCGCGGACCTGGACCGGCCGGAGCTGAAGTACCCGAAGTTCGTGGCGGGCACGGCGCGCGGGCTGACCGACGTGGAGTCGGCGTCGCAGCCGGACATCTTCGCGGCGATGCGCGAGCGGGACGTGCTGCTGCACCACCCGTACGACTCGTTCTCGACCTCGGTGCAGGCGTTCCTGGAGCAGGCGGCGGCGGACCCGCACGTGCTGGCGATCAAGCAGACGCTGTACCGCACCTCGGGCGACTCGCCGATCGTGGACGCGCTGATCGACGCGGCCGAGTCCGGCAAGCAGGTGCTGGTGCTGGTCGAGATCAAGGCGCGGTTCGACGAGCAGGCGAACATCAAGTGGGCGCGGAAGCTGGAGGAGGCCGGCTGCCACGTGGTCTACGGCCTGATCGGGCTGAAGACGCACTGCAAGCTGTCGCTGGTGGTCCGCCAGGAGGGCGAGACGCTGCGGCGGTACTCGCACGTGGGGACGGGCAACTACCACCCGAAGACGGCTCGGCTGTACGAGGACCTGGGGCTGCTGACCGCGGACCCGCAGGTCGGCGCGGACCTGTCCGACCTGTTCAACCGGCTGTCGGGGTACTCGCGGCGGGAGTCCTACCGCCGGCTGCTGACCGCGCCGCGGGGCCTGCGCGACGGGCTGATCTCGCGGATCAACGGGGAGATCGCGCACCACCGGGCCGGGCGTCCGGCGTACGTGAAGCTGAAGGTCAACTCGATCGTCGACGAGGTCGTGATCGACGCGCTGTACCGGGCCTCGCAGGCCGGGGTGCCGGTGGACGTGTGGGTGCGCGGCATCTGCGCGATCCGGCCGGGCGTGCCGGGGCTGAGCGAGAACGTCCGGGTGCGGTCGATCCTGGGGCGCTTCCTGGAGCACTCGCGGGTCTTCGTCTTCGGCAACGGCGGCGATCCGGAGGTGTGGATCGGCAGTGCCGACATGATGCACCGCAATCTGGACCGCCGGATCGAGGCGCTGGTGCGGGTCGCCGACCCGGCGCAGCGGGCCGAGCTGTCGGGCCTGCTGGACCTGGGGGTGTCGGACGAGACGGACTCCTGGCACCTGGGGCCGGACGGGTCGTGGACGCGCCGTTCGCAGGACGCGGAGGGGCGGCCGCTGCGGCACGTGCAGGACCTGCTGATCGACTCGCGGCGGCGCAACCGCAACGCGTCCGCCGCCCGCTGAGGCCCAGCGCACTCGCTGAGCCTCAGCGCACGGCCGACCGACCGGCTGCTCGCCGGGCGGTCGGCGCCGCCCGCGCCGGTGACCAACCGGCGCGGGCCTGAGCCCCGGGCAGGGAAGCCCGGGACGAAATCGGGGAGAGCCAACAGCCATGACCGATGCGCCGACGACGGCCCCGGTGGCGCCTGCCGCGTCTTCGACCTCTGCCGGGGAGGTGCTCGCGGGTTACCTGACCGCCCAGGCGGGGGTGTTCCTGCGGGCGCTGCCGCAGGCGGTGGGCGAGGCGGGGTCCAGACCGGGGGCGCTGCCGGCGTCGGCGGCGGCCGCGGACGACCTGCTGCGCGCGGTGCGGCGGGTGGGCGGTGCGCTGCACACCTTCGCGGCGGCGTTCGAGCCGGCCTGGGCGCGCGAGTCGCGGGCGGAGCTGCGCTGGCTGCTGAACCTGCTGGCGTCGGAGCCGGCGTACCAGCGGCGGTCGGCCCGGCTGCTGGCGGCGCTGGACTCGTTGGCGGACCCGGGGCCGGACGCGCCGGGGATGCTGGCCGGGCACGCGGGTGCGCCGAAGGCGCGGGCGCTGCTGGACCGGCAGCTGACGCTGGCCCGGACCCGGGCGCACACCACGGTGCTGCAGGAGCTGCGCTCGGCGCGGCTGCACGCGCTGGCGGACCGGATGACGCTGCTGGCGGGCGAGGTGCCGCTGGCGGAGGGCTGTGCGGGGGAGTCGGCCGAGGCGCTGCTGCCGCAGGCGGCGGCCGCGCTGGGGGCGCTGGCGGAGGCGGCTGAGCTGCTGCCGTTGCAGCGTTCGGCGGTGCCGTACGGCGGTGAGGGTCTGCACAGGCTGGGCTCGGGGGGTGCGCCGGGGGCCGGGGCGGCTCGTACGGGCGCGGACTCGGAGGCGGTGCTGGCGGCGGACGACGAGCCGTGGCTGCGGGTGCGGATCCTGTTGAAGCGGGCCCGGTACGCGCTGGAGGTGTGCGGTTCGCCGGTGGCCGGGCTGGACGAGCTGGACCGGGTGCTGGGCCGCCACCGGGAGGCGTCGGACGCGGCGGTGACGGCGGCGACCGCGGCGCGTACGCCGCGGATCACCCCGGCGACGGCGTACGTGCTCGGCGTGGTGCATGCTGATCAGCGACTCGAGGTGGAGGCGGCCAGGTACGCCTTCGGGCTGCAGTGGCCCGTCCTCGCTCCCGGTCTGGGTCACTGGGAGGGACCGCCGGCTCCACGGAAGGGCTGAAGTGGGATACCGCGTGCGCCAGGTGTCGGGACCGCCGAGCCGGTCGACCGGGCCGAGCCTGTCGACCGTGCTGGCGGCGGGTGCGGTGCTGTGGGTGCCGGGGCCGTTGAAGAAGAACGGGGTGGACCGGAAGAAGCCCCGGATCGCGGTGATCCACCGGCCGAAGTACGACGACTGGAGCCTGCCCAAGGGGAAGCTGGAGCCGGGGGAGGGCTGGCGGGTGGCGGCGCTGCGGGAGGTCCGGGAGGAGACCGGGCTGAGCTGCGTGCTGGGGGAGGAGCTGCCGGCGCAGCACTACCGGGTGCAGGGTCGGCCGAAGGAGGTCCGGTACTGGGCGGCGGTGCCGACCGGCGGCGCTTTCCGGCCGAACCGTGAGGTGGACCGGCTGGAGTGGCTGGCGCCGAAGAAGGCGAAGGCGCGGCTGACCCGGGCGCAGGACCGGCTGCTGGTGGACGCCCTGCTGGAGCTGCTGGGCCGCTGATCGGGGCCTTGATCAGGCCCGATCAAGACCGGGTGATCTGGTCGCGGCCTTGCTGTGACGCAACCGTTACTACCGACCGCAGTTTCCTGACATCCGTCCGAGGTTCACTGTCCGTTCATTTGCGACCGGCTGATGCGTCACCTGTGCTCCCTAACTTCGGGGTTACCGGAGGGCCGAAACGGGCCCCGCTCTGAAAGGGACACCCCTGTGAAGCTCCAGCCCAAGGCCCTCGCCATCGGTGCCGCGGCGCTCGTCTCCGCTCTGTCTCTCGCCGCTTGCGGCACCGACGAGAACAACACCTCCGGCTCCACCGGCGGTGCCTCGGCCTCCGCCACCAAGGCTGCGATCGCCTGTGCGAAGGGCGGCGCGCTGCTCGCCGCGGGCTCCACCGCGCAGGGCAACGCGATCGACGTCTGGAAGGCCGCGTACGCCGCTGCCTGCTCCGGCTCGACCATCACCTACGGCGGCGGCGGCTCCGGCGCCGGTGTCCAGCAGTTCAACCAGGGCAAGGTGGCCTTCGCCGGCTCCGACTCGGCCCTGAAGCCGGCCGAGGTCGACGCCTCGAAGCAGGTCTGCACCGGTGGCCAGGGCATCAACCTGCCGATGGTCGGCGGCCTGATCTCGATCGTCTTCAACGTCGAGGGTGTCGACAAGCTCACCCTGGACGCGCCGACCCTGGCGAAGATCTTCGACTCGCAGATCACCAAGTGGAACGACCCGGCCATCGCCGCCCTGAACCCGGGCGTCAACCTGCCGGCCGCCGACATCCAGGCCGTGCACCGCTCGGACGACTCGGGCACCACCGACAACCTGACCAAGTACCTGGCGAAGGCCTCGGGCGGCGCCTGGACCTACCCGGCCTCGAAGACCTGGGCGGGCAAGGGCGGCCAGTCCGCGAACGGCTCCGCCGGTGTCGCGGCCCAGGTCAAGGGCGTCAAGAACTCGATCTCCTACGTCGAGCTCTCCTTCGCGCAGACCAACAAGCTGAACAGCGCCGCCATCAACACGGGCGCCGCCAAGCCGGTCGAGGCGACCGCCGCCAACGCCGCCACCACCCTGGCCAAGGCCAAGCCGGCCGGCACCGGTGCCGACCTGGCGCTGACCATCGACTACGCGACCAAGGAGGAGGGCGCCTACCCGCTCACCCTGGTCACCTACGAGATCGTCTGCGACAAGGGCAACAAGGCCGACGGCCTGGAGCTGCTGAAGTCCTTCCTGACCTACACCGCCAGCGACGCCGGCCAGCAGGCCATCGGCGCCACCGGCTACGTCCCGCTGCCGAAGGACCTGGCCACCAAGGTCCAGGCCGCGGTCACCGCGCTCGCCTGATCCCGAGCCACTGAACCACCGGCTGGGCGGCCTCCGACGGAGGGGGGCGGGGCCGCCCGGCCGGGCAGTGCAGCACCACAGCACCACCAGTGACCAAGACCGTCCGGGGCACCGCCGCCAGGTGCCGCCCTCCTCGCGGGGCAGCGCCGTCAGACCGGAGTTATCGATCATGACTTCTTCACCCCCTGCCACCACGCAGGGCAGGGCCCGCCGACGCCGGGGCGACAGCCGCCTCGGTGACGCCGTGTTCTTCAACCTCTCCCGTGGATCGGGCATCCTGCTGCTGGTCGTGATGGCCGCGATCGCGGGCTTCCTCGCGTACCGGTCCTCGATCGCGCTGTCCGGGAACACGGGCAACTTCCTCACCACCTTCGAGTGGACCCCGGACGCCGCGGAGCCCAAGTTCGGCATCGCCGTGCTGGTCTTCGGCACCCTGGTCTCCGCGCTCATCGCGATGCTGATCGCCGTGCCGATCGCGGTCGGCATCGCGCTGTTCATCTCGCACTACGCGCCGCGCCGGATCGCCCAGCCGTTCGCCTACCTGGTGGACCTGCTGGCCGCCGTCCCCTCGATCGTCTACGGCCTGTGGGGCGTGCTCTTCCTGGTCCCGCACATGGACGGTCTGAGCAGCTGGATGGACCAGTACCTGGGCTGGACGTACATCTTCGACCAGACCAAGTCCGGCGTCCCGCCGCGCACCCTGTTCACCGTCGGCATCCTGCTGGCGATCATGATCCTGCCGATCATCACCGCGGTCTCCCGCGAGGTGTTCCGCCAGGTCCCGCGGATGCACGAGGAGGCGGCCCTGGCCCTCGGCGCCACCCGCTGGGAGATGATCCGCACCGCGGTGCTGCCCTTCGGTCGCCCCGGCATCATCTCGGCCTCGATGCTCGGCCTCGGCCGCGCGCTCGGCGAGACCATCGCGGTCGCCACCGTGCTGTCCACCAACAGCATCCTGTCGCTGCACCTGCTCGACCCGGGCGGCGGCACCTTCGCGCAGAACATCGCGCTGAAGTTCAACGAGGCCCAGCCCTTCGGGCGGGACGCCCTGATGGCCTCCGGCCTCGTTCTGTTCGTCATCACCCTGCTGGTGAACGGCGCGGCGCGACTGATCATCGCCCGCCGCAAGGAGTACTCGGGGGCCAACTCATGAGCACGCTGACCACCGCTCCCGCCGACTCCCGGCTGCACCGGCGGCTGACCAACGCCCAGCTGCCCACCTGGGCCCCGTTCGCCGTGGCCGCCGTCTCCATCGCCCTCGGCTGTGGCATCGGCGCGGCCGCCGGCCTGGAGAGCCACCTGCAGTGGGGCCTGATCTCGGCGCTGCTGTACGTCCTGGTCGGCTACGCCGTGGCCGCCAAGGTCGAGGGCCGCCGGCAGGCCAAGGACCGCCTGGCCACCTCGATGGTCTGGGTCGCCTTCATCCTGGCCGTGGTGCCGCTCGCCGCGCTGACCTTCTACACGGTCCAGCAGGGCATCGGCGCGATCGACGGCGAGTTCCTGACGCACTCCATGAAGGGCGTCGTCGCCTCGATGACCCCGGACGGCGGCATCTACCACGCCATCATCGGCACGCTGGAGCAGGTCCTGCTGGCCACCCTGATGGCCGCCCCGGTCGGTCTGCTGACCGCCGTCTACCTGGTCGAGTACGGCCGCGGCCGGCTCGCCCGCTGGGTCACCTTCTTCGTCGACGTCATGACGGGTGTCCCGTCCGTCGTCGCCGGTCTGTTCATCCTCTCGGTCTGGAACATCGCCCTCGGCTTCCAGTACTCGGGCTTCTCCGGCAGCCTCGCGCTGGCGATCCTGATGATGCCGGTCGTGGTCCGCTCGACCGAGGAGATGCTCAAGCTCGTCCCGAACGAGCTCCGCGAGGCCTCGTACGCGCTCGGCGTGCCGAAGTGGAAGACCATCCTGCGGATCGTCCTGCCGACGGCCATCGGCGGCATCACCACCGGTGTGATGCTGGCGGTCGCCCGCATCACCGGTGAGACCGCCCCCGTGATGATGCTGGTGTTCGGTGCCGACTTCATCAACAGCGACCCGTTCAACGGACCGCAGCAGTCGCTGCCGCTCTACATCTGGCAGCAGTACTCGATGGTCAACAACGACTTCGGCTACGCCCGTGCCTGGGGCGCCGCGCTGGTGCTGATCGCCTTCGTGATGGGTCTCAACCTCATCGCGCGCGGCATCGCCCGCTGGCGCTCGCCCAAGACCGGCCACTGACGACTGACGTACGAGACGAAGCAGAGAGAAGAAAGATCATGGCCAAGCGCATCGACGTCAGCGGACTGTCGGCCTTCTACGGCACCACCAAGGCCATCGAGGACATCTCGATGACCGTCGAGCCCCGCTCGGTGACCGCCTTCATCGGCCCCTCGGGCTGCGGCAAGTCCACCTTCCTGCGCACCCTCAACCGGATGCACGAGGTGATCCCCGGCGCCCGGGTCGAGGGCAAGGTGATGCTGGACGACGAGAACCTGTACGGCAACAACGTCGACCCGGTCGCCGTCCGCCGCTCGGTCGGCATGGTGTTCCAGCGCCCCAACCCGTTCCCGACCATGTCGATCTACGACAACGTGGTCGCCGGGCTGAAGCTCGCCGGCGTGAAGAAGAAGTCCGTGCTGGACGGCGTGGTGGAGAAGTCCCTCAAGGGCGCCAACCTCTGGAACGAGGTCAAGGACCGGCTGAACAAGCCGGGCGCCGGCCTCTCCGGCGGCCAGCAGCAGCGTCTGTGCATCGCCCGCGCCATCGCGGTCGAGCCGGAGGTCCTGCTGATGGACGAGCCCTGCTCTGCCCTCGACCCGATCTCCACCCTCGCCATCGAGGACCTGATCGGCGAGCTGAAGTCCCAGTACACGATCGTCATCGTGACCCACAACATGCAGCAGGCGGCCCGCGTCTCCGACCGCACCGCCTTCTTCAACCTGGCCGGCGTCGGCCAGCCGGGCAAGCTGATCGAGCTGGACGACACCCAGCGGATCTTCTCCAACCCGTCCGTGCAGGCCACCGAGGACTACATCTCCGGCCGCTTCGGCTGATCCCCCGAGCCGCTTCGTGGTGCTGCATGGCGGTGCCGCCGCGAAGCCCGAAGGCCCGCCCCCCGTGCTGTGGGGGGCGGGCCTTCACCTTTGTGCGGGCGGAGCCCGGGTTTGTGCGGGCGGAGCCCGGGCGGCCTCAGAAGTCGAAGATCAGCGCGAGGATCCCGTACATCGCCGCGGCCACCAGGGCCGCGGCCGGCATGGTGATGAACCAGCCGAGCACGATGTTCTTCGCCACGCCCCAGCGGACCGCGCGGATCCGCTTGGTGGCGCCCACACCCATGATCGCCGAGGTGATCACGTGGGTGGTGGAGATCGGCGCCGCGTAGACGAACGAGGTGATGTACATGACCGTCGAGGCGGTGGCCTCGGAGGCGAAGCCCTGCGGCGGGTCCAGCTCGATGATCTTGCGTCCGAGGGTCCGCATGATCCGCCAGCCACCCGCGTAGGTGCCCAGCGACAGCATGGTCGCGCAGGAGATCTTGACCCAGATCGGGATGTCGTTGCCGTGCTGGTGGCCGGAGATCACCAGGGCCATCACCACGATGCCCATGGTCTTCTGGGCGTCCTGCAGACCGTGCGCCAGCGCCATCGCCGCCGCCGAGGCGGTCTGCGCCACCCGGAAGTTGCGCTTGGCCCGGTGCGGGTTGGCCCGCCGGAAGAGCCACAGGATGCCCAGCATCACCAGGAAGCCGCCGATCAGGCCGACCACCGGGGAGATCACCATCGGAATGATGATCTTGTCGACCACGCCGCTCCAGATCACCGCCGTGCCGCCGGCCAGCGCCGCGCCGACCAGGCCGCCGAACAGCGCGTGCGAGGAGGAGGACGGCAGGCCGAAGTACCAGGTGGTCAGGTTCCAGGCGATCGCGCCGACCAGCGCCGCGAACAGGATCGCCATGCCCTGGGAGCCGCTGGGGGTCTCGATGATGCCCTTGGAGACGGTCTTCGCCACCCCGCTGCCCAGGAAGGCACCGGCCAGGTTCATCACCGCTGCCATCGCCAGGGCCGCCCGCGGGGTGAGCGCCCGGGTGGAGACCGAGGTGGCGATCGCGTTCGCCGAGTCGTGGAAGCCGTTGGTGTAGGTGAAGAAGAAGGCCACGCCGATGACGGCGATCAGTGCTGCCATGTCCACGGCGGTCAGGACTCCTTGACGGCGATGGTCTCCACCGTGTTGGCGACGTGCTCGAACGCGTCCGCCGCCTCTTCCAGGACGTCGACCACCTGCTTGAGCTTGAGCACCTCGATCGCGTCGTACTGCCCGGAGAACAGGTGCGCCAGCAGCTTGCGGTGGATCTGGTCGGCCTGGTTCTCCAGCCGGTTGATCTCGATCCAGTACTCGGTCAGACCGCTCATCCCGCGCAGCCGCGGCATCGCGTCGGCGGTCAGCTCGGCCGCCCGCGCCAGCACCTCGATCTGCTGCTCGACACCCTTCGGCAGGGTCTCGATGTCGTACAGGACGACCAGGTCGACGGCCTCCTCCATGAAGTCCATGATGTCGTCCAGCGACGAGGCGAGGGAGTAGATGTCCTCGCGGTCGAAGGGCGTGATGAAGGAGGAGTTCAGCTGGTGGAAGATCGCATGAGTGGTGTCGTCACCGGCGTGCTCGGCGGCGCGCATGCGCTCGACGATCTCCGCGCGGGCCGACACGTCTGATCCCAGCAGTTCCAACAGAAGCTTCGATCCGACGACCAGGTTCTCCGCAGCAGCGGCGAACATGTCGTAGAAGCTCGTCTCCTTCGGGGTCAGGCTAAAACGCACGGAGATCTCCGATGTGCGGGGTACGGACACAGGCGATGCTAGGCGCAAGCCGTTCGAACTGCCCAAACGGGTGCTGACGCGCGAGGCACCAGTCTGGCCCAAGGTCACCCGGTTTGCTCCCGCTGTGCACGGGGATCCCTCAGCAGACGCCCGGACGGAGGAACAGCGCGGGCGCCGCGGGTGTTGGAAAATGACGCCCGACAAGGGCGAGCAGGGCGAGACACGAGGCGGCGCGGATGACCACCACCGACACCCAGGACGCGGAGCAGCACGGCCACCACGGACCGCACGGGTACAGCGAGCAGAAGGACGCGCACCTCAAGCGGCTGCGCCGGATCGAGGGCCAGATCCGCGGTCTGCAGCGGATGGTCGACGAGGACGTCTACTGCATCGACATCCTGACCCAGGTCTCGGCCTCGACCAAGGCAATCCAGGCCTTCGCGCTCTCCCTGCTGGAGGAGCACCTGCGGCACTGCGTCGCGGCCGCGGCCGAGGAGGGCGGCGCCGAGCTGGAGGGCAAGGTGGCGGAGGCCACCGCCGCCATCGCCCGGCTGCTGCGCTCCTGACCTGCGGTCAGCCGCCGCCCCCGGTGCGGCGGTCCAGCAGCACCTCGTCGATCTCCTCGTCGGCCAGCCGCTCGTCGCTGCTGGCCGAGGCGGCGATCATCAGCTCGCCGGCCAGCTCGATCTCGTCGAGCGCGGTCTTGTCGTGGCCGCCTGCACCTGCACGGCCGTCCGCGGACGCCACCTGCACCACCCCTTCAGCGCCACCTGCCGGTCAGGACGGCAGCCCCGTCCGTCCAGCGTAGGCAGCGGCGGCCCCGGCCACATGGCACGGACGGGCCATCTCTGCCGCACCGAACGGGTGGGGCCGCCGCTGCCGCGGGCTCACTCCGGGCTCACTTCGCGGGCGCCGAGGCCTTCATCGAGTAGATCTCCGAGGCGGCCGGCTCGGCGGCCTCCACCGGCTTGCCGAAGTCGCTGAGCGAGGTCGTCGAGACCACCTTCACCTGGTCCTTGGGCGCCTTGGAACCGGCCACCCCGGCGAAGGCGAAGGTCTCCACCACCTTGTGCAGCCGACCCTGCGCGTCCAGCCAGGCCTCGTACGGGACCTCCTTGACGGTGAAGGTCTGGGCGGCCATCCGCAGCCCGTCCGCACCGCGGCCGCCGGTCACCTCGGCGGCCTTGGCCAGGTCCAGGGTGCCCTTGTAGTGCTTGAGCTCGACCCCGCCCACCGTCTCGGAGCCGACCAGCTCGGCGGTCTGCGCGCCGCGCAGCGCGCCCGCGGCGGAGGCCGGGTCGGTGGCGCCGCTGGAGACCAGGTTGCCGTCCGGCAGTTGGCGGACGTCCAGCTTGACCCACTTGCCCTCGGGGATCTTGGCCCCGCTGTTCTGCAGGTAGACCGTGCCCGGCAGGACCACCTCGGTGATCCTGCCGGTGGTGGCGGCGCCGGGCGGGACGTCGATCTCCAGCCGGCCCAGCCGCTTCACGTAGTCGTACCCGCCGGTGCCGTTGAACACGGCCTTCTTCTCGGCGGACTCGGTGGTCAGCTCGGTCTTCGCGTGCACCGAACCGGTCCGGCCGGTGATGTCGGCGGCGTTGCGGACCGCCGTCACCGGATCGGCGGCCAGCTGGTCCGCGGACGCGCCCTGGGCGTGGCCGCCACCTCCGCCCGAACAGGCGGACAGTGCGGCGGCGAGCACGGCGACGGCGGCGGACAGATGCAGCTTCTTCACTTCTCGACAAACCCCCTCGGGCCCCGGTGCCCGGCAAGCCGCCGCCCCGGATGGGCAGAGCTCTTGTCTCTCAAACGAGTTGGGGCGCAGGAGGTTACGCACAGGTAGGGCGTTTCGTCCGGACGGGTGCCCGCGTTACGGTGAAGTACGTGAACAGCGAGCCGCCCGCCCGCGTCGGGACTGCACCGTCGGCCGCCCACCGGGCCGTTGTCGAGGAGCGCGGCTCCTTCTGTTTCGCCACCTGTTCCTGCGGCTGGTTCGCACCCGGCCGCCGCTCCCGGGACCGCGCCCGCCGGGACGCCGGCGAGCACCTGGCCGAACACGCGGCCGGACCGCCGGAACTCGACTGACACCCGCTCAGAGGCCCTTCCGAGGGCCGCTCGGGGCTGTACGGGGCACGGGTGAGGGGCGGGGCGCCGGTGTCGCGCCGGACCGCTCAGGCGGCCAGGTCGGACTCCCGGGCCGGCTCCTCGCTGCGGGCCGACCGGGCCGGGGCACCCCGCCCGCGCCGGCGCCGGCCGGACTCGCCGCCGCGACGCCGGGCCACCACCAGCGGGGCCAGCGCCGTCCGGGTCAGCGCGTGGCAGAACGGCACCAGCACCGCCATCGCGATCGGCGCCAGCAGCAGCACCACGGCGGTGGCCAGCGCGTAGCCGCCGAGCACGTCGGTCGGGTAGTGCACCCCCAAGTACATCCGGCACAGGCCCTGGAGCAGCGCCAGCGCGCCGGCGACCAGGCCGATCCGGCGGTCGACCAGCAGCAGGGCCACCGCGATGCCCATCGACATCGCCGAGTGGTCGCTGACGAAGGAGAGCGTGCCCTCCTTGCCCTCCACCAGCACCACCAGCTCCGGGTGGTCCACGAAGGGGCGCGGCCGGTCGACGATCCGGGAGATCGGCAGGTTGGCCAGCTCGGCCAGGGCCACCGCCAGCGGCGCCCAGAGCAGACCGGCCACCGCGACCGGCGCGTCCGGCCGGCGGCGGGCCCGCAGCCAGGCGGCCAGGCCGAGCGCGGCCAGGCCCAGCAGGATGCCGTACTCACCGATCCAGGAGACCGCCGAGTCCAGCCAGCGCGGCGCCCCGACGGCCAGGCCGTTCACGGCGCGCAGCAGGCCGATGTCGGCGTTGCCCGTGTCGGCGAGCAGCGTCGCCACGCCGCACCTCCCTGTCCGTCCTCCGGTGTCCGCCCGGGTGTCCGCCGGTACGGACCACAGTGATCACAACGCCGAGTGCGCGGCCGGGGGTTTCCGCAGCCGGGCGACGTTATGGAAACTTGACTGGCCGTCCACGCGGCATGCACACGCCGATCGAACGGCCGGTCAGCTCTTTGCCGGGCCTTGACCCGCGGTGATCGAACCGTCGTCCCCGCGCACCGGCAACGCCTCGGCGCCGTCCGCGGTCACCCGGGTCGCGCCGTAGTACTCCCTCTGGTCGATCGTGTCGTAGCGGATCTTCGCTCCGGTGTGCGGCGCGTCGATCATGTATCCGCCGCCCACGTAGATGCCGACGTGGTGGATCGACCGCGGGTCCTCCGGGTCCGAGGCGAAGAACACCAGGTCGCCCGGGCTCAGCTGGTCCCTGGACGGGTGCGGCCCGGCGTTCCACTGGTCGTTGGCCACCCGGGGCAGGGTGATCCCCACGCTCTCGAACGCCGCCCGGGTCAGCCCCGAGCAGTCGAACCGCCCGTTCTGCGAGGGCAGGCCCTCGCCGCCCCACAGGTAGTCGGTGCCCAGCTTGGTCTGCGCGTAGTAGATCGCCCCGGCCGCCTGCCGCGACAGGCTGATCGAACTGCCGACGGCCGGCGCGGTGAAGTTCCGGGCCAGCGCCTGGATGTTCTTCACATATCCCTGGGTCTCCCGGTACGGCGGGACACCGCCGTTCTTTATCACCGCGTACGGGCCGGCGTTGTAAGCGGCGAGCATGTTCGCCTGCCGGTCGCCCGGCACCTTCGACACGTCCTTGGCGAGCGCGCAGTCATAGGTCGCCGCCGAGGCGATCGCGTCCGACGGATCCCAGATGTCCCGCTTGCCGTCGCCGTTCCCGTCCGTCCCGTACGTCGCCCAGGTGCCCTCCAGGAACTGCGCCATCCCGTACGCCTTCGCCGGACTCTTCGCCCTCGGGTCGAATCCGCTCTCCTGGTACAACTGCGCCGCCAGCATCGGGGGGGAGATCTCCGCGCACAGCACGCCCCACCGCTCGATCGTCGACCGGTACTCGGCGGGCACCGTCTTCCCCGACAGCGCCAGGTGGTTGGAGGCCTGACGGGGCGTCCCACTGGCCGCGTACGTCCCCAGCACCACCACGGCCGTGAAGCCCACTGCCACAACTGCCGCCGCACCGGCGGCGGCGCCTGCCTTGCGGAGTACCATCAGCACCATCCCGACGAAGCGTCAGCAGCAGTGTCCTGTACGGCGTTGCCCAGTGCAATCATCAGAGATACAAAGAGTGAGCAGTATCCTTCGTGCCGTGGACATCCTCCCGTATGTGTCCCTGACCTCACGACCAATCCACGAGAAGTAGCCAAGTCGACATCAGTTCTGGCCAAGAATAGGACCTGCCCCTTCGCTCCACCCTGGTCCGGGGCCTTGAATTTGCCTGATCGGGCGGTGAGATGAAATGAACCTGAGCAGCGTGGCGGACAGCAAGGTCATCGGGTACCTGGCCGAGGACCCGCCGAAGAAGGCCAATATCGACACCATCATCGGCGGAATCGCCCCCGACTGGGGCCCCTTCGCCAGCCTGGGCTCCGAGGCCCGGGTGATGGTCGAGGTCGTCATGGCCGTGGCCATCCTGGGCTGCCTGGCCCTCGCGGTCTGGGGTGCGGCCAAGCAGCGGATCGGCGCCACCGCGATGCGCGACACCTTCAGCGCCGAACAGGGCAAGGGGCTGATCATCGCCGGCCTGACCGGCGTGTTCATCATCGGTTCCCTCGGCACCCTGTTCACCATTGTCTACGGCATGGCCATCTGACGATCCGACGACCGGACGGCCTCCCCAGGCCGTCCAGCCACCACGACCATCAGGACCAGGACCCAGGAGGGCCGCCGTGCCGTTGTCCGACGACCAGCCGCACACCCGTACGCGGCTACCGGTCGCCGAACAGTCCGCCCACCAACTGAGCGGCCGTCAGCCCCGCCCCGTCCGCACCCTGCTGACCGTCCTCGGCGTCGTCACCCTCCTCGTCCTCGCCATCTCCTTCGCCAACCGCGACAAGGCCGACCCCAGCCGCCCCACCGGCGGCACCGGCTCCGCAGACCGGGCGGGCGCCGCCACGCCCGCCCCCGCCGACACCGCCGCCACCGGCCAGCAACCCGTCACCACCACCACCAACGGCATCGCCGGCGGCTTCCCGCACAGCGACCAGGGGGCGCAGTCGGCCGCCGCCAACTACGCCGTCGCCCTCGGCTCCGCCGACATGTTCCGCACCGACCCCCGCCACACCATCGTCACCACCCTCGCCGACCCCACCGTCCTCCCCCAACTCCAGTCCCGCCTCGACCAGGCCTTCACCCCGGAGACCACCGCCAGGTTCGGCCTCGACGCCCAGGGCAAGGCCCCCAAGGGCCTCACCTTCGTCAGCCGCACCACCCCGGTCGGCACGAAGACCGTGAACTTCTCCGACACCGGCACCCGGATCGAGGTCTGGTGCACCGGCCTGCTCGGCCTCGCCGGCCAGAGCTCGACCCTCCCGGTCGGCGAGAACTGGTTCACCCTCACCCTCACCATGCGCTGGACCGGCAGCGACTGGAAGCTCACCGACTACAGCCGGAAGGCCGGCCCGGCCCCGGTCCCAGGCGACCAGCAGGCCGCGACCTCCGAGGAGATCACCGGTGCCGTCCAGCAGTTCGGAGGCTTCCGCTATGCACGCTGACGGCGCCCGTAAGGCAGTCCTGCGGAGAGCCGCAGGACTGGGCTTCTCGCTCGCGTTCCTCCAGCTCTCCGCCCTGGTCACCGCGCGGAGCGCGTTCGCTGATCCTTCCCCCTCGCCGAGCTGCAAGGTGGACGTGCCCGTCCCGGGCGCCGACCAGCTCTGCGCGCCCCCCGGGGCGACGGTGATTCCGGGGTCGGAGAGTGTGGGGAGTGTCGCCGATCCGTTGGGGTCGTTGGCGAAGGGGTGTGCGCAGGCGGCGGCTTGGGTGGTGCGGCAGCTGTCGGCGGGGATCGACGGGACGACGCAGGTGGACTTCACCAATGCGGCGTTCCTGCAGCAGTACGCGGTGGTGTTCGCGGGTTCGACGATCATCACGCTGGTGCTGTGGCTGCTGGCGGTGACGAAGCGGGCGGTGCGGGGGGCGCCGTTGACGCAGGCGTTCTCGGAGGCGATCGGGTTCCTGTGGTTGACGGTGGTGGCGTCGGCGTTCACGCCGTTGATCCTGTACACGATCGTGAGTGCGACGGACGGTCTGACGGCGGCGATCGCGGCGGGGACGAAGTCGGACACCGGCACGTACCTGGGCGGTTTCGCGGACACGTTGGAGAAGGGCACGCTGGGTGGCGGGCCGCTGATCCTGATCATCGTGTCGCTGGTCGCGGTGCTGGCCGCCGCGGTGCTCTGGCTGGAGCTGCTGATCCGCGCGGCGATGCTGTACGTGGGCGCGCTGCTGGGTACGGCGGTGTACGCGGGGCTGGTGGACAAGCAGCTGTGGAAGCACGTGCGCCGCTGGGCGGGCCTGATGCTGGCCGTGGACCTGGCGAAGCCGATCATCGTGATCATCCTGGGGCTGGCGGGCGCGGTGGCGACCGGGGCCGGTGCGGGTGACGACTTCGCGAAGGTGCTGTCGGGCCTGGCGATCCTGTTCCTGTCGATCTTCGCGAGTGCGTCGGTGTACCGCTTCGTGCCGGGGTTCGGCGACGAGATGCTGGCGATGCGCGGGGCGCGGGCGAGTGCCGTGCAGGCCGGCAGCGCGATGATCAACGGTCCGGCGAACCTGGTGAAGCAGGGCATCTCCACGCACGGTTCGCGGGGCGGCCCGCAGGCCGCCAACGCCAGCCCGGGTGCGGGCGGCGGCGGGGTCGCGCCGGGCATCGCCGCGCACGCGAGCCGCGGCCCGGCGTCCCCGCCGCGTCCGGCCTCGCCGCCTTCGCAGTCCGCAGTCCAGGCTCCGTCGAGCAATCCAATGAAGGGAGGGTGACGGGTAGGTGAGCAGCGAACCGCTCGGCCAGTACGGCACCCAGTACGCCCAGCCGTACGTGCACCAGCGCCGGACGTACCTGATCGGCAAGTCGCGCCCCAACGCGCCGATCGGCCGCAACCGGGAGACCGGCGAGATCGTGCTGATCATCTTCGGCGCGTTCCTCGGCATGATGTGGGGCCTGCTGATGCCCGTCCTGCCGCTGCGGATCGCGGGCCTGGTGGGCCTGCCGCTGCTCGCGATCATGGCGGTGTACGTGCCCTACCGGCGCCGGACGTTCTACAAGTGGGTGGAGATCAACCGCACCTACCGGCGGACGGTGCGCAGCGGTCGGGCGCTGTGGAAGCCGGACGTGCACGAGCTCGGCACCCGGCTGGACGGCCGCGAGGTGGAGATCGGCCCGCCGCCGGGGGTGGGGCGGCTGCGCTGGCTGAGCGCGCCGTTCGGCCCGGACGAGGTCGCGGTGCTGATGCACCTGGAGCGGCGCACGGTGACGGCGGCGATCGAGATCGAGGGCCCGGGTGTGGGTCTGCGCGACTCGGAGGACCAGGAGGCGCTGGTCGACCGGTTCGGCACGTTGCTGAAGCACGTGGCGAACGGCGACGGCTTCGTGACCCGGCTGCAGATGCTGGCCCGGACGCTGCCGGCCGACCCGGACGCGCACGCCAAGGACGTGGAGCGGCGCGGCGACCACACCTCCCCGCGCTGGCTGAAGGACAGTTACGACCAGTTGCAGTCGATGGTGTCGACCTCCTCGGAGCAGCACCGGGCGTACCTGGTGGCCTGCATGCACTACACCCGCGACCTGGCGGCCGAGGCGCACGCGATGGGCCGCACCGCGGACGGCCGGCGGGCCCGGGACGACGACGGCCTGGCCACCGTGATGGCCCGTGAGCTGACCGACATCTGCGCCCGCCTCGCGGAGGCGGACATCCGGGTGCGGCAGCCGCTGGGGCAGGCGCGCCTCGCCTCGCTGATCCACTCGATGTACGACCCGGACCACCCGATCGACCACATCCAGGCGATGAGCAAGCGCAACGCCTGGCCGGCCGAGCTGGACGCGACCCACCCGCAGTACCTGACCGCGAAGACCCGGGAGGCGGCCACCCGCGACCCGTGGTGCCACGCCACCGCCTGGGTCAAGGAGTGGCCGCTCACCCCGGTGGGCGTGAACTTCCTGGCCCCGCTGCTGGTGCACACCCCGGACGTGATCCGCACCGTCGCGGTGACCATGGACCTGGAGCCGACCGACGTCGCGATCGAGCGGATGCTCACCGAGAAGACCAACGACGAGGCCGAGGCCAACCGCGCGGCGAAGATGAACCGCACCATCGACCCGCGGGACCTGGCGCACACCGGCCGGGTCGACCAGCGCGGCGACGACCTCGCCTCCGGCGCGGCCGGCGTCAACCTGGTGGGCTACCTGACGGTCTCCTCCCGCAGCCCCGAGGCGCTGGCCCGTGACAAGCGGACCATCCGCGCCTCGGCGGGCAAGAGCTACCTGAAGCTGGAGTGGTGCGACCGCGAGCACCACCGGGCCTTCGCCAACACCCTGCCGTTCGCCACCGGCATCCGCCGCTGACCCCTGGAGGCCGCAGATGCTCAGCAGACTCACCGACGCCTTCACCAGCATGATGTTCGGCAAGGTGGAGACCACCCGGCTGCCGGTGCGCACCTCCACCGGCCAGGCGCAGGCGGTCTACCTGCCGACCGCGGCGCCCGGCCTCGGCGACTCCGGGGTGATCATCGGGCGCGAGGTGTACAGCGGGAAGGGCTACGTCTACGACCCGTTCCAGCTGTACGGCCAGCAGCTCCCCGCCCCGCACTGGCTGGTGCTGGGCGAGTCCGGCAACGGCAAGTCGGCGCTGGAGAAGACGTACGTGCTGCGCCAGCTGCGCTTCCGGGACCGCCAGGTGGTGGTGCTGGACGCGCAGGGCGAGGACGGCGTCGGCGAGTGGAACCTGATCGCCGACGCGCTGGGCATAAAGTCGATCCGGCTGGACCCGATGGCGGCCCGGGACGGCGGGGTGAAGCTCAACCCGCTGGACCCGGCGATCACCACGACCGGCCAGCTGTCGCTGCTGCGCACCATCATCGAGGTGGCGATGGCCCGTCCGCTGGAGGAGCGGGCCGGGTTCGCGCTGAAGGCCGCGCACGCGTACGTGCACGCCACGGTGAAGGACCGTCAGCCGGTGCTGAACGACATCATCGACACCCTGCGCAACCCCGACCTGTCGGCGGTGGAGTCGCTCGGCGTGGAGGTGGGCGAGGTGCAGTCCTGGGGCCTGGACGTGGCCCTGGTGCTGGACCGGCTGGTCGACGGCGACCTGCGCGGCATGTTCGACGGCCCGACCAGCGCGGGCATCGACCTGGACGCGCCGCTGATCGTCTTCGACCTCTCGCACATCGACCGCAACTCGATCGCGATGCCGATCCTGATGGCGATCGTCGGCGTCTGGCTGGAGCACACCTGGCTGCGGCCCGACCGGGTGAAGCGGATCTTCCTGGTCGAAGAGGCCTGGCACATCATCAACAGCCCGTTCGTGGCCCAGCTGTTCCAGCGGCTGCTGAAGTTCGGCCGCCGGCTCGGCCTGTCCTTCGTGGCGGTGGTGCACCACCTGTCCGACGTGGTGGACGGCGCGGCCGCCAAGGAGGCCTCGGCGATCCTCAAGATGGCCTCCACCCGGACCATCTACATGCAGAAGGCCGAGGAGGCGAGAGCCACCGGCCGGGTGCTGGGCCTGCCGCGCTGGGCGGTGGAGATCATCCCGACCCTGTCGCCCGGCATCGCGGTCTGGGACGTCAACGGCAACGTGCAGGTGGTCAAGCACATCATCACCGAGTCGGAGCGCCCGCTGGTGTACACCGACCGCGCGATGACCGAGGACGCGGTCGCCGAGCGGGAGCGTGCCGAGCAGCTGCTGGCCGCCGAGCCCCGGCGCTAGTCCGGCGCTCCCGGCTGACGTCGGGTCAGGGCTCAGCCCGCGACGGTCAGTTCGGCGAGCAGTTCGGGCCTGGTGGCGAGCGGCAGGACCGCCAGGCCCAGCACGCTGCCCAGCGCCAGGTAGCCGTAGGCCGGCGGCCACGGGGCGAGCGCCCAGGCCACCAGGACCAGCGCGGCGGCGTTGACCGTGCCGTACACGGCGGCGGCGATCAGCAGCGAGCGGCCCGAGCGGTGCCGTCCGCCCAGCCGGATCGCGGCCGCCAGCCAGAGCGCCGCGGGGACCAGCAGGGTTGCGCCGGCGCCGAGTTCGGCGATCGCCTGGACGGTCCGCACCAGCCCGTCCTCGCCGGGCGCGTCCGCCGACCCGCCGAACGGACGGACCGACAGCAGGACGTGGCCGACGGCGACCAGCAGTCCGGCCAGCCAGTACGCGGCCACCGCGAAGGCGGCCGTCCGGGTGTTGCGCAGCGTCATGGTGGGCCACAGTACCGGTACTCAAGCCACAGGACGGCGACTGGAAACCCTCTCGTTACGTCGGAGACCCTGACAGCTACGCGCGTTGACTCTAGGCTGCACTGGTCACACCACGCCCGGCCCCCACGCTGATGTGGGGCCCCGACGGTGCAGGGGAACCCGCATGCCCATTTCCGCCTCGATCGGCCGCCGCCGAACGGCGCTGGCCTTCGTCGCCGCCGCCACCCTCTTCGGCACGATGGCCCTCCCGGCCGTCGCCGA
This sequence comes from Kitasatospora sp. NPDC048365, assembly GCF_043200835.1. Lineage (NCBI taxonomy): Bacteria > Bacillati > Actinomycetota > Actinomycetes > Kitasatosporales > Streptomycetaceae > Kitasatospora > Kitasatospora sp. NPDC048365. The sequence goes on from NZ_JBICYJ010000012.1 coordinate 22,894, forward strand.
GGCCCACGGCCACGGCTGGAACAAGCCGAAGACCGAGGACCTCCAGCTGCTCGCCATCAACGACCTGCACGGCAACCTGGAGCCCCCGGCCGGTTCCTCCGGCACCGTCAAGGAGATCGACGCCACCGGCGCGACCGTCTCCACCCCGGCCGGCGGCGTCGAGTACCTGGCCACCGCGCTGCGCCAGGCCCGCCAGGGCCACCCCAACACCGTCACCGTCGCCGCCGGCGACCTGGTCGGCGCCAGCCCGCTGGTCTCCGCGCTCTTCCACGACGAGCCGACCGTCGAGGCGATGAACAAGCTCGGCCTGGACGTCACCAGCGTCGGCAACCACGAGTTCGACGAGGGCAAGGCCGAGCTGCTGCGCCTGCAGAACGGCGGCTGCCACCCGACCGACGGCTGCTACGTGAAGGGCCGCAAGTTCAAGGGCGCGGACTTCGAGTACCTGGCGGCCAACGTCACCAACGAGAAGACCGGCAGGCCGATCCTCGACCCGTACTGGATCAAGAACGTCCACGGCGTCAAGGTCGGCTTCATCGGCGCGACCCTGGAGGGCACGCCGAACATCGTCACCGCCGAGGGCGTCAAGGGCCTGAAGTTCGGCGACGAGGTCGAGACGATCAACAAGTACGCCGCCGAGCTCAAGCGCAAGGGCGTCAACTCGATCGTCGCGCTGATCCACGAGGGCGGCCTCCCGGCCAGCCAGGTCTACAACTACGACTGCGGCGCCGCCGGTGCGGGCATCTCCGGCCCCATCGTCGACATCGCCAAGCAGCTCGACCCGGCCATCGGCGCGATCGTCACCGGCCACACCCACAACGCGTACTCCTGCGCCATCCCGGACCCGAACGGCGTCCCGCGCTCGGTGACCAGCGCCGCGTCCTTCGGCCGCCTGTTCACCGAGATCAACCTCAAGCTGGACAAGCGCACCGGCGCGATCGTCCGTCCGTCGGTGACCGCCGCCAACCACATCGTGCGCCGCACGGTGGACAAGGCCCCGGACATGACCGACCTGATCGCGTACTACTCCAAGCTGGCCGCCCCGATCGCCGGCCGCGCGGTGGGCTTCATCGGCGGGGACATCAACGGCCGCGGCTCCAGCGACCTGGAGAAGCCGCTCGGTGACGTGATCGCCGACGCCCAGCTGGCCGGCCTCGCGCCCGCCGAGAAGGGCGGCGCCCAGGTCGCCTTCATGAACCCCGGCGGCATCCGCTCCGACCTGGTCTTCAAGGCCTCCGGCAGCGAGGGCGACGGCGTGGTGACCTACGGCGAGGCGTTCACCGTCCAGCCGTTCACCAACATGATGCAGGTCAAGACGCTGACCGGCGCCCAGCTGATCCAGCTGCTGCAGCAGCAGGTCAGCGGCCTCAACGAGGCCGCGCCGAAGATCCTGCAGAGCTCCAAGGGCCTGACCTACACCCTGGACATGAACAAGACCGGCGCCGCCCGCGTCCTGGTCGACTCGGTCAAGCTGAACGGCGCGGCGATCAACCCGACCGCCGCCTACCGGGTCGCGGCCAACGAGTTCCTGGCCGGCGGCGGCGACGGCTTCCCGGCCTTCGCGGCCGGCACCGACAAGCTGGTGGGCGCGTCCGACCTGGACCTGTTCACCGCCTACCTGACCGCCAACTCCACCGCGGCGGCCCCGCTGGCCGTCCCGGCCCAGGACCGCATCAAGATCATCGGTGTCGGCCAGGACGTCGACTGACACCTGCTCTGAACGGCGGAGGGGCGGGGCACCGGTCGGGTGCCCCGCCCCTCCGCCGTTCCGCCGCCGCTACGGCCGGTCCGACCGACCCGGCAGCCGCATCGTCGCCTGCGTCCCCGCACCGCCGTCCGGCGCCGGGCCGAGCGCCACCTCGCCGTCGGTCTCCCGCACCGTCTGCGCCACGATCGACAGCCCGAGCCCCGACCCCGGCAGCTGCCGGGAGGACGGCGAACGCCAGAACCGGTCGAAGACGTACGGCAGTTCGTCCGCCGGAATGCCCGGACCGTGGTCGCGGACCACCAGCCGGCCCTGCCGCAGCTCCACCGCCACCGGCCCGCCCGGCGGCGAGTACTTCACCGCGTTGTCCAGCAGGTTCACCACCGCCCGCTCCAGCGCCGCCGCGTCCCCGCGCACGTACCAGGGCTCCACCGCCACCTCGAACCGCAGGCCCGGTCCGCGCAGCCTGCCCCGCTCCACGGCCCGGTCGACGATCTCGTGGAACGCCACCACCGCCGGCGCCCCGCCCGGCCGCGGCGAATCCGGCCGCGACAGCTGCAACAGGTCGCCGATCAGCACGGTCAGCTCCTGCATCTGCGCCTTCATGTTCCCCAGCAGCTTCTGCCGCGTCGCCGGCGGCAGCGCCCGCCCGGTCTCGTCCGAGCGGATCAGCAGGTCCACGTTGGTCCGCAGCGAGGTCAGCGGCGTCCGCAGCTCGTGCCCGGCGTCGGCGATCAGCCGGGTCTGCCGCTCGCGCGAGTTCAGCAGCGCCGTCGACATCGAGTTGAACGAGGTCGACAGCCGCGCGATCTCGTCCTTCCCGTGGACGGGAATGGTCGTCCCGACCTCCTCCGTCCGCGCGATGTGCTCCACCGCGTCCGTCAGGTCGTCCACCGGCTTCAGCGCCGACCGCGCCACCAACCGCCCGGTCACCCCGGCCCCGATCACCCCGAGCCCCGCCACGCCGGCCATCAGCAGCGCGAGGTTCTGCAGCGAGTCCTGCACGCCCTCGATCGGCGAGGCGGTGAGCAGGACGGCCGCGGTGCCGTCGGCGCTGGCGTGCTGGACCCGCACCATGGCGGACCGGCCGTCCAGGTAGGTGCCCTCCCGGTAGACCGTGCCGGTCGACGAGAAGTCCGCAGGCTCGGTCTTCAGCGCCGCGCTGGACCCGGCGGGGAAGCACACCGTGCCGTCCTTGGTGACCAGCTGGGTGTCCCACCGGTACGGGTGGGCGCGGCTGTTGGTCGGCACCTTGGCCAGCGCGTCCTCGGCCGACGTCCCGCAGTAGAGCGGGAAGTCGCCCCGGCCCGCGGTGGGCGGCGGCGCGTCGGCCAGGCCGGACCTCACCTGCTCGTAGAGGTTGTCGCGGACCAGGAACCAGCAGGCCGCCGCCGCGACCGCGATCGCGACGGCCACCGCTGCCGCGGTGAGGACGGCCAGCCTGGTTCGCAGGGTGCGCCCGCGGAACCACCCCGTCAGCCGGCCGAGCCGCTTCACGCCGCGGCGCCGGTCGCGGCGCGCAGGGCGTAGCCCACGCCGCGCACGGTCTGGATCAGCCGCGGCATGCCGCCCTGCTCGGTCTTGCGGCGCAGGTACATCACGTACACGTCGAGCGAGTTGGAGGAGGGCTCGAAGTCGAAGCCCCAGACGGCCTTGAGGATCTGTTCCCGGGTCAGCACCTGGCGGGGGTGGGAGAGGAACATCTCCAGCAGCATGAACTCGGTGCGGGTCAGTTCGATCGGCTTGCCGTCGCGGGTGACCTCGCGGGTCGCGGTGTTCATCCGCAGGTCGGCGAAGGCGAGCACCTCGTCCTCGTCGTCGCCGCCGGCGATCCGCGCGGCGGCCTCGGCGGCGAGCGCGTTGCGCCGGAGCAGGGCCCGGACCCGGGCGAGCAGTTCGTCGAGTTCGAAGGGCTTGGCGAGGTAGTCGTCGGCGCCGACGTCGAGGCCGGTGACGCGGTCGCCGACGGCGTCGCGCGCGGTGAGCATCAGGACCGGGACGGAGTCGCCGCGGGAGCGCATCCGGCGGACGGCGGTGAGGCCGTCCATCCGGGGCATCATGATGTCGAGCAGCACCAGGTCGGGGTGTTCGCGTTCGACCGCCTCCAGGGCCTCGTAGCCGTCGGTGGCGGTGACCACCTGGTAGCCCTCGAAGGCGAGGCTGCTCTCCAGGGCGTCCCGCAGGGCGGGTTCGTCGTCGACCACGAGGACGCGGGCTCCGGCGCCCTGGGCCTCGGCGGGGGTGCGGTCGTCGGCGGGGGGATTCATCGGCTCGGGCCCTCTCGGTGTCCGTGATGGTGTGGCCATTGTCCGTCGGACAGTGGCTGACTACAGGTTCTGACCGGCCTGCATCTTCGGCAGGACCTGCTTGATGCTGTCGATCGGGATGGCGAAGCCGAGGCCGACGCTGCCCGCGGTGGAGGAGCCGGCGGTGGAGCTGGAGCCGGAGGCCGAGTACATCGCCGAGTTGATGCCGATGACCTGTCCGGCGGCGTTGATCAGCGGGCCGCCGGAGTTGCCGGGGTTGAGCGCGGCGTCGGTCTGCAGCGCCTGGTAGGTGGCGGTGTCGCCGGAGGTGGAGCCGCCGGAGGAGGTGGAGCCGCGCATCCCGGGCAGGTTCGGGAAGCCGAAGCCGCCGTTGCCGCTGGTGGTGGACTCGTCGACCTGGACGGTGACCTTGCGGTCCTTGGCGCTGATGATGCCGGAGGTGACGGTGCCGGTGAGGCCCTCCGGGTTGCCGATGGCGACCACCGAGTCGCCGACCTGGACGGTGTCGGAGTCACCGAGGGTGGCGGCGGTCAGCCCGCTGACGCCGGAGGCGGTGACGACGGCGGCGTCCAGGGACTTGTCGGTGCCGGTGACGGTGGCGGTCGTGGTCTTCCCGTCCTTGAAGGTGACGGTGATCTGCCCGCCGTCGTCGACCGCGCCGGAGATCACGTGGAAGTTGGTGAGGATCTGCCCGTCGGAGGTGATGACCACGCCGGTGCCGGTCGCGGTTCCGCCGGAGGTCTTCACGGTCAGCTGGACGACGGCGGGGGAGACGGCGGCGGCTATCGCGGAGACGTCCGCGCTGCCGTCCGACTTGGCGGAGACCGGGCTGACCACGGTGGTGCCGGACGCCGAGGAGTGCTGGTCGGCCTGGGCGAGCACTCCGCCGGTGACGCCGCCGAGCATCGCGGCGGCCGCGGCCACGGCGGTGACCAGGGCGAGGCGGCCCTTGAGGAAGCCCCGTCTGGCATGGCTGCCCCGCTCGGGCGGGTCGGGCTCCTGGGTGCTGTGCAGCACGGTGCCCTCGACGATGTGGGCGGTCGGCGCGTCGGCGGGCTGCTCCGGGTACGGGTGTCCGGGGTGCGGCTGCTGCGGCTCGTACGGGTACGGCTGCTGGGGGTACTGGTCGTCGCTCATGGCAACCAACGTCCGCCCGGTTCGTGAGAACTCGATGAGAGCGTGGTCAGAGCTGCCCGAGAAGCCCGTCAGCTTCTCATAAAGCCTGGTCAGGCGGAGGGTTCTCCGCAGCCGCAGGAACGCCGCACGACCAGCCGCGACTCGAACTTCCGGACCCGCTCGGTGTCGCTGCCGGGCACCATCAGCGAGTCGTCCAGCACCAGGTCGACGGCGGCCCGGGCCATCGCGTCCCGGTCCGAGGCGACGGTGGTCAGCGGCGGGTCGGCGAGCGCCGCCTCCGGGACGTCGTCGAAGCCGGCCACCGCCAGGTCCTGCGGCACCCGCAGGCCGACCTCGCGGGCGGCCCGCAGCACGCCGATCGCCTGGTCGTCGGTGGAGCAGAAGATCGCCGGCGGGCGGTTCTCGGAGCGCAGCAGCTCGACGGCCACCTCGTACGCGCCGTAGCGGTGGAAGGGGGCGTCGACCAGGTGCGGCTCGGTGGGCAGGCCGTGCGCGGACATCGCGCGCTCCCAGCCCTCGACGTGGTCGATGACCGGGTCGCCGGGCGCGGGGGACTCCACCGGGCCGCCGAAGCAGACCACGTACGGGTGGCCGTGGACCTCCAGCAGGTGGCGGACGGCGGCCTCGGCGCCGCCGACGTCGTCGGTGACCACCGCGACGTCGTCGATCGCCTCGGGGCGGCGGTGCAGCAGCACCACCTTGGCGCCCTCCATCGCGGCGAACTCCTCGGCGGCCCGCTGCGAGGGGCCCTGGCTGACCAGGATCAGCCCGGACACCCGCATGCCGAGGAAGGCGCGGACGTAGTGCACCTCGCGGTCGTCCACGTAGTCGGAGTTGCCGATCAGCACCAGCTTGCCGCGCTCGGAGGCGGCCCGTTCCACGGCGTGCGCCATCTCCGCGAAGAACGGCTGGCGGGCGTCGGGCACCACCATGCCGATCAGGTTGGTGCGGCGGGAGGCCATGGCCTGGGCGACGCTGTTCGGCCGGTAGCCGAGCTGCTCGATCGCGGCCAGGACCTTCTCCCTGGTCGCGGGCGCGACCGGGCGCGGCCCGTTGTTGATGACGTAGCTGACGACCGCGGTCGAGGTCCCAGCCAGTCGGGCTACATCGTCGCGCGTCACCTTGGCCACGCAGGGAGTCTACGCGGGTGGTTCACCCGTACGTCGGCTCCCTGCTCACACCTTGGCAACAATCCTGGTCAGGCCTCGCGGGCGGCCGCCGCCCGCGGCTGCTCGGCACCCGCCCGCTCGCCCTTCTCCGCCTTCTCCGGCACCACGAAGCGGTAGCCGACGTTGCGCACGGTGCCGATCAGCTGCTCGTGCTCGACGCCGAGCTTGGCGCGCAGCCGCCGGACGTGCACGTCCACCGTGCGGGTGCCGCCGAAGTAGTCGTAGCCCCAGACCTCCTGGAGCAGCTGGGCCCGGGTGAAGACCCGGCCCGGGTGCTGCGCCAGGTACTTGAGCAGCTCGAACTCCTTGAAGGTCAGGTCGAGCACCCGGCCCTTCAGCTTGGCGGAGTAGGTGGCCTCGTCGACCGACAGGTCGCCGTTGCGGATCTCCATCGGGCTGTCGTCCACGGCGACCTGGAGCCGGCCCATGGCGAGGCGCAGCCGGGCCTCGACCTCGGCCGGGCCGGCGGTGTCCAGCAGGACGTCGTCGATGCCCCACTCGGCGGTGACGGCGGCCAGGCCGCCCTCGGTGACCACCAGGATCAGCGGGCAGCCGATGCCGGTGGAGCGCAGCAGCTGGCACAGGCTGCGGATCTGCGGCAGGTCCCGGCGGCCGTCGACCAGGATGACGTCGGCGCTCGGGGTGTCCACCAGGGCGGACCCCTCGGCCGGGGCGACCCGCACGTTGTGCAGCAGCAGGCCGAGCGCGGGCAGGACCTCGGCGGACGGCTGGAGGGCGTTGGTGAGCAGGAGGAGAGAACTCATACCCGGTTAGTCCCCTTTCCGGGTTGTCGCGGTCGCGGGGCACCGGGGGGACCGGTCCTTCCGCGGGGCTGGGTGGGGGAGCGCCCGCAGGGCCGGCCGATACGCCGCTGGGCAGGACGGCCGCCCCGGCGCGTGCGAGGTCCCGCAACCCCTGCGCCGTGCCGCTGACCTGCTGCCCATCCGCGAACCTCCCGGTCTGTCCCGCCGGCGGCGCGCACCTCGTTGTGGCGCCCCGGTGGGGTCGTCCGTACGTGCGAGCGGTGCGGGTGGGGCACCGGGTTCGCAAGCACGTCCGTACTGGCGTCCTGAAAGCACAAAAGGACCCGGGGGCGACTCTGCCCGGATCCCTTACGCCACGAGAATAGCCGACCACACCCCGCTCCGGGAGGGGCGCGCAGCGGGCGCGCGGCCGATTGCGGCACGTTCCGGCCGTGACTATCGACACTTGGCGCGATGCCGGGGACGTGGGGTATTGCCGCCCGGGGGGCCGGTCGGTCCATCATGGAGGCCGCACCGGCCGCACGGTACGTGTACACCTTGGCGTGGGCGGCCCGGCACCGAGCCGGCCGCCGCACCGGGCGAGGACCATCTGGAAGGGCTCTGCCATGACCGCCACCGCCGACGTCCGCGCCACGCCCACCTCACCCGTGCGGGTGAGCGGGACCCTCCGCTACTGGGCGGCCGCCAAGTCCGCCGCCGGGACCGCGGAGGAGCGCTACGAGGCCGCGACCCTGGCCGAGGCGCTGGCCGAGGCCCGGAGCCGGCACGCGGACCGGCCGCAGCTGCTCAAGGTGCTCGGGATCTGCTCCTTCCTGGTGGACGGCGATCCGGTCGGCGGGCGGGACCACGCCGCGGTCGAGCTGTCCGAGGGGTGGACGGTCGAGGCGCTGCCGCCCTTCGCCGGCGGCTGAGCGGCCCGCAGGCGGGTGCGGGACGGAACAGGGGAACCACGGCTCGGGGTGTGATCGTCGTACTTCCGAGGCGTACCGAGGCTGGGGGAAGTGGCGATGCGTGGACCGGTGAAGGCACTGATCGGCCTGGCCGTGCTGGCCGGCCTGCTGGTCGGGGCCGACCGGCTGGCGGTCGGGGTGGCCGAGGACGAGGCCGCCGACCTGCTGGTGAACAGCGGCCGGGTCGGTTCCCCGCCGGAGGTCACCATCGAGGGCTTCCCGTTCCTCACCCAGGCACTGTCCGGGGAGTTCGACGAGGTGCGGCTGGCCGCCGACGGGATGACGGTGAGCAACGGCCGGGACCGGGTCGCGCTGCACTCCTTCCAGGCTCGGATGTCCGGGGTGAAGGTCGGCGACTCGGACCGGCGGGACGTCACCGTCCGCAGCGGCAGCGGCAGCGGGCTGATCACCTACGCGGACCTGTCCAAGCTGACGGTCGGCGCGGTCCCGCTCGGTCTGGAGTACGCCGGGCCGGGCCGGGTGAAGTCGGTGGTGCCGGGCGGGGCGATCGAGGGCCGGCTGCGCAACGAGGGCAACACGGTGATCGTGGACGACCTCCAACTCACCGGCGCCGCAGCCGCGTTGAAGGGGATGGCGGGTGACCGGCTGAGTGCCCGGCGGTTCACCATGACCAACCTGCCGGCCGGGCTCAACCTGGCCTCGGCGGTTCCGCAGAGCGACGGCCTGCGGCTGGAGTTCACCGGCAGCAACCTCAGCCTGATCGGCTGAGCGGGCGGCTCCTGCCGTCCCGATCCGCGAGACGGCCCGTCCAGACGAGGCCCGCGGAGCGGCTCCCCGGGTGCCCGCGGAGGTCGCCCGACCACCCCCTGCCGCCTCCCGCCTGGGCGGCACTGGGGCAAATCTCAGCATTCGACCGTTCTGGTCTCAGCATTCGACACGATGATGACAGCAGCCCTTGGGTGTCCCTAGCATCGTCCACATGAAGCGACAGGCAGACCTCACGAAGCGGCGGGCGGTAGACCACTGCCGCGTGTCGAGCTGCCTCTGTCGAATGCGCTGACCGGGCAGTTCTGACCGGTATCTCCCGGCCTGTCCGATTTCCCCGGCGCTTCCGCCTTCCAGACTGACCTCATGCGTCACCCGTGATCCGCCCTGTCTCGACATTCGGACAGATGCTCGGATGGTGGCGCGCACCCCGAAGCAGCAGCACCTTCCGCCACACCGCCCCCGGATGGAGACATCACCATGAGCCGCAGCGACGTCCTGGTCGACGCCGACTGGGTCCAGGCCCGCCTGGACGACCCGAAGGTTGTCATCGTCGAGGTCGACGAGGACACCTCCGCCTACGAGAAGAACCACATCCGCAACGCCGTCCGGATCGACTGGAAGACCGACCTCCAGGACCCGGTCCGCCGCGACTTCATCGACCAGGCCGGCTTCGAGGCGCTGCTCAGCGCCAAGGGCATCGCCAACGACGACACCGTGGTGCTGTACGGCGGCAACAACAACTGGTTCGCCTCGTACGCCTACTGGTACTTCAAGCTCTACGGCCACGGTGACGTCCGCCTGCTGGACGGCGGCCGCAAGAAGTGGGAGCTCGACTCCCGCGAGCTGGTCGTCGAGGTGCCGGCCCGCGCCGCCACCCAGTACACCGCTCAGGCCGCCGACTCCTCGATCCGCGCCTTCCGCGACGACGTGGTCAACGCGATCGGCAACCTGAACCTGGTCGACGTCCGCTCGCCCGACGAGTTCTCCGGCAAGCTGCTCGCCCCGGCCCACCTCCCGCAGGAGCAGTCGCAGCGTCCGGGCCACGTCCCGACCGCGAAGAACATCCCGTGGGCGAAGAACGCCAACGACGACGGCACCTTCAAGAGCGACGAGGAGCTCGCGGCGCTCTACCAGGCCGAGGGCGTCGACCTGGCGAAGGACACCATCGCCTACTGCCGGATCGGCGAGCGCTCCGCGCTCACCTGGTTCGTCCTGCACGAGCTGCTGGGCCAGGAGAACGTCAAGAACTACGACGGCTCCTGGACCGAGTACGGCAGCCTCGTCGGCGTGCCGATCGAGCTCGGCTCCAACTGAGCCACCGGCTCGAAGCACAAGAAGGGAAGACAAGACATGTGCGGTGCGAAGGCCGGCGGCCCGGACCTGGCAGGAGTTGACGTGGCGAGCGAGACGATCATTCAGGGTTCGGTGACCCGCAACGACGAGCCGGTCAACGGCTACGTGCGGCTGCTCGACGAGAACGGCGAGTTCACGGCCGAGGTGCCCACCTCGGCGACCGGCCAGTTCCGGTTCTTCGCCCGTCCGGGCAAGTGGACCCTGCGCGCGCTGGTCCCCGGTGCCACCGTGGACCGCCAGGTGGTCGCCGCCCAGGGCGAGTTCACCGAGGTCGCGATCGCGGTCTGACGACCGCCGACGCTGCTGCGTACGACTGGGGCCCCCTGCCACGGCGGGGGGCCTCGGCCATACCCTGGAGCTGTGCAGGCGCACCGGCGGCATGTCCGCTACTTCGTGATGATGGGCGTGTGCGTGGGTCTCTTCGCCCTGGCGGGGGGCCTGGTGCGCCTCTGGTCGGTCGGCGCGGCCATCGCGCTGTGCCTGGTCGCCATGGTCATCCCGCCGGTGGCCGCGATCCTGGCCAACAAGCGGGACCCGGACGACGACTGGTGGAACGACCCGCGCTGGGACGACCCGGACTGGGACCGCCCCGAACACGACCGCGACCGCCCCGACGGCGACCCGTCCGGCCCGGACGGCGACCGCCGGAACCCCTGGGGTCAGTAGACCAGCGCCTGCACCCCGTCGGCCATGACCTCGTTCAGGAACACCTGGGCGCCGGCGATCCGGACCCCCTCGACGGTGTCCTTCTCCTCGATGCCGCGGCGCACCGCGCACTGGGTGCACAGCGTGACCGTGCCCGCCGCCAGCACCGCCTCCAGCAGGTCCGGCAGCGGCGCCGAGTGCGGCAGGCTGAACTCCGCGGCCTTCCCCGGCAGCGCGAACCAGGCGGACTCGCCGGTCAGCCAGAGCGAGACCTCCACGCCGCTCGCCACGGCGACCCCCGCCACCGTGAACGCCTGCGAGCAGCGCTCCGGCGCGTCCGCGCCCGCGGTGACCTTGATGACCAGCTTCTTCGACATGCCCCAGAGCGTACGCGCCAAGGGGGGCCCCGATAGACTCGGCGGGTCGTACCCTCGCCGACCCCTGTGCCCCTGGGAGCATTCCGTGTCCAGTCTGGAAATCTTCTTCGACAGCCTGCTGGTCCTGATCGCGATCGCGACCATCTGGTTCGCCATCTTCTCGGTCATGAAGCTGTACCAGGGCCAGCGCTGATCCTGTCGTACGGTTGATGCTGTGATCGAGATTCCTTCCGACCTCCACAAGGACGTCGTCCCGCTGGCCTTCCTGCTCGGCACCTGGGAAGGCGCCGGCGTCTTCGACTTCCCCGGCGCGGAGAAGTGCAACTTCGGCCAGGAGGTCGTCTTCCGGCACGACGGCCGGGCCTTCCTCGAGTACCGCTCGCGCACCTGGGTGCTGGACGAGCAGGGCGAGAAGGTCCGCCCGCTGGAGAACGAGCACGCCTTCTGGCGCGTGACCAGCAACCAGCACGGCGCCGGCGGTGAGCGCGAGATCGAGGTCTCCTCGGTCCGCGACGACGGCACCGTGGAGATCTGGTACGGCAAGCTGCACGACGGCAAGCCGCAGATCGACCTCGCCACCGACGCGGTCGCCCGGATCGAGGGCGCGGACCCGTACAGCGGTGGCAAGCGCCTCTTCGGCCTGGTCAAGGACGAGCTGCTGTGGGTCGGCGAGAAGGCCGCCCCCGAGGTGTCGCTGCGGCCCTACATGTCGGCCCAGCTGCGCAAGGTGCTCAGCCCCGCCCAGCTGATCAAGGACATCAACGACCTGCCGGACGACGGCATCGCCTTCTTCCGCTGATCGAGAACGTGCGCGAGGTAGGGGCCGGCCCGGTGGCCGGTCCCTACACTTGTCTGCGTGGCTGATACCGAGACCTTCGACTGGAAGGCCGACCTGCGCGAGCGCGGCTACCGCCTCACCCCGCAGCGGCAACTCGTCCTGGAAGCGGTCGACGTCCTGGACCACGCGACCCCGGACGAGATCCTCGGGCACGTCCGGAAGACCGCCAGCGGCGTCAACATCTCCACCGTGTACCGCACCCTCGAACTCCTCGAGGAGCTCGGGCTGGTCTCGCACGCCCACCTCGGCCACGGTGCCCCGACCTACCACCTGGCCGGCCGGCACACCCACCTCCACCTGGTCTGCCGCGACTGCGACAAGGTCACCGAGACCGACACCGCGATCGCCGCGCCGCTGATCGACAGCCTGCGCGCCCAGCACGGCTTCGACACCGACCTCAAGCACTTCGCGATCTTCGGGCGCTGCGCCGACTGCACCGCCAAGAAGGAGAACGCGCAGTCGTAAGCTGGCCGGTATGAAGAGCCCGCTGCTTGCCCTGCCCGGTGCCGTCCCCGCGGAGGGCCCCGACGAGGGCGTCGCCGCCCACTACGGCAACATCTTCCGCGAGCAGCGCGAGCTCGCCGCCGGCCACGGCTACGTCGACCTCTCGCACCGAGGCGTCATCACCGTCACCGGGCCGGACCGGCTCTCCTGGCTGCACCTGCTGCTCACCCAGCACGTCAGCGACCTCCGCCCGCAGCAGGCCACCGAGGCGCTGGTCCTCTCGCCGAACGGGCACGTCGAGCACGCGCTCTACCTCGTCGACGACGGCGCGACGGTCTGGATCCACGTCGAGCCGGGCACCCAGCAGGCGCTCATCGGCTACCTGGAGTCGATGAAGTTCTGGAACCGGGTCGAGGTCGCCGACGCCACCGACCGGTACGCCGTGGTCTTCCTCCCGGCCGGTTCCACCGCCGACGCCTCCGGCGCCGCGGCCGTCCGCGAGCTCCCCTGGGGCCGCGACCTGTTCCTGCCCCGCGAGGCGCTCCCCGACGCGGTGGCCGGCTTCGGCCCGGCGGCCGGCGTCTGGGCGTACGAGGCGCTGCGGATCGAGGGGCACCGGCCGCGGCTGGGCTTCGAGACCGACCACCGCACCATCCCGCACGAGGTGGACTGGCTGGCCACCGCCGTCCACCTGCAGAAGGGCTGCTACCGCGGCCAGGAGACCGTCGCCCGGGTGCACAACCTCGGCCGGCCGCCGCGCCGCCTGGTCTTCCTGCACCTCGACGGGACCGAGGAGAAGCTGCCGGCCCGCGGCGCCGACGTCCGCGTGGACGGCCAGGACCGCCCGGTCGGCTTCGTCACCTCCGCCGCCCGGCACCACGAGCTCGGCCCGATCGCCCTCGCCCTGGTGAAGCGCAACACCCCGCTCGACGCGACCCTGCTCGCCGACGGCATCCCCGCCACCCAGGACGTCATCGTCCCGGCCTGAGCGGGCGGGTCAGAGCTCCAGGAGGACGGTGAAGGGGCCGTCGTTGGTCAGCGAGACCTTCATGTCGGCGCCGAAGCGGCCGGTCTCGACCTTGGCGCCGAGCGCCCGGAGCTCGGCCACCACGGCGTCGACCAGCGGCTCCGCGACGGGGCCGGGGGCGGCGGCGTTCCAGGTGGGCCGGCGGCCCTTGCGGGCGTCGCCGTAGAGCGTGAACTGGCTGATCACCAGCAGCGGGGCGGCCAGCTCCGAGCAGGACCGCTCCGGGCTGCCGGGGAAGATCCGCAGCGACCACAGCTTGCGGGCCAGCTGTGCGGCCTTCTCCGCCGTGTCGTCGTGCGTGACGCCGACCAGGACGCACAGCCCGGGGCCCTCGATCGCGCCGACCGTCTCGCCGTCCACCACCACGGCCGCCTCGGCGACCCGTTGCACCACTGCTCGCATGCCGCCATTGTGCCAAGCGCGCCCGGGCCGCCCGGCCCGGCCGGTTGGGGCGCACGCACCGCACTTGCGCGCCGGTCTCCGTGCGCGTGCGCTCCTATTCGTGCAGGTGAGCCGGTGGCGCGGATCGGTAGTACTAGCCAGGCCGGTTCGCCACGGGGCCGTTCGGGTGCTCGGGCGTGCACCTGACGACCCGGGGTGGCACGCTGTCGGACGGCACGAGGCCCCGCCACCCGGGCCCGCTCTGTCACCCGACCGGGTGGCGTCGCGCGCGACGGGGGAACGTTCCGGACCGGCCGGACGTGCCTCAGGGTGGGCACAGCGACGACGGCAGGTGGTTGGTTGATGGACGCGAGCGGTACGGCCCACCGGGAGGGTTCCGAGCTCGCCGGGCTCGGTCTGGGGCAGCTGCGCACGCTCCGCCGGGACGCGCAGGAGCAGGAGGCCGACCTCTCGTACCTGCGCCGCCTGCTGCACGGCCGGCTGGACATCCTGCGCGCCGAGCTGGACCGCCGCCGGGTGGAGCCGGCCGGCCCCGCGATCGGCGAGCCGGCCCTGCTGGAGCGGCTGCCGGCGATCCTCGCCGACGCCCCGTCCTCGGTCCGCCGCCCGGCCCGGCACGTGACGCTCGGTCCGCCGCGCGGCGAGCAGTACCGGCGCGAGGCGGACGTCCTGATGGGTGACGTCCGGCTGGTCGACCTGGCCGCGCACCCGACGGCCGCGCTGCTCGCCGCCGTCGAGCGGCTGACCGCGCACGAGCGCGAGGTCTCCGCCCGGCGGCAGTCGCTGCAGCGGACGGCGGACGACTGCAGCGCCGAGATCACCCGCAGGTACCGTGAAGGGGAAGCACGGGTCGACGACCTGCTCAGCGGGGGCTGAGGAGCGGGAACGGCGGGCCGGGCCCACCCTCACCCGCACGACCCCGGAGTCCACCCTCATGTCGCAGTCCGCCGTCCTGCCCGCGCTCGCCGACGTCATACGGTCCGGCTTCACCGAGGGCAGCCACCGCGGCTCCCTGGTCCTGCTGGCGCCCGACGGCTCGGTCGAGTTCGCCCTCGGCGCCCCGGACGCGCCGGTCTTCCCGCGCTCCACCGCCAAGCCGTTCCAGGCCGTCGCCACCCTGCGGGCGGGCCTCCCGCTGCGCGGCGCGCAGCTCGCGCTGGCCGCCTCCAGCCACTCCGCAGAATCGTTTCACCAGGACGAGGTCCGCCGGATCCTGGCCGACGCCGGGCTGACCGAGGCCGCCCTGCGCACCCCCGCCGACCTGCCGCTCGACACCGTCGAGGCCGAGCGGCTGCTGCGCGGCGGCGGCGGGCGCGCGCCGATCCTGATGGACTGCTCGGGCAAGCACGCCGGCTGGCTCGCCGCCAGCGCCGCGAACGGCTGGGACCTGGAGGGCTACCTCGCCGTCGACCACCCGATCCAGCTGCTCGCCCGCGAGGCGCTGGAGGAGTTCACCGGCGAGGACGCGGCGCACGTCGGCACCGACGGCTGCGGCGCCCCGCTGCTCGCGGTCAGCCTGACCGGCCTCGCCCGGGGCTTCCGGGCGCTGGTGGTGGCGGAGGAGGGAAGCGTCGGCCGGCAGGTCGCGGACGCGATGCGCACCCACCCCGAGTACGTGGCCGGCACCCGGCGGGCCGACACCTGGCTGATGCGGGCCGTGCCGGGCGCGCTCTCCAAGATGGGCGCCGAGGCCGTGCAGGTCGTCGCCCTCACCGACGGCCGGGCGCTCGCCTTCAAGATCGACGACGGCGCCGAGCGCGCCCGCGGCCCGGTCCTCGCCGCGGCCCTCCGCCGGGCCGGCGTCACCGACCCGGTCCTGGACCGGATCGGCACCGAGCCCCTGCACGGCGGCGGCCAGGTGGTCGGGGAGGTCCGCGCGGCCTTCTGAGCACCGGCTGTGGTTGCTGGCACGGGCAGGCTGTTGCACGGTTGGACGGGGGGCCGCTCCGTACGACGACTGCTCAGGAGACCGCCATGTCCGACCATGTCTACCGTGTCACCGAGATCGTCGGCTCCTCGAAGGACGGAGTCGACGCGGCCATCAAGAACGGGATCACCCGGGCCTCCCAGACCCTGCGCAACCTGGACTGGTTCGAGGTGGTGCAGGTGCGCGGGCACATCGTGGACGGGCAGATCGAGCACTACCAGGTCGGCCTGAAGGTCGGCTTCCGCCTGGACGACTGACCGCCGGAGCCGGGTACGCGAAAGGGGCGCGGGAGGAATCCCGCGCCCCTTCCGGGTGCGTGAGCAGCCCCTGACGGGAGCGGTCAGTGACCGCCCTGCTCCTCGAAGCGCTTGATCGAGGCGACGATCTCGGCCTCGGCCTCGGCGCGGCCGACCCAGTCGGCGCCCTCGACGGACTTGCCGGGCTCCAGGTCCTTGTAGACCTCGAAGAAGTGCTGGATCTCCAGACGGTCGAACTCCGACACGTGGTGGATGTCCTTCAGGTGCTCCCAGCGCGGGTCCGTCGCCGGGACGCAGAGCAGCTTGTCGTCGCCGCCGGCCTCGTCGGTCATCTTGAACATGCCGATGGCGCGGCACTTGATGAGGCAGCCCGGGAAGGTCGGCTCGTCCAGGATGACCAGGGCGTCCAGCGGGTCGCCGTCGTCCGCGAGGGTGCCCTCGACGTAGCCGTAGTCGGCCGGGTAACGGGTCGAGGTGAAGAGCATGCGGTCCAGGCGCAGCCGGCCGCTCTCATGATCGACCTCGTACTTGTTGCGCGAGCCCTTCGGGATCTCGATCAGGACGTCGAACTCCAACGGTTCCTCCAACGGTAGGGACTGACAGAATCCAAGTGTCTCGTACGGCAGGGAGTGCTCTGGAAAGGGGCCGGTCGGTGAACGGTGGAACGGGGGCGGGTCGCGGTCGGAGAGCCGCGGTCGCGGGGGCGGTGGGAATGGCGCTGGCCGCGGGCGGGCTGACCGTCGGGGTGGATCCGGCGTTCGCGCAGCCCACGCCGGGGGCGAGCCAGTCCAGTGGGCACCCGAGGAGCGGGACGGACCAGCACCGGCCCGGGGCCTCGTCCAACTCGCCCGGGACCAAGGGGAGTCACGACGGCCAGCCGGGCACCGGCAAGCGCCGCGGCGGGCACCGCTCGGTACCGGTGCACGGCCCGGTGCTGGCCGCGACCGACCAGGCGGGGCACGCCCCGAGCAACCACGGGCTGCAGCAGACGATGGGCACCACGCTGCAGGACAAGTCGCTCGGGACGCTGAACTTCGCGGTGGCGGACGCGGCGACCGGCGAGTTCCTGTTCGGCTCGGGCGAGTCCGTCCCGGCCGTCCCGGCGTCCACCACCAAGCTGGCCACCTCGGTCGCGGCGCTCTCCCTGCTGCCCGCCGACTTCCGGATCGCCACCAAGGTGGTGCAGGGCGCCAAGCCCGGCGAGATCACCCTGGTCGGCGGCGGCGACCCGACGCTGACCGCGCTGCCGGCGGACCAGATCCGGATCGGCGGCGCGCCGGTGGACGCCGCGAGCGCCCCCGCGTCGATGGCCGACCTGGCCGAGCGCACCGCGGCCGCGCTGAAGGCGGCGGGCGTCACCTCGGTGAAGCTGGGCTACGACACCTCGCTGTACTCCGGGCCGCTGCTGCACAAGGAGCACGACGCGACCAACATCGCCGCGGTCACCCCGCTGATGGTGGACGAGGGCCGGATCGACCCGAAGTCGCCCGACGAGGCGCCGGCCCGGGTGTTCGACCCGGCCGGGCAGGCGGCGGACTCCTTCGCGCGCTTCCTGACCGCCCAGGGCATCACCGTCCAGGGCAAGCCCGCGCAGGCGACCGCCGCGGCGGACGCGGCGGTGCTGGGCCAGGTGGAGTCGCCGACGATCGAGCGGCTGGTCGAGCGGCTGCTGACGATGTCGGACAACACCCTGGCGGAGGCGGTGGCCCGGCAGGCGGCGATCGCCGCCAAGCAGCCGGCCAGCTTCGACGGCGGGGTGAAGGCGGTGACCGACGCGCTGACCAAGCTCGGCGTGCCGATGACCGGGGTGGTGCTGAACGACGGCAGCGGGCTGAACAAGGCCAACCTGATCCCCCCGATCACCCTGGTGAAGCTGCTCGCGCAGGCGTCCTCGCCGGACCACCCGGAGCTGCGCCCGGTGATCACCGGACTGCCGATCGCCGCGTTCACCGGCACCCTGGTGAACCGTTACGGCGCCAAGTCGGGGGCCGCCGAGGGCGCCGGCATCGTCCGCGCCAAGACCGGCACCCTGGCCGGCGTCATCACGCTGGCCGGCACCGTGGTCGACAGCGACGGCCGGGTGCTGGCGTTCGCCATGATGACCCGCACCACGGCCGGTCCGGACGCCGCCCGCGCGGCGGTGGACCGGATCGTGGCACGGATCATCGCCTGCGGCTGCCAGTGACCGGTGGCGGGTTCCCTCCCCGTCAGGGGCGGGAACCCGTACGGTGAGGGCATGACGAGCGCGAGCGGCGGTGCGGACATGGTCGACTGGAATCTCGCGGTCGCGACCGCGACCCGGTTGGTCCGGCCCGGCCCGGAGGTCAGCCGGGAGGAGGCCAGGACGGTCGTCGCCGAGCTGCGCCGCCACGCGCTGGAGGCCGAGGAGCACGTCCGGGCGTTCACCGGGATGGGCTCCTCCAGCCTGATGGAGGCGCCGGCCACCCCCGTCCTGGTGGTGGACCGGCCCGGCTGGGTGCGGGCCAACGTGGCGGGCTTCCGCACCGTCGTCCAGCCGCTGGTCGACAAGCTGCGGGCGCGCCGGACGGAGAGCCCCGGATCCGCCGCCTTCGCCTCGCTGGGGGAGAAGGCCACCGGGGTCGAGGTCGGCGCGGTGCTGGCCTTCCTGTCCGGCAAGGTGCTGGGGCAGTACGAGACCTTCGCCCCGGCCGAGCTGCCGAGCGCGCCGGACACCCCGGAGTCGCTGTTCGCCCAGCCGCGCCGGGGCCTGGACCAGCAGCCCGGCCGGCTGCTGCTGGTCGCGCCGAACATCGTCCAGGTCGAGCGGGAGCTGGACGTGGCGCCGCACGACTTCCGGCTCTGGGTGTGCCTGCACGAGGAGACCCACCGCACCCAGTTCACCGCGGTGCCGTGGCTGCGCGACCACATCCAGTCCGAGGTGCAGGACTTCCTGGTGCAGACCGACGTCGACCCCACCGCCCTGATGGACCGGGTGCGGGACGCGTTCGGCGGCATCCCCGGCCTCGGCGGCCGCGGCAACGGCTCCGCCGGCACCCTGATGGAGGTGGTGCAGAGCCCCGCCCAGCGGGAGATCCTCGGCCGCCTCACCGCGGTGATGTCGCTGCTGGAGGGCCACGCCGACGTGGTGATGGACGGGGTCGGCCCGGCCGTGGTGCCGAGCGTCGCGGAGATCCGGGAGAAGTTCCAGAAGCGCCGGGACCGCGGCGCCGGCCGGCTCGACCTGGCGCTGCGCCGGCTGCTCGGCATGGACGCCAAGCTGCGCCAGTACCAGGACGGCGCGGTGTTCGTCCGGGGCGTGGTGGAGCGGGTCGGGATGGCCGGTTTCAACCGGGTCTGGACCTCGCCGAACACCCTGCCCACCAAGGAGGAGATCCACGACCCGGCGGCCTGGGTCGCCCGGGTGATCGGCTGAACCACGGGGGCGCACAGCCGTCCGGTCGTCCACGCGGCGGATGGATGAACGTTTCCCCATTCACCCGTACGTGGGACCGTGGTCGTACCGGTGGCGCGGGTGGCAGAGCCGGTGGCCGGATTCTGCGACCATCTGTGAGCGCCTGGTGACCGAGAGCCGCCGGCGGCCCCGCTACCCCCCTCCGTCAAGGAGCGCATCCCCATGGGCCCACACCCCGCCGTCGCGGCGATACGCCTCGCCGTCCGCCGTACCCTCGCCGAGCTCGCCGCCGAGGCCGGAGTCGTCTCCGTCGCGCCCGCCCGCGCCGCGCAGCCCCGCCCCTCCCAGCCCGCGCTGGCCGGCGCCGGCACCACCCTGATCGGCAACGCCCACCGCCACCCCTCCGGGCTGCCCCGCACCCCCGCCGCACCGGGTTCCCCGCTGGTGCTGGTCGCGGTCAGCGGCGGCGCCGACTCGATGGCGCTGGCCACCGCGACCGCCTTCGAGGCGCCCAAGCTGGGCCTGCGGGTCGGCGCCGTCACCGTCGACCACGGCCTGCAGGCCGGCTCCGCCGAGCGGGCCGCGCAGGTCGCCGAGCGGCTGCGCGAGCTGGGCCTGGACCCGGTCGAGGCCGTCCCGGTCGAGGTCGGCCGGCACGGCGGCCCGGAGAACGCCGCCCGGGACGCCCGCTACGGCGCGCTGGACGCCGCCGCCGAGCGCCATGGAGCGATCGCCGTCCTGCTCGGCCACACCCGCGACGACCAGGCCGAGACGGTCCTGCTGGGCCTGGCCCGCGGCTCCGGCTCCCGCTCGCTGGCCGGGATGCCCGCGCAGAAGGGCCGCTACCGCCGCCCGCTGCTGGAGCTGGACCGCTCCGCCACCCGCGAGGCCTGCTCCGCGCAGTCCATCCCGGTCTGGGACGACCCGCACAACTCCGACCCCGCGTACACCCGCTCCCGGGTCCGCCACGAGGTGCTGCCGGTGCTGGAGAAGCACCTCGGCGGCGGCGTGGTGGAGGCGCTCGCCCGGACCGCCCGGCTGTTCCGCGACGACGCCGACGCGCTCGACCAGTGGGCCGCCCTCGCCGAGCGCGACCTCCGGACGGCCGAAGGCGCGCTGGACGTCGGCCGGCTCGCCGAGCTGCCCCCCGCGGTCCGCCGCCGGGTGCTGCGCCGGGCGGCGCTGCGCGCCGGCTGCCCGGCCGGCGAGCTGTTCGCCCGTCACCTGGAGACCGTGGACCTGCTGGTCACCGGCTGGCGCGGCCAGGGCCCGCTGCACCTACCCGGGGGGGTCGAAGCCGTCCGCAGGTGTGGCACGCTGGTCTTTCGGCGACAGGGCGACTGAGCACAGCGGGTCGCAGGGCCGCCGCCGACACAGGACCCCGAACGTTTGAGGACGTATCCCCGGTGGATCAGAACGACATGGGCGCAGACCTCGCGAAGGTGCTCATCAGCAAGGACGAGATCGACGCCAAGCTGGCGGAGCTGGCCGCGCGGATCGACGCCGACTACGCCGGGCGGGACCTGCTGCTCGTCGGTGTGCTCAAGGGCGCCGTGATGGTCATGGCCGACCTGGCCCGTGCGCTGCACACCCAGGTGACCATGGACTGGATGGCGGTCTCCAGCTACGGCATGGGCACCAAGTCCTCGGGCGTGGTGCGCATCCTCAAGGACCTGGACACCGACATCGCCGGCAAGGACGTGCTGATCGTCGAGGACATCATCGACTCCGGTCTGACCCTGTCCTGGCTGCTCGGCAACCTCGGCTCGCGCGGCCCGGCCTCGCTCAAGGTGTGCACCCTGCTGCGCAAGCCGGACGCCGCCAAGGTGGAGATCGACGTCGAGTACGTGGGCTTCGACATCCCCAACGAGTTCGTGGTCGGCTACGGCCTCGACTACGCGGAGAAGCTGCGGAACCTGCCGTTCATCGGCACCCTGGCGCCGCACGTCTACGGCGGCTGAGCCGAACGCCGCACCCTTCGGGTGACGGGCGGGAACAGCGCACTGTTCCCGCCCGTTGAGCCGAGGTAGGAAAATACGCCGTGCCGTTGTGCTCACGCCGCCGAGGGGTGGTACTGCGGTACGGTCCCATTAACCGCTCTTGTGACGAGCGGAACCCGATGCGCCGAGGCCCACAGCCATACAGCGCCGTTGAGTGGCAGGAGGGACGGGGCGGCGACGCCCCGCATGGATGGACGTCAAGCGATACTTCCGTGCGCCGATCATGTGGATCGTGCTCGCCGCCGTCGCCGTCGTTGTGTTGATGCAGGTCGTCTCCGACACCAGCGGCTACAAGACGGCTGACACCGGTCAGGTCGTCGCGGCGATCGACGGCAACCAGGTGAAGTCGGCGCAGATCACCACCGGTGATTCGAACCTGATCAAGATCCAGCTGAAGGACGGACAGAAGCTGTCCGCCAACAGCTCCGGCAAGGTGCCCTCCGGCACCAAGTTCCAGGCGTCCTACGTCTCGGACATCCAGGCGTCGGCCCTGGCCGACAAGCTGCAGGCCGCCCAGAAGAACGGCAACCTGCCGGACAACTACACCGTCAGCCCCGAGAAGCAGTCGACCTTCGTCAGCCTGCTGCTGTCGATGCTGCCGATCGTGATCATCGTGCTGGTCTTCCTGTTCCTGATGAACCAGATGCAGGGTGGCGGCTCGCGGGTCATGCAGTTCGGCAAGTCCAAGGCCAAGCTGCTCACCAAGGACACCCCGAAGACCACCTTCGCCGACGTGGCCGGTGCGGACGAGGCGGTGGAGGAGCTCCACGAGATCAAGGAGTTCCTGCAGGAGCCGTCGAAGTTCCAGGCGGTCGGCGCCAAGATCCCCAAGGGCGTGCTGCTGTACGGCCCGCCCGGCACCGGCAAGACCCTGCTGGCCCGCGCCGTCGCGGGCGAGGCCGGCGTGCCGTTCTACTCCATCTCCGGCTCCGACTTCGTCGAGATGTTCGTCGGTGTCGGTGCCTCCCGGGTGCGCGACCTGTTCGAGCAGGCCAAGGCCAACGCCCCGGCGATCATCTTCGTCGACGAGATCGACGCCGTCGGCCGGCACCGCGGTGCGGGTCTCGGCGGCGGCCACGACGAGCGCGAGCAGACCCTCAACCAGCTGCTGGTCGAGATGGACGGCTTCGACGTCAAGGGCGGCGTGATCCTGATCGCCGCCACCAACCGCCCGGACATCCTGGACCCGGCGCTGCTGCGCCCCGGCCGCTTCGACCGGCAGATCGCCGTCGACCGCCCGGACCTGCAGGGCCGCCTGGACATCCTCAAGGTGCACCAGAAGGGCAAGCCGATCGCGCCCGACGTCGACCTGTCGGCTGTCGCCAAGCGCACCCCCGGCTTCACCGGCGCCGACCTCTCGAACGTGCTCAACGAGGCCGCGCTGCTGACCGCCCGCTCGGACAAGAAGCTGATCGACAACCTGATGCTGGACGAGGCCATCGACCGTGTGGTGGCCGGCCCGCAGAAGCGCTCGCGGATCATGTCCGACAAGGAGAAGAAGATCACCGCGTACCACGAGGGCGGACACGCCCTGGTCGCGGCGGCCTGCAACTACTCCGACCCGGTGCACAAGATCACCATCCTGTCCCGCGGCCGCGCCCTGGGCTACACGATGGTGCTGCCGGACGAGGACAAGTACTCGACCACCCGTAACGAGATGCTCGACCAGCTCGCCTACATGCTGGGCGGCCGGGCGGCGGAGGAGCTGGTCTTCCACGACCCGACCACCGGCGCCTCGAACGACATCGAGAAGGCCACCGCCACGGCGCGGGCCATGGTCACCCAGTACGGCATGAGCGAGCGCCTCGGCGCGATCAAGTTCGGCTCCAGCGACTCCGAGCCGTTCCTCGGCCGCGAGATGTCCCACCAGCGCGACTACTCGGAAGAGATCGCCGGGCTGGTGGACGAGGAGGTCAAGAGCCTCATCGAGACCGCGCACAACGAGGCCTGGGAGATCCTGGTCGAGAACCGCGACGTGCTCGACAACCTCGTCCTGGAGCTGCTGGAGAAGGAGACGCTGAACAAGGAGCAGATCGCCGAGGTCTTCGCCCCGGTGATCAAGCGTCCGGCCCGTCCGGCCTGGACCGGTTCGGCCCGCCGGACCCCGTCCACCCGGCCGCCGGTGCAGTCCCCGAAGGAGCTGGCGCTGACCAACGGCGCCGCCGCTCCGGTGGAGACCACCCCGGTCGACGTCGTGAAGCTCCCGCCGGAGTCCACCCCGGAGAGCTGATCCTCGGATCGGAATGGATGCCGCGTTTCCCGGGTTTGTACCCTGGAGGCGCGGCATCCGTGCTGTTCCCCATCCGTCCCGACCTGTACAGAGCGAGGCACGCATGATCGACCCGGTGACTCTCGACGGCGAATCGCCGATCGGGCACTTCGACCAGAAGCGTGCCGAGAACGCCGTCCGCGAGCTGCTGATCGCGGTCGGCGAGGACCCGGACCGCGAGGGTCTGCTGGAGACCCCGGCCCGGGTGGCGCGGGCGTACAAGGAGATATTCGCCGGGCTCTGGCAGGAGCCGGAGGACGTCCTCACCACCACCTTCGACCTCGGCCACGACGAGATGGTGCTGGTCAAGGACATCGAGGTGTTCTCCACCTGCGAGCACCACCTGGTGCCGTTCCAGGGCGTCGCCCACGTCGGGTACATCCCGTCCACCAGCGGCAAGATCACCGGCCTGTCCAAGCTGGCCCGGCTGGTCGACGTCTACGCCCGCCGGCCGCAGGTGCAGGAGCGGCTGACCAGCCAGGTCGCCGACTCGCTGATGCGGATCCTGGAGCCGCGCGGCGCGATCGTGGTCATCGAGTGCGAGCACATGTGCATGTCGATGCGCGGCATCCGCAAGCCCGGCGCCAAGACCCTCACCTCGGCGGTCCGCGGCCAGCTCCGCGACCCCGCGACCAGGGCCGAGGCCATGTCTCTCATCATCGGCAGGTAAGGGCTTCCGGGCGTGCAACCGAGGGCCTAGAATGCGGCGTCCACCAGGTGGGCGCCGCATCTGTCGTTCGTGGACGCCCACTTGACGTGCGGATTACCAAACGGGGGAAGAGTCATGAAGGTCCATCACGGCGCCCCGCCGGCGGTGTCAGGGAACTCCCAGGAAGCCTTTAGGCTGACCCTTCGTGAGCCTTCCCGTGTCCGCTGAGCCGATCCCCCCGCAGCCCCGCCGCCGGGGGCTGCAGACGCTGCGCACCCAGGCGGCGGCCGTGCCCCGCGCCTGGCTGCCGACCGCGGTCGGGTACGCCTGCCTGCTGATCGGCCTGATCGACATCGGCTGTGCCGTCTTCCCGAAGCTGCGCTTCACCAAGATGCACACCTGGGCCGGCCACCTGCCCGGCGGCGTCACCACGCTGGCCGCCGCCGGCACCCTGATGGTCGGCATGCTGCTGGTGCTGCTGGCGCACGCGCTGCGCCGCCGCAAGGTCCGCGCCTGGCGCGCGGTCTGCGTGCTGCTGCCGGTCGGCGCGCTGCTGCACCTGGTGCGCTGGCACCAGTTCGGGCAGGCGGCGATCTCGCTCGGCCTGCTCGCCGTGATGCTGGTGCACCGCCGCGAGTTCTACGCCAAGGCCGACCCGCGCACCCGCTGGCGCGCGGTGGCCAACTTCCTGGTGCTGGCCGCGGTGTCGGTGGTCCTCGGCATGGTGATCGTCAGCGTCCGCTGGAAGTCGGAGGTCGGCGACCCGTCCTTCTTCACCCGGCTGGAGCACGTCGGCTACGGCCTCTTCGGCTTCGAGGGCCCGATCGACTACACCTCCGACCGGGTCTCCGACCTGGTCGCGTACACCCTCGGCGCGCTCGGCCTGGTCACCGCCTTCACCACCGCCTACCTGGCGCTGCGTCCGGAGAAGCCGGAGCCGGAGCTCACCCCCGAGGACGAGGTCCGGGTCCGCGACCTGCTGGTCCGGCACGGTGCCCGCGACTCGCTGGGCTACTTCGCGCTGCGCCGCGACAAGAGCGTGCTGTTCTCGCCGTCCGGCAAGGCCGCGATCTCCTACCGGGTGGTCTCCGGCGTGATGCTCGCCTCCGGCGACCCGGTCGGCGACGTCGAGGCCTGGCCCGGCGCGATCAAGGTGTTCATGGCGACCGCCCGCGAGCACGCCTGGGTGCCGGCCGTGATGGGCTGCAGCGAGGTCGGCGGCGAGGTGTGGACCCGGGAGGCCGGGCTGGACGCCCTGGAGCTCGGCGACGAGGCGATCGTCGACACCGCGACCTTCTCGCTCTCCGGCCGGGCCATGCGCAACGTCCGCCAGATGGTGAAGCGGATCGAGCGCAACGGCTACTCCTGCCAGGTCCGCCGGGTCGGCGACCTGACGCTGGAGGAGAAGCGGCAGATCGCCGACGCCGCCGCCCGCTGGCGCGGCACCGACACCGAGCGCGGCTTCTCGATGGCGCTCGGCCGCTTCGGCGACCCCGGCGACGACGCCTGCGTGGTGGTCACCGCGCACAAGGCGCCCGAGGAGGACTCGGCGCAGACCGACGACCTGCGCGCGGTGCTGCACTTCGTCCCGTGGGGCCCGGACGGCATCTCGCTGGAGCTGATGCGCCGCGACCGGGAGGCCGACCCCGGCCTGAACGAGCTGCTGATCGTCGCCGCCCTCCAGCAGGTCGGCGCGCTCGGCATCCGCCGGGTCTCGCTGAACTTCGCGATGTTCCGCTCCGCGCTCGCCCGCGGCGAGCGGATCGGCGCCGGTCCGGTGCTGCGCGCCTGGCGCGGGCTGCTGGTCTTCCTCTCGCGCTGGTTCCAGATCGAGTCGCTGTACAAGTTCAACGCCAAGTTCCAGCCCGAGTGGGAGCCGCGCTTCCTGGTCTACCCCGCCACCCGGGACCTGCCGCGGATCGGCTTCGCCGCGATGCAGGCCGAGGCGTTCATCACCCTCGGCATGCCGCGGTTCGGCCGCAAGCGCCAGCGGCAGGGCCTGATGCCGGAGACCGCGCTGCTCGACCAGGCCGCGTAGGCCCCGGCGGCGCGTCCGATAATGGGCGCATGAGCTCTTCCCTCCCCGGCCTGCCCGACCTCGACCGCTGCGCCGTGATGGGTGTGGTCAACGTCACGCCCGACTCCTTCTCGGACGGCGGGCTGTGGCTGGACCCGGCGAAGGCCGTCGCGCACGGCCTGGACCTGACCGCCCGGGGAGCCGACCTGGTCGACGTCGGCGGCGAGTCCACCCGGCCCGGCGCCCAGCGGGTCACCGAGCAGGAGGAGCTGCGCCGGGTGATCCCGGTGGTCCGGGAGCTCGCCGCGGCCGGCGTGGTGGTCTCGGTGGACACCATGCGGGCGGCCGTCGCCGAGCAGGCCGTCGCGGCCGGCGCCCGGCTGGTCAACGACGTCTCCGGCGGCCTCGCCGACCCGGCGATGGCCGGGGTGGTCGCCGCCACCGGCGTGCCGTTCGTGGTGATGCACTGGCGCGGCCAGTCCGCCGACATGGAGCGCCTCGCGGTCTACGGCGAGGACGTGGTCGCCGACGTGGTCGGCGAACTCACCGACCGGATGAACGCGCTGCTGGCCGCCGGGGTCAAGGAGCAGCAGCTGATCCTCGACCCGGGCTTGGGCTTCGCCAAGACCTCGGAGCACAACTGGGCGGTGCTCGGCCGGCTCTCCGCGCTCACCGCGCTCGGCCGGCCGGTCCTGGTGGCCGCTTCGCGCAAGCGCTTCCTGGGTACGCTGCTCGCCAACCCGGAAACCGGGGAGCCGCGCCCGGCCCGGCAGCGCGACGACGCCACGGCGGCCGTCTCGGTGCTCTCGGCCCAGGCCGGCGCCTGGGCCGTCCGGGTGCACGACGTCGCCGGCACGGCGGACGCCGTTCGGGTGGTCGCGGCCTGGCAGCGGGCGGCACAGAGGGGGTAGGCGTGGCAGAGGCAGTCAGCGGCAACGACCGCGCGGCCGGCACCGAGGCCGACCGCGAGGCGGTCCTCGCGGCCAACCAGGCCTTCTACGAGGCCCTGGAGAACGGCGACCCGGAGGCCGTCGAGTCGATCTGGCTCGGCCCGGAGTACGCCGACGACAAGAGCGGGGTGGTCTGCGTCCACCCCGGCTGGCCGGTCCTGCGCGGCCGGGCCCAGGTGACCCGGTCGTACATGCTGATCATGGCGAACACCGAGTACATCCAGTTCTTCCTGACCGACGTCGAGGTCGAGCTGTTCGGCGATGTGGCCCTGGTCACCTGCACCGAGAACATCCTCTCCGGCGGCGAGCCCGAGGAGGAGGGCGAACTCGGCCCGCTGGTCGGCGGGAAGGTGGTCTCCAGCAACCTCTTCCGGCGTACTCCGCAGGGGTGGAAGCTCTGGTCGCACCACGGATCGCCGGTGCTGACCAGCGGTGACGACGACGAGGACGACGAGGACTGAACCCGGCCCCCGGGAGCCGGCCGGCGCGCGGCGTCAAGTGCCGAATCGGCGCCCCCGGGCACGGGCGCGGCCGGGGAGGCGGTCCGGTGATGTCCGCGGCCGCGGGTAGATTCGGGGGACGGCGGGCGACGGTGCCCGCCGTTCACCCTGCCCGGGGACGGGCGGGGGACGTCATCTGGGAGCAGTGATTCGTTTGCTGGACCGCGTCACCCTGCGGGGCCTGCGGGCCCGAGGTCACCACGGCGTCTTCGAGCGCGAGCGCCTGGAGGGCCAGACCTTCGTGGTCGACCTGGTGCTCTTCCTCGACACCCGGCCCGCCGCCGAGGGCGACGACCTGAGCCGCACCGCGCACTACGGGATCATCGCCGAGGAGGTCACCGCGGTCATCGCCGGCGACCCGGTCGACCTGATCGAGACCCTCGCCCAGCGGATCGCCGACCAGTGCCTGAAGCACGAGGCGGTGCAGGAGGTCGAGGTCACCGTGCACAAGCCGGACGCCCCGATCACCGTCCCCTTCGACGACGTCACCATCACCATCCACCGGGGCCGCGCCTGAACGGCGCACCCGACCGGGCCGAGCCGCGCAGCACCGAGCAGAGGGAATTCCATGGCAACCAGTGACCCGACCGCCTCGCCGACCACGTTCGACCTGGAGCGCCGGGTGGACACTGCCGAATCCACCCTGCACACCACCCGGCACGCCGTCGTGGCGCTCGGCTCCAACCTGGGCAACCGCCTGGAGACCCTCCAGGGCGCCGTGGACGCGCTGGCGGACACCCCCGGGGTCCGGGTGACCGCGGTCTCCGCCGTGTACGAGACCGAGGCCGTGGGCGGCCCCGCGGACCAGCCGAGCTACTTCAACGCCGTCGCCGTGCTGCGCACCGCGCTGCCGCCGGTCGACCTGCTGGAGCGCGCCAACGCCGTCGAGGACGCCTTCGGCCGGGTCCGCGAGGTCCGCTGGGGCCCGCGCACCCTGGACGTCGACATCCTCGACTACGAGGGCGTGCTCAGCGACGACCCGCACCTGCTGCTGCCCCACCCGCGCGCCCACGAGCGGGCCTTCGTGCTCGCGCCCTGGCTGGACGCCGACCCGGCCGCCGAGGTGCCCGGGCACGGCCCGGTCGCCGAACTGCTGAAGGGCCTCGGCGGCGCCGACGGGCAGGGCGTGCGGCTGCGCGCCGACCTCCAGCTGCGCCTGCCCGAGTAGCCGTCCGCCCTGCCCCGGGAACTTCGGCGGCGGCAGGGCCGTACGAGAGAGGGGACGGGGCCGGGCCGGTACGGTGGCCTGGTCCCAGCCGTGGTGTCCGTCGGGAAGGACCTCGTCCGCGTGAAGCCGATCCGTCTCCGTCTGCTGCTGGCCGTCACCGGCGTGACCGGGGTGCTGGCCTGGGGCGGTGCCAGACTGTGGGACTCGCTGGGCACCATGCCCGGCGTGCCCGTGTACGCGCCGATCGTGCTCGCGGCCGTCGCGGTGGTGCTGCTGGCCGTGGCGATCTCGCTGCGGGCCCGGCTGAAGGCGATGCGGGAGCGGCAGCCCGGCGCGAAGCGGGTCGACCCGCTGGCCGCCGCGCGGGCCCTGGTGCTCGGCCAGGCCAGCGCCCTGGTGGCCGCCGTGGTGACCGGGCTGTACGGCGGCATCGGCGTCGTCCTGCTCGGCCAGCTCGACGTGTCGGCGCGCCGGGACCAGGCGATCACCGCCGGCCTGGCGGTGCTGGCGGGCGCGGCGGTGATGGCGGTCGGCCTGTGGCTGCAGCACATCTGCAAGCTCCCCGAGGACCACGACGACCCGCGGCGGCCCCGCGGCACGGCGCCCTCGGCGCGCTGAGCGCCGGGTGAGATCCCGGTCACGGCTCGTAGTCCCGACGGACTGTCAAGAGCTGAATGAGTGTCCAGGCTGACAGGGCACCAATTCGCACGCTAGTTTCTTGGCATGTCTCGCGGACGCCACCGTCACTCCTCCCTCCTGGGCCGGTCCCTGCCGCCGGTCGCCACCGGTGTGCTGATCGTTGCGGCGCTGGCCGCGCTGGTCGCCAGTCCGGATCCGCTCGTGGCCCGTTCGGTCGGCGTCGCGGCGGTGGTCGCGGCGGTCGGCCTGGGCGTCCTGCTGCGCCAGCGCGACAAGGCCGCGCGGACGGCCGCGCAGCTGGCGATGGTGCGCCGGCTGCGCTCCGAGGAGCGCTTCGAGGAGCAGCTCGCCGAGGCCGAGTACGCGGCCGAGGTCGCCGAGGAGCGGGCGACCCGCTTCGGCCGCCGGCTGACGGCGGAGAAGTCGCGGCTGGCGAAGGCGGAGACGGAGATCGCCCGGCTGCTGCGCGAGCGCGCCGTGATGGTGGCGGAGCAGGCGCTGAAGGAGGCCGAGGCGGTCCAGAAGGCACTGGAGGCGGCCCGGCCCAAGCACCCGGCCAGCCCGGCCGCGTACGTCCGGGCGGCGGCCGCGCTGCGGCACCTGGAGCGCCAGGCGGTGGTCGCCGAGGCGCGCCGGGAGAGCGACCAGCGGGCGCAGCTGGAGCTGCGGCCGAAGATGCCGCAGCCGGTGCCGACGGGTCAGGCGGCGAAGGCGGCCGAGTCGGCCGCCGCGCCCACCCTGCAGCCGGTGCACCCGGGCCTGCGTCCGGTGGCGCCCGCCTCCGCCGTGGTGACCCCGATGCCCGTGGCGCAGCCGCAGGTGCCGTCGCAGCCGCGCGCGCTGCCCGCGCAGGCGTCCCCGGCGTCCGCCTCGGCGGTGCCGGTGCACCGGCCGCGGGGCGGCAACTTCAGCTTCTTCGGGCGTCCGGGCGCGGCGCGGGCGGCGCTCCGGGCGGCCGCGCCGGCTCCGGCGGTGGGCGACCTGGCGGACGTGGTGGGCGACGAGGCGGTGGCCGACAGCGAGCGCTACGCGGCCGAGGCCGCCCTGCGGCCGGCCGACAGCGGCACCCCCGAGCACCAGGCGGTCGAGCAGGCCCCGGCGCACCAGCGCAGCGAGCCGCAGGCGGCGCCCGAGGTGGTCGACCTGACCCCGCACGACGAGACCGAGCTGCTGGAGCTCCCGGAGCTGCGGGCGGGCCGCTCCTGAGCGGCTCCTGACCCGCCGTCGGTACGCCGATGCCCCGGCCCCCGTGAGGGGGACCGGGGCATCACCCGTTGCGGGGCGGTGGTTCAGACGTTGACGCCGAAGTCCTGGGCGATGCCGACCAGGCCGGAGGCGTAGCCCTGGCCGATGGCGCGGAACTTCCACTCCTCGCCGTTGCGGTAGAGCTCGCCGAAGATCATGGCGGTCTCGGTGGCCGCGTCCTCGGAGAGGTCGTAGCGGGCGATCTCGGCGCCGCCGGCGGCGTTCAGCACGCGGATGTACGCGTTGCGGACCTGGCCGAAGCTCTGGCCGCGGGTGACCGCGTCGTAGATCGACACCGGGAAGGTGATCCGGGTGACGTCGGCGGGCAGCCCGGCGAGGTTGACGTTGATCTGCTCGTCGTCGCCCGAGCCCTCGCCGGTGCGGTTGTCACCGGTGTGGACGACGGTGTTGTCCGGCGTGGCGGTGTTGTTGAAGAAGACGAAGTGACGGTCGGAGTACACCTTGCCGTCGTTGTTGAGCACGATCGCGCTGGCGTCCAGGTCGAACTCGGCGCCGGTGGTGGTCCGGACGTCCCAGCCGAGGCCGACGGTGACCGCGGTCAGGCCGGGGGCCTCCTTGGTCAGCGAAACGTTGCCACCCTTGGAGAGGCTCACTGGCATGGTCTGTGGTGTCCCTTCGTCGCTTTTGCCGGAAGAACGCCGGCAGACGGGTCCATGGTTCCACCGGTACGGCGGGTTCTTGGTCAGATTCTCGGGAAACGGCCCTGGACAGTCCAGATGTGGGGGTTGTCGGCGAGCCCCTCGTGCAGGTCGGTCAGGTCGGCGAGGACGTCCTGGAGGAAGTCGCGGGCCTCCCGGCGCAGGTCTGCGTGACGCACCACCAGCGGCTCCGCGTCGGGCAGCCAGGTCGCCGAGACCTCCACCAGGCCGAACCGGCGCGCGAACCGCAGCAGCTCGGTGTTCTGGGTGAAGTCCAGGTCGGCGGTGCGCACCGTCGCCGAGCGGCTGCCCCGGGGGTCGAGGTCGAGTTCCTCGACGATGTCGCACAGTGCCCAGGCGAAGTCGAGCACCGGCACCCACGCCCATCGGGTGGCCAACTCCTCGCCCTCCACGTCCAGGTAGACGTCCCCGCAGAACAGGTCGTGGCGCAGGGTGCGGACCGGCGCGGTGCGGTAGTCCGTCTGCGGCGGGTCGGGGAAGCGGTTGGAGAGGGAGTATCCGAGCTCGATCACACCGGTCATTGTCGCGGTGCGCGGGGGTTCCCGTTGACCGGGTGGTTCGGGTTAACCGGGTGACCCGGGTGCCGGTCGGCGGGATGATGGGCGCATGACTGAGCCCATACGCGTGCGGGGGTCGGTGGTCGTCCCTGACGCCGAGCTCGTCTGGCGCTTCTCCCGTTCCTCCGGCCCCGGCGGCCAGCACGTCAACACCTCGGACACCCAGGTCGAGCTGCGGTACGACCTGGCGGCGTCCCAGGCGCTGCCCCCGGTGTGGAAGGAGCGTGCCCTGGAGCGGCTCGCGGGGCGGCTGGTGGACGGGCGGGTGCTGGTGGTCAAGGCCTCGGAGCACCGCTCGCAGTGGCGCAACCGCGAGGTCGCGGCGGCCCGGCTGGCGTCGCTGCTCGGCGACGCGACCGCCCCGCCGCCGAAGGCCCGGCGGGCCACCAAGCCCAGCCGCGGCATGGTCGAGCGGCGGCTGGACAACAAGCGCCGGCGCGCGGACCTGAAGCAGACCCGGGGACGGGTCAAGGACTTCTGAGCGCCCGGGCTCAGTTCCCCAGCTGCCGGTACGCCCCGCGGAAGTAGAGCAGCGGGCCGGTGCCGGCGCCGGTGACGTGCGCCTCCAGGACGCGGCCGAGGACGAGGGTGTGGTCGCCGGCCGGGATCCGCTGCTCGGTGCGGCACTCGACGGTGGCCAGGGCGCCGGTGATCAGCGGGGCGCCGGTGTGCGGGCCGCGGCGGTGCGGCGTGTCGGCGAACAGCAGGCGGTCGCTGAGCCGGCCCTTCATCGCGAAGCGGGAGGCGAGCGGGCGGTGCTCCTCGCCGAGCAGGGAGACGGCCCAGGTGTCGGTGCGGGCGAGCAGCTCGTCCATCCGGGAGTCCTCGCGGACCGAGACCAGCACCAGCGGCGGCTCCAGCGACACCGAGAGGAACGAGGTCGCCGTCATCCCGACGTCCTCGCCGTCCTCGGGGTCGTGACAGGTGACCAGGGACACCCCGGAGGCGAGCTGGCCGAGGGCGGCGCGGAACTCGTCGGGTGTCGCGGAGGCGGCGGCGGAGGAGGGCTGCGGGGAGCTGTACACGTACCGCACCGTAGTCGCCACCCGGGGCTCCCGGTATCGGGCCCTGGTCGTAGGACCGCTCGGCCGCTGGTCCCGGGTGTCCCATCACTCTCAGGAGTGAGCACGGCTTGAGTCCGGCTCGCGGCGGGCCGACCAGAAGGTGGTCCGGTGTCAGGGATTGCCCTGGTATCCACAGGTACTGCGCGGTTTGCTGGCGTGCACATTGTGTGATTTGAGTCACAGTGGCTACCTATTGCTGACCGAGCGTGCCGATCGCAGTGCTCCCTGTGATTCAGTTCTTCTGGCAATCGGACGATAACCATCAAGACCTATCCGAAGCAGCCGGGGAGCCCCCGCATGGAAGCCGAGTCGGAGCCCTACGTCCGCCTCGCGACCCTCCGCACCTTGCACCGGGTCGTGGCGGACCTCAACGCTGCCCGGAGCCTGGCCGGCACGCTCCAGGCGGTGGTCGAGGGCGCGGTGCACGGGCTCGGGTTCGACGCGGCGGCGGTCAGCCTGGTGCGGCCGGACGGCGACCTGGTGGTGGCGGCGGTCTGGGAGATCGAGGAGAGCGCGTTCGGCGGGCCGGCGGTGCTGCTCGGCCAGGTCGGCTCCCGCGAGTCCTGGGAGCGGATGCTGAGCGTCAGCGACCACTGGGGCACCCTGCGCTTCCTCCCCTTCGACCGGGGCTGGGCGGTGGGCACCGACATCCCGGTGTGGACCGGCGACGGCCCGCTGCCCGTCTACTCCAACGACTGGCACCCGCAGGACGTCCTGCTCGCCCCGATGTACAGCGCCGGCGGCGACCTGCTCGGCGTGCTCTCGGTGGACCGCCCGCGCAGCGGCAAGCGGCCCGGCGCCTGGACCCGCGAGGCGCTGGAGATGTTCTCCCTGCAGGCCTCGATCGCGATCGGCAACGCCCGGCTGCGGGCCGAGATGCAGCGCGCGCTGGCCCGGCTGGAGAAGGAGCAGCAGGCGCTGCGGGCCAGCGAGGAGAGCTTCCGGCAGGCGTTCGAGTACGCGCCCAGCGGGATGGCCATCACCGAGCTGCACGGCGACGCGATGGGCCAGCTGACCCGGGTCAACGACGCGCTCTGCCGGCTGCTCGGCCGCCCCCGCGCCACCCTGCGCCAGCAGCGCTTCGCCGACCTGGTCCACCCCGACGACCTCGAACTGCTGCGCCGCACCAGTGCCGAGGGCGGCCGCGCGGAGCTGCGGCTGTCCCGCCGGGACGGCGGCTACCAGTGGGTGTGCCTGCGCAACTCGGTGGTGGCCGACGCCACCGAGGGCCCGAGCTTCCTGCTCACCCACGTCGAGGACATCGAGGACCGCAAGCGGCACGAGCTGCAGCTGGCCCACCGGGCCAGCCACGACGCGCTGACCGGCCTGCCCAACGGCGCCGAGCTGCGGGCCCGGCTGGGCCGGCGGCTGTGCAACCTGCCGCAGCCGGTCGGCGGCGGCGCCCCGGCGGGCGAACCGGCGTACGCGGGGCACGGCGGCCACGGGAGCCACCCGGGGCACGGCGCCCACGCCGCCCCCGCCGGCCCGCCCGCGGTGGCCCCGCAGGGCTACCAGGGCGCCTCCTACAGCGCGCACAGCGCCTACGACGGCCTGGCGGTGCCCGGGCCCTCCACGCACGGCTACGCGGGCCGTGACGACGCCCTGGACCGCGACCGGGAGGCGTTCGCCGCCGGGCACGTGCTGCGCTACAGCGGCTCCCCGGCCGACCACGTGCACGCGGTGGTCCCGGCGGACGGGCCCGGCAGCGAGCTGTGGGGCCGGCGCGGCGGGCCGCCGCCGTCCGACAAGGGCCTGGCGGTGCTCTTCTGCGACCTCGACGGCTTCAAGTCGGTCAACGACCGCTTCGGCCACAACGCCGGCGACGCGGTGCTGATCGAGGTCGCCCGGCGGCTCCAGCAGGTCGTCCGCGAGGGCGACACGGTGGCCCGGATGGGCGGCGACGAGTTCGTGGTGCTGGCCGACGGCATCGGCCGCGAGGAGGCCAAGGACCTCGCGGGCCGGCTGCGCAACGCGATCATCCCGCCGATGCGGATCGACAACCGGGCGATGCGGGTCGGCGTCAGCCTGGGCATCGGCTGGGCGGGCTGCGGGATGTCCATCGACGAGGTGCTGCACGCGGCCGACGAGCGCATGTACGACGAGAAGCGGGCGCGTGGAGGAGCGGTGAGGGGCGCGCGGGGGGAGCGTTCACACCGCCGAGCGGGCTAAGCGCCGCGCTGACCGGCTTTTCCTGCCGTCGGGGACGGCAGGTAGGGTGCCCTGGGTACGAGCGTCCAGGACTGGGGAGTTGACCGTGACCACGGCCGGCAGCAACGACGCGCCCGAGAGCGCGGGCGACGAGGACCCCTTCGCGTACCTGTACCGCCCCGCCGAGGGCGAGGCGCCGGGCGACCGCCCGCGCAGCTCCTACAGCCGCCCGATGGAGGTCGGACGGGCCAGCTACGACCGGCCCGCGCAGCCGGCGTACGCCCGGCCGGCGCCGCCGGCGGAGGCGCCCACCATGGCGGTGCCGCAGCAGTCCCGGTACGCCGAGCGCTCCCGGCCGCAGCCCGGCGAGGAGCGGCCCGGCGGCGGGCGCGGCAAGGCCACGGTGATCGGCGCGGTCGCGGTGGTCGCGGCCATAGCGATCGGCGCGGGCATCGCGCTGTCCACCGGCGACCCGGACGGCAAGCCGTCGGCGAGCGGCGGCGGGCACTCCAGCGCCCCGGCCCAGCCCAGCCCCCAGGCCTCGGCCTCCGCGTCCGCCTCGGCGAGCGCCACGGCCTCGACCGACCCGGTGGCCGACGCCGGCAAGCTGCAGGCGCAGGGTGCCGCCCCGGGCAACACGGTCAAGGGCGCGGTCTCGGCGGACGGCGGCTACCTCACGCTGCAGCCGGGCTCCACGGTGACCTGGACGGTGAGCGTGCCGACCGCCGGGGCGTACAAGTTCTGGCTGCACTTCAACAACACCGGCGGGGACCTGCAGGCGGCGGTCGCCGTCAACGGGCAGGACCGCGACGGCGGCGTCACCTTCAAGAACTACTCGAAGGGCAACACCGACCCGGCCCAGGCCTGGTTCTCCACGAACATATGGCCGCAGCTGCAGGCGGGCACGAACACCCTCACGGTGTCCCTGCCCGCCGGGAGCGGCGGCTCGGTCCTGCTGGACCAGGTGGCGCTGACCGGGATGGCGGTCAACTCCTACCCGACGAAGTGACCACCCCGGCCAGGTGGGCCACCGTGGCGGCCATCGCCCGGCGGCCCGGGTCGAGGTACTTGCGCGGGTCGGTGACGGCCGGGTCGCCGGCCAGGTGGGCCCGGACGGCCGGGGTGAAGGCCAGGTTGAGCGCCGTCCCGATGTTGATCTTCACCATGCCGGCGGCGACCGCCGCGGCCAGCTCGCCGTCCGGCACGCCGGAGCTGCCGTGCAGCACCAGCGGCACCGGCACGGCGGCCGCCAGCCGGCCGATCAGGCCGTGGTCGAGGGAGGCGGTGCGCGCGGTCATCGCGTGCGAGGAGCCGACCGCGACGGCCAGCGCGTCCACCCCGGTGTCGGCGACGTAGGCGGCCGCCTCGTCCGGGTCGGTCCGGGCGCCGGGGGCGTGCGCGGACAGCGGCGCGGCCCCGTCCTTGCCGCCGACCCGGCCCAGCTCGGCCTCCAGGTGCAGGCCGTGCCGGTGCGCCCAGTCGGCGGCCTCGGCGGTGGCCTTGACGTTCTCGTGGTGCGGCAGGTGCGAGGCGTCGAACATCGCGGAGGAGAAGCCGGCGGCGGGCGCGGCCCGCAGCAGGTCGAGGTCCTCGACGTGGTCCAGGTGGAGCGAGACCGGGACGCGGGCGGCGGCGGCCACCTCGGCGCAGGCCCGGGCGATCGGCAGCAGCCGGCCGCCGTGGAAGCCGACGGCGTTCTGGCTGATCTGGAGGATCACCGGGGTGCCGGCGTTCTCGGCGCCGGTGGCGATGGCCTCGGCGTGCTCCAGGGTGATGACGTTGAAGGCGGGCAGTCCGGTGCGGGCGGCGACGGCGCCGGCGAGCAGCTCGGAGGTACGGGCGAGAGGCATGGGTGTCCCCGGGAAGGTGAGTAGCGAGGCGCAGGTGAATCCGCTGCTCACCCTCCCGGCAGGACGGGGAGGGCTCAGGCCGCGTGGGCCCTGGTGAGGCGGTCCGCGCCGACGATCCACTCGCCGCGGCGCATCACCGCGACGAGGTCGAGGGTTTCGGAGTCGAGCACGACGAGGTCGGCGTTCTTGCCTGCCTCCAGGGAGCCGATGGAGTCCGACAGGCCGAGCAGCCGCGCCGGGACGGTGGACAGGGAGGTGACGGCCTGGTTCAGCGAGAGGCCCAGGACGTTGACGGCCCGCTGGAACGAGACGTCGAGGGTGAGGGTGGAGCCGGCGATGGAGCCGCCCTCGACCAGCCGCGCGACGCCGTTCTCGACCCGGACCTGGAGCGGGCCGAGCGGGTAGAGCCCGTCGCCCATCCCGGCCGCGCCCATGGCGTCGGTGATCAGCGCGACCCGCTCGGCGCCGGCCGTGCCGTACGCCAGCTCCAGCACCGAGGGGTGCAGGTGGATGCCGTCGTTGATCAGCTCGACGGTGACCCGCTCGTCCTCCAGCAGGGCGACGATCGGGCCGGGCGCGCGGTGCTGGATGCCCGGCATCGCGTTGAACAGGTGGGTGGCGACGGTGGCGCCGGCGTCGACCGCGGCGAGCGTCAGGTCGTAGTCGGAGTCGGTGTGGCCGACGGCGGCGATGATGCCGAGGTCGGAGAGCATCCGGACCGACTCCAGGCCGCCGGGCAGCTCGGGGGCGAGGGTGAACATCCTCGCGTGGCCGCGGGCGGCGTCGGCGAGCTTGCGCACCAGCGCCGGGTCCGGGTCGCGCAGCAGGTCGGGGCGGTGGGCGCCGCACCGGTTGTGCGAGATGAACGGCCCCTCGAAGTGGATGCCCGCCAGCACCCCGTCCTCGACCAGTTCGGACAGGACCGCGGCCTGCCGGCACACCTCGTCGATCTCCCCGGTGACGGTGGAGGCGATGGTGGTGGTGGTGCCGTGCGCGAGGTGGGTGCGCGCCGCCGTCAGCGCCTCCTCGGCGATGCCGGAGGCGTACGAGGCGCCGCCGCCGCCGTGCACGTGCAGGTCGACGAAGCCAGGAACGACGGTGTACCCGGTGAGGTCGAGGTCGCCCGGCTCCGGCTCGCCGCCGAGGCCCGCGATGCGCGAGCCCTCGACGGAGATCCGGCCGTGGTCGACGACGCCACCCGGCAGCACCAGACGGGCTCCGGCGAATGCTTTGCGGTCCGCGGTTGTCACGCGGTCACCTCCATGGAGAGCAGATCCCAGGCGAGCAGACCCGCGCCGAGGGATGCGGCGGTGTCTTTGAGCATGGCCGGTACGACCTTCGGGGGCATCTGGAAGGTCAGCCGCTCCGACACCGCGGCGCGCAGGGGCGTGAAGAGCGTGTCACCGGCTTCCGCCAGCCCGCCGCCGACGATCACCGTCGACGGGTCGAGCAGGCTCTGGGCCAGCACGATGCCGTCGGCGAGCGCGTCCACCGCGTTCTGCCAGACCGCGAGCGCCCGCGGGTCGCCGGAGTCGACCGCGGCGGCGCAGGCCGCCGCGTCCGCGTCCGGGTCGCCGCTGGCCTCGGCCCAGGCCCGGGAGACCGCGGAGGCCGAGGCCAGCGTCTCCAGGCAGCCCGAGGCACCGCAGCCGCACTTCGGGCCGCCGGGGCGGACCACGACGTGGCCGATCTCCCCGCCGTAGCCGTGGGCGCCGGCCTCGATCCGTCCGCCGATGCCGATGGCGCCGGCGATGCCGGTGCCCAGCGCGATGAACAGGAAGCGGTCGACACCCTGGCCGGCACCGATCCGTCCCTCGGCCAGCCCGCCGGAGCGGACGTCGTGGCCGAGGGCGACCGGCAGGCCGCCGAGGCGCTCGCCGAGCAGCTTGCGCATCGGCAGGTCCCGCCAGCCGAGGTTGGCGGAGAAGACCGCGATCCCGTTCTTCTCGTCGATCGTCCCCGGCACGGCGACGCCCGCGGCGAGCGGCGCGCACCCGAAGCGGGCGCGGCCCTCGTCCGCCAGGTCGGCGGCGAAGTCGAGGATGGTGGCGACGACGGCTTCCGTGCCGTGCTCCCGCCCGGTCGGTCGGCGTGCTTCAAACAGCACGGAGCCGTCCTGGGCGACCAGCGCGGCCTTCATGCCGGTGCCGCCTACATCGAGTGCGATGACGTGCTTCACGGGGGACAGTTTCCCTTGGCCGGTCGGAGAGGTCTAGTCCAGTTGCTCGATTGGTCTATTCCAGGGAGGTGATTTTCGTCCTGTTGTGGTAGCTCCTGGTCGGTTTGCGGATCCTTGGACAACAATCCTTACCGATCGGGTGGATCAGCCGAGGATGATCGAGCGGGTCAGGTTGCGCGGCTGGTCCGGGTTGATCCCCCGGCTCTCGGCCAGCGCGACGGCCAGCTTCTGGATCCGGACCAGGTCGGCCAGCGGGTCCAGGCCGCCGGTGCCCGAACCGGCCACCAGCAGGCCGCCGGCCGCGGCGATGTCGTCCGCCAGGCCCTGCGGCGGCTCGCCCAGCGACCAGACCGCGCGGCCCGGGGCGGTGATCGAGATCGGACCGTGCCGGTACTCCATCGCCGGGTACGCCTCGGTCCAGGCCAGCGCGGCCTCGCGCATCTTCAGCCCGGCCTCCTGGGCCAGGCCGTTGGTCCAGCCGGCGCCGAGGAAGGTGAACTGCTCGCAGGCCAGCAGCTCGGCCGGCACCTGCCAGGCCACCGCCTGCTCGGCGTCCAGCGCCGCCCGGGCCGCGCTGCCCACCCCGGCGGGCAGCGCGCCCTCCAGCTCCAGGTGGGCCCGCAGCAGGGCGAGCACGGTGGTGGCGAAGCGGGTCTGCACGACCGAGCGCTCGTCGGCGAAGCCCAGGTCGACCAGGCGGTCGGCGACCGCGGCGACCGGCTGGTCGACGCACGCGGTGATCGCGGTGCTCGGCGCCTTCACCTCGGAGAGCAGTCGCAGCACCTCGGTGGTGGTGCCGGAGCGGGTGATCGCCAGCACGCGGTCGTAGGCGCGGCCGGCCGGGAACTCGGAGGCGGCGAAGGCGTCGGTCTCGCCGTGGCCGCCGGTCTCGCGCAGCACGGCGTACGCCTGCGCCATGAACCACGAGGTGCCGCAGCCGACCACGGCCACGCGCTCGCCGCGCTGTGGCAGGTCGGCGGCCGAGGCGACGGCCTGGGCGGCCGCGGTGCGCCAGTCGGCGGGCTGGGTGGCGATCTCCTCGCCGGTCAGAGAGGGGTGCGGCATGGGTGCGGGCTCCTTCGCGGT
The DNA here is from genome assembly GCF_043200835.1 of Kitasatospora sp. NPDC048365. Classification (NCBI taxonomy): domain Bacteria; kingdom Bacillati; phylum Actinomycetota; class Actinomycetes; order Kitasatosporales; family Streptomycetaceae; genus Kitasatospora; species Kitasatospora sp. NPDC048365. Next base: position 63,259 of record NZ_JBICYJ010000012.1, read on the forward strand.
TCCCTCGGGTGAGATCCAAAGCTGCGTAAAGCTGATTGATTTATAGCTGTTTCGAGCACGATTGCGCAATGGGTGGGGGATGTGGCGCTCGGAACCGGGGCGGACGCGGGGTCGCATGTGCAAAGCTGTGCGTGTTTCGCGCGGTCCCGCGCGGTGAGTGCGCAGGAGGGGCGACGCCCGTGTCCAGGTATGAGCGGTGGAACGCACTGCTGGAACTGCTGACCGAGCACGGCAAGTTGGAGGTCGAGGAGGCCGCCGAGGCGCTGAGCGTCTCCGCCGCGACCATCCGTCGCGACCTCGACCAGCTGGCCCGCCAGCAGATGGTCACCCGCACCCGCGGCGGCGCGGTCGCCCACAACGTCTCCTACGACCTGCCGCTGCGCTACAAGACCGCGCGCAACGCGGACGCCAAGCAGCGGATCGGCGCCGCCGTCGCCGGCCTGATCTCGCCCGGCGAGGTGGTCGGGCTCAACGGCGGCACCACCACCACCGAGGTGGCCCGGGCGCTCGCGGTGCGCCCCGAACTCACCGAGCGGCCCGAGGGCGGCCCCGGCCAGAGCCTGACGGTGGTCACCAACGCGCTCAACATCGCCAACGAGCTGACCGTCCGCCCGCAGGTGAAGATCGTGGTCACCGGCGGCGTCGCCCGGCCGCAGTCGTACGAGCTGATCGGGCCGCTGGCCGGTCTGGTGCTCGGCGAACTCGCCCTGGACATCACGGTGCTGGGCGTCGACGCGCTGGACGTCGAGCACGGCGCGACCGCCCACCACGAGGGCGAGGCCAGCGTGAACCGGCTGCTGGCCGAGCGTGCCCGGCGGGTGGTGGTCGCGGCGGACTCCTCCAAGCTCGGCCACCGCGCCTTCGCCCGGATCTGCGGGGTCGAGCAGGTGAACGCCCTGGTCACCGACGAGGGCGTGGACGAGGAGCTCGCCGACGCCTTCACCGAGGCCGGCGTCGAGGTGATCATCGCGTGACCGGTGCGTTGCATCTGATGCAACGTCGACTGACACTTCGATAACTTCCCGCATTACAGGTCTGGACCACTAGGAGCCCGGCTGGGAGGGTGGCCGCCGCTACCTTTCCCGTGAGGCGGTTCTTTTGAACAGATCTGTGCTGCTCCCGTGCGTCCTCGCCGGCTCGCTGCTGCTCGCCGGATGCGGCACGCTCACCGGCGACGGCGGTGACGTCACCCTGCGGATGGTGGCCGCCGACTACGGCGACAACGAGGCCAACAGCACCAGCCACTACTGGGACGACGTGGTCCAGCGCTTCCAGGCGGCCACCCCGGGCATCAAGGTCAAGATCGAGACGGTCAGCTGGACCGACATCGACAAGCGGGTCGGCGAACTGATCGCCGCCGGCAAGACGCCCGACATCGTGCAGACCGGCGGCTACGCCGACCAGGTCGCCGCCGAGCGCCTCTACCCGGCCGGCGACGTGCTGTCGATCGACACCCAGGTCAACATGCTGGACGCCTTCTCCAAGGCCGGCCAGGTCTTCGGCAGCCAGTACGGCATCCCGTTCGTCGCCTCCACCCGGGTGTTCGTCTACAACAAGGCGATCTTCCAGAAGGCCGGCATCACCGCACCGCCGACCACCTGGGACGAGCTGCGCAAGGACGCCGAGCTGATCAAGGCGAAGGTGCCCGGGGTCACCCCGTACGCGCTGCCGCTCGGGCCCGAGGAGGCCCAGGGCGAGTCGATGATCTGGACCATGAGCGGCGGCGGCTCGCTCGCCGACAACGCCGGCAACTACACCATCGACTCGCCGCAGAACCGGGCCACCTTCGGCTGGCTGCGGACCAACCTGGTGGACAAGAAGCTCACCTACGCCGACCCCGGGACGGTCGACCGCAAGACCGCGTTCGCCGACTTCGCCGCCGGCAAGGTCGGCATGCTCAACGGGCACCCCGGACTGGTCCGCAAGGCGATCGACTCGAAGATCGACTACGGCACGGCCGCCATCCCGCGCCGGGACGCGGCGGCCAAGCCCAGCACCCTCGGCGTCGCCGACTGGATCATGGCCTTCAAGGCCAACGGCCACAAGGCGCAGATCAAGAAGTTCCTCAACTTCGTCTACCAGAAGGAGAACACGCTCAAGTTCGACGAGCAGTACAACCTGCTGCCCGTCACCCAGGACACCCGCGCCGAGATGACCGGCAGCGGCAACCACCAGGACCTGAGCGAGTTCCTGAACGCCCTGCCGAACGCCAACTTCTACCCGCTCGGCGACCCCTCGTGGGACAAGGTCAGCGTGCTGGTCAAGCAGAAGATCGGTGCCGCCGTCCGGCCCGACGGCGACAAGGCGCTGGCCGACCTGCAGGGAGTGGCGGCCGCCGAGGCGGGCAAGGTCCGGCGATAGGCTCGGCCCATGGCTGGGCTGAGTGAGCGGGACCTCGCCGTGCTCGCGCTGGAGGCGCGGCAGTGGCGGACGACGGGCGCCAAGGAGCGGGCGGTCCGGGAGGAGCTGGGAATCTCGGCCACCCGGTACTACCAGCTGCTCGGCGCCCTGCTCGACCGCGAGGAGGCGCTCGCCCACGACCCCGTCCTGGTCAACCGCCTACGGCGGGTCAGAGAGGCCAAGCGCCGGAGCCGGTAGGCCCCGACCGCGGCCCGGAGGACAGCCCTCCGGGCTTAGTGTCGGGTGCATGGGTATTCCTGAGGGCATGACGGCTGCCGGGCGGGACGGGGTGGCCGGAGTGGTGGCGCAGCCGTCGCGGACGGTGGTGGCACTGGACTTCGACGGGACGCTGGCGCCGATCGTGGCCGACCCGGCATCGGCGCGGGCGCACCCGGGCGTCGCGGCCGCCCTGGCCGCGCTCGCCTCGCTGGTCGACTCGGTGGTCGTGGTGACCGGCCGGCCGGCGGCGGTGGCGGTGGAGTACGGGGGGCTGGCGGACGTCCCCGGGCTGGAGCGCCTCACCGTGCTCGGCCAGTACGGCGCCGAGCGCTGGGAGGCCGCCACCGGCGAGGTGGTGGCGCCGGAGGTGCACCCGGGGGTGGCCGGGGCGCGGGCGGAACTGCCCGCCGTGCTGGCGCGGGCGGGCGCGCCCGAGGGCACCTGGGTGGAGGACAAGGGCCGCGCCCTGGGCGTGCACACCCGCCGCACCGCCGACCCGGACGCGGCACTGGACCTGCTGCGCGCCCCGCTGGCGGAGCTCGCCGAGCGGCACGCGCTGATCGTGGAGCCCGGCCGGATGGTGCTGGAGCTGCGCCCGCCGGGCGTGGACAAGGGCGCCGCGCTCACCGGCTACCTGGCCGAGCGCGGACCGGGCCCGGTGGTCTACGCCGGGGACGACCTCGGCGACCTGCCCGCGTACGCGGCGGTCGAGCGGCGGCGGGCCGAGGGCCTGCCGGCGCTGCTGGTGTGCAGCGGGCCGGTCACCGGCGAGCCGCCGGTGCGCGAACTCGCCGACCGGGCGGACGTCGTGGTGCCCGGCCCGGCCGGCGTGGTGGAGCTGCTGAGCGGTCTGGCGGAGCTGATCCGGGCGCGTTGAGGCAGGTCGGGGCGGGTCGGCCGGTCAGAGCGCGGCGAGCTGGTCCAGGAACCACTGCTGCGGCGGCAGCGCGGTCGCCGCGGCGGCCAGCCGCTTGGTCCGGTCGGCCCGCTCCGCCGCGGGCATGGTGAGCGCGGCGTGCAGCGCGTCCGCGGTGGCGATCACGTCGTACGGGTTGACGGTGATCGCGTCCTCGGCCAGCTCGGCGAAGGCGCCGGCCTCCCGGGACAGCACCAGCGCGCAGCCGCCGTCGGAGACCACCGGGATCTCCTTGGCGACCAGGTTCATGCCGTCCCGGATCGGGTTGACCAGCGCCACGTCGGCCAGCCGGTAGGCGGCCAGCGAGCGCGGGAAGTCGTCGTTGACGTGCAGGATCAGCGGCTGCCAGGTCGCCGTGCCGAACTCGTCGTTGATCTCGTGGGCGATCCGCTGCACCGCGGCGGTGTACTCGCGGTACTCCGGCAGGTCGTGCCGGGAGGGGTAGGCGAAGGCGATGTGCACCACCCGGTCCTGCCACTCGGGCCGGGTGCGCAGCAGGTGCCGGTAGGCGAGCAGGCCGCGGACGATGTTCTTGCTCAGCTCGGTGCGGTCGACCCGGACGACGGTGCTGCGCTCGCCGACCGCCTCGCGCAGGGCGGCGAGCCGGGCGTCCACGTCGGCGCGGTGGGCGCGCTCGCGCAGGAAGTCGGCGTCCGCGCCGAGGGCGTGCACGCCGAGCGCGGTGGTGCGGCCGTCGTGGGTGACGGTGAGTGCCTCGCGGTCGACCTCGGCGCCGAGCACGCTCTCGCAGCAGTCGGCGAAGGCCAGCGCCCAGCGCCTGGTCAGGAAGCCGGCCCGGTCGGCGCCGAGGATGCCGGTGAGCACGGCGGCGGCGACGTCGTCGGGCAGCAGCCGGTAGTACTCCGGCGGGGCCCACGGGGTGTGCGAGAAGTGGCCGATCCGCAGGTCCGGTCGGAGCGCGCGGAGCAGGGCCGGGGCGAGCGACAGGTGGTAGTCCTGGACCAGGACGGCGGCGCCGGGGGCCGCCTCGGCGGCCAGCGCCTCGGCGAAGGCGGCGTTGTAGGCGGTGTACGACTCCCATTCCCGGCGGAAGCGGTCGTCGAAGTTCGGCGTGGTCGGGGTGTCGTACAGCAGGTGGTGGACGAACCACAGGGTGGAGTTGGCGACGCCGTTGTAGGCGCGGGCGAAGGTGCCCGGGTCGATGTCCAGCATCCGGACGGCCTGCCCGCCGACGTCGTGGCCGGCCAGGTCGAGCCGCCCGTCGGGTGCCTGCCGGGCGGCCTGCCGGTCGGCCTCGGAGAGCGCGGCGCACACCCAGACCGCGGACGGGTCGTCGATCGCGGACAGCCCGGAGACCAGGCCGCCGCCGCCTCTGCGCAGGGTCAGCGTGCCGTCGTCCTCGCTGATGAAGGACACCGGCCCGCGGTTGGAGGCCACCAGGATCGGGGCTGAGCCGGACTGGTTCGAACGTTCGGACGCGAGATCGGCCATACAGCCAACCTTGCCGGGCACCGGCCGGTACAAACCACTCGACGCGGCGGGCACCCGGCGACCGATCACGGGTTCAGCCCGCTCGGCGGTTGCGGCGGTACTCGGGGAGGGTGGTGATCGGGGGGCGTTCGGTGGCGCCGACCGGGTGGGTGTGCGGGGCGAAGCCGGCCGGGGTGCGGGTGAACTGGGTGAGCTGCGGGCGGACCAGGTCGGTGGAGGCCTTGAGGCGGTGGGTGCGGTCGAGCCGTTCCAGCGCGGTGCGGTAGATGGTGGCGGCCATCCGGCCGAGCGCCTGGCCGTCCTGGTGGCGGTGGTGCCGGACGCCCACGTCGACCTGGGCGAGGGCGTCCAGGCCGACCTCGTCGAGGGCGTCGACCAGCAGGCCGAGCTCGACGCCGTAGCCGGTGGGGAAGGGCAGCCGCTCCAGCAGCGAGCGGCGCGCCGCGTACTCGCCGCCGAGCGGCTGGACGAAGCCGGCCAGCTGCGGCCAGTGCAGGTTGAGCAGCGGCCGGGCGACCAGCTCGGTGACCCGTCCGCCGCCCGCCGGGACGACCGCGCCGTCCGTCTCCAGCGGCCGGTCGTACATGGCCTTGACCAGCTGGATCGCCGGATCGGTGAGCAGCGGCCCGACGATCCCGGGGACCAGGGCGGGGTCGAACTCGCGCAGGTCGGCGTCGACGAAACAGACGATCTCGCCGGAGGTGACCAGCAGGGAGCGCCAGAGCACCTCGCCCTTGCCGGTCTCGGCGGGGATCCGGGGGAGTATCGCGTCCCGGTGGACGACGCGGGCGCCGGCCGCGGCGGCGGTCTCGGCGGTGCGGTCCACCGAACCGGAGTCGACCACCACCAGTTCGTCCACCAGCGGCGCCTTCTCCATCAGCTCGGTGCGGATCGCGGAGACGATCTCGCCGACCGTGGGCTCCTCGTCGAGGGCGGGCAGCACCACGCTGACGGTGCCGGCCGCCCCGGCGGCGCGCTTGGCGGCGAGCAGCTGCTCCAGCGGCCGGTCGGCGGCCGTCCAGGAGCGGCGGCGCAGCCAGTCGGCCACCTCCGGGAGGACCCCCAGGTCATGCTCGGCGGGCAAGATCTCACTCCCTCGTCGGGTCTGTCTCGGGTGTCGGACGGTATGCGGTCGCCGTCCGGGCCTTCGGATACAGTCTTCGTACTGCGATCAGACCTTCGCACGCCGGGGTCGCCCGCAGCGCATGACCACAACTTCACAGAGCTCATCCAGAGGGACTGAGGGAACGGCCCGTTGAAGTCCCGGCAACCCTCCCGCGCGGCTTTCGCAGGCCCCCGCGGGACCAGGTGCCAATTCCGTCCTGTGGCGCGCCCGCGCCATGGGGAAGATGAGGAGAGAGGCCTCCGCCATCATGGCTACCGCTACCCCTGCACCCTCGACGTCCGTCGACCTCGGCCCCGCCGCCGCGCTGTCCTGTCGCGAGTGCGGCACCCGCTTCCCGCTCGGCCCGAGCTTCGCGTGCCTGGAGTGTTTCGGCCCGCTGGAGATCGCCTACGACTACGGCTCGTACGAGGCCGAGGAGCTCCGCAAGCGGATCGAGGCCGGTCCGACCAGCATCTGGCGGTACGCGCCGCTGCTGCCCGTCCCGGCCGACGTCGCCGAGAAGCCGAACCTGAACCCGGGCTGGACCCCGCTGGTCAAGGCCGACAACCTGGGCCGCGAGCTGGGCTTCACCGCGCAGCTGCACATCAAGGACGACTCGGGCAACCCGACCCACTCCTTCAAGGACCGGGTGGTCGCCTGCGCGATCGAGGCCGCCCGCGCCTTCGACTTCACCACCCTCTCCTGCTCCTCGACCGGCAACCTGGCCGGCGCGGTGGGCGCGGCCGCCGCCCGGGCCGGCTTCAAGTCCTGCCTGTTCATCCCGCACGACCTGGAGCAGGGCAAGGTCGTGATGGCCGGTGTCTACGGCGGCGAGCTGGTCGGCATCGACGGCAACTACGACGACGTGAACCGCTTCTGCTCCGAGCTGATCGGCGACCCGGCCGGCGAGGGCTGGGGCTTCGTCAACGTCAACCTCCGCCCGTACTACGGCGAGGGCTCCAAGACCCTGGCGTTCGAGATCTGCGAGCAGCTCGGCTGGCGGCTGCCGGAGCAGATCGTCATCCCGATCGCCTCGGGCTCCCAGCTCACCAAGATCGACAAGGGCCTGCAGGAGCTGATCAAGCTCGGCCTGGTCGAGGACCGGCCGTACAAGATCTTCGGCGCCCAGGCCGAGGGCTGCTCCCCGGTCTCCGCCGCGTACAAGGCCGGCCACGACGTGATCCGCCCGGTCAAGCCGAACACCATCGCCAAGTCGCTGGCGATCGGCAACCCGGCCGACGGCCCGTACGTGCTGGACATCGCCCGCCGCACCGGCGGCGCCGTCGAGGACGTCACCGACGCCCAGGTGGTCGAGGCGATCAAGCTGCTGGCCCGCACCGAGGGCATCTTCGCCGAGACCGCGGGCGGCGTGACCGTCGGCGTGCTCAAGAAGCTGGTCGAGACGGGTCAGCTGGACCCGTCGAAGGAGACCGTCGCGATCAACACCGGCGACGGCCTGAAGACCCTGGACGCCGTCTCCGACGCCGGGATGACCGCCGTCATCAAGCCGTCGCTGGAGTCCTTCCGCGCCGCCGGCCTCGCCACCGCCTGACCTGCCCCCTCGCCGCCCCCCGCTCGACCCAAGGAGTGCCCGCATGAGCGCCACCGTCCGCATCCCGACCATCCTGCGCACCTACACCGGCGGCGCCGCCGAGGTCACCGCCGAGGGCGACACCCTGGCCGCCGTGATCGCGGACCTGGAGGCCAACCACACCGGCATCTCCGCCCGCATCCTGGACGACGCCGGCGCGCTGCGCCGCTTCGTCAACGTCTACGTCAACGACGACGACGTGCGCTTCGCCGAGGGCCTGGCGACCGAGATCAAGGACGGCGCGTCCGTCTCGATCATCCCCGCGGTGGCCGGCGGCTGCTGAGCCACCGTCACTCGCCCATTAGCGCCTGAGAGCCGCCGTCGGGGCCGGAACCTGGATTTCCGGTCCGGACGGCGGCTCTCGGCATTGCCCGCGGGAATTCCCGCACGTCGGGAGGTATAGAGTGCGAACGCCCGCACTCTGCGCGGCCCGTCGCGGGTCGGGTACGCAGGGCCTGTCCGGCCGCTGAGACGGACCTGGGACAGTGCGGCCCCGATCCTGTCAGGTCGTCGTCAGGATTCTCCGAGGGATATGCGGTGATCGGTCCGTTATGTCCCCTGTGAATTGCCGTGGATGCGGCTTTCATCCCGTCATATCCCTTGTCGGGGACGGTGATTTCCCGGAAGTTGACCCTGTTGCAGAGGGCACTTATCCGGATACATTCAGCCGCGACAAGGCTTGCCTCCGGGGGGGTTCCCCAGGCCGGCCTTCAGACCTTGGGCCCGCGGCGTGCGGGTCCGTGAAGGGCCAGCACAGCACTAGGGGAGTTCGGAATGGCTCAGGGCACCGTCAAGTGGTTCAACGCCGAGAAGGGCTACGGCTTCATCGCGGTCGACGGTGGTGCGGACGTGTTCGTCCACTACAGCGCGATCCAGATGGACGGCTACCGCACCCTCGAAGAGGGCCAGCGGGTTGAGTTCGAGATCTCGCAGGGGCAGAAGGGTCCGCAGGCGGACATGGTCCGTTCGCCCGAGGCCTGATCCCCTCAGCACCACGCAGCAGGCCCGCACGGCTCGTCCGTGCGGGCCTGCGGCATGCCCGGGACATCTGCCGAACGGGCTTGCACTCGCCACCCCAGAGTGCTAATCATTGGCGTTAGCACTCACAGTGTGAGAGTGATAAGCGGACCGGGTCGGTGAGGCCTCGGGAGCGGTAGGGGACGAGACCCCCGCTCGCTGGGCCGTCCGTCGCGGGCACCCCTTGGTCCGAGCAGTCGACCGTGTCCCGGAGGACCACTTCTGATGGCCAAGATCATCGCCTTTGACGAGGAAGCCCGCCGCGGCCTTGAGCGTGGCATGAACCAGCTTGCCGACGCAGTGAAGGTCACGCTCGGCCCCAAGGGTCGCAACGTCGTCCTGGAGAAGAAGTGGGGCGCCCCCACGATCACCAACGACGGTGTCTCCATCGCCAAGGAGATCGAGCTCGAGGACCCCTACGAGAAGATCGGCGCGGAGCTCGTCAAGGAGGTCGCCAAGAAGACCGACGACGTCGCGGGTGACGGCACCACCACCGCCACCGTGCTCGCCCAGGCCCTGGTCAAGGAAGGCCTGCGCAACGTCGCCGCCGGCGCCAACCCGATGGCCCTCAAGCGCGGCATCGAGAAGGCCGTCGCCGCCGTCTCCGACCAGCTCCTGGCCCAGGCCAAGGACGTGGAGACCAAGGAGCAGATCGCCTCCACCGCCTCCATCTCCGCCGCCGACACCCAGATCGGCGAGCTCATCGCCGAGGCCATGGACAAGGTCGGCAAGGAAGGCGTCATCACCGTCGAGGAGAGCAACACCTTCGGTCTGGAGCTCGAGCTCACCGAGGGCATGCGCTTCGACAAGGGCTACATCTCCGCGTACTTCGCGACCGACCTGGAGCGCATGGAGTCCTCCTTCGAGGACCCGTACATCCTGATCGCCAACTCCAAGATCTCCTCGGTCAAGGACCTGCTCCCGCTGCTGGAGAAGGTCATGCAGAGCGGCAAGCCGCTCGTCATCATCGCCGAGGACGTCGAGGGCGAGGCCCTGTCGACCCTGGTCGTGAACAAGATCCGCGGCACCTTCAAGTCCGTCGCCGTCAAGGCCCCGGGCTTCGGCGACCGCCGCAAGGCCATGCTCGGCGACATCGCCATCCTCACCGGCGGCACCGTGATCTCCGAGGAGGTCGGCCTCAAGCTCGAGAACGCGGGCCTCGACCTGCTGGGCACCGCCCGCAAGGTGGTCATCACCAAGGACGAGACCACCATCGTCGACGGTGGCGGCGACAGCGAGCAGGTCGCCGGCCGGGTCAACCAGATCCGCGCCGAGATCGAGAACAGCGACTCGGACTACGACCGCGAGAAGCTCCAGGAGCGCCTCGCCAAGCTGGCCGGCGGCGTGGCCGTCATCAAGGCCGGCGCGGCCACCGAGGTGGAGCTCAAGGAGCGCAAGCACCGCATCGAGGACGCCGTCCGCAACGCCAAGGCCGCCGTCGAGGAGGGCATCGTCGCCGGTGGTGGCGTCGCCCTGCTGCAGGCCGGTGTCGCGTTCGACAAGCTGGAGCTGGACGGCGACGAGGCCACCGGTGCCAACATCGTCCGCGTGGCGCTCGAGGCCCCGATCAAGCAGATCGCGACCAACGCCGGTCTCGAGGGCGGCGTCGTGGTGGAGAAGGTGCGCAACCTCCCCGCCGGCCACGGCCTGAACGCCGCGACCAACGAGTACGTCGACCTGATCGCCCAGGGCATCATCGACCCGGCGAAGGTCACCCGCTCCGCGCTGCAGAACGCCGCCTCCATCGCGGCCCTGTTCCTCACCACCGAGGCCGTCATCGCCGACAAGCCGGAGAAGGCCTCCGCGGCCGCCGGCGGCGGCATGCCGGGCGGTGACATGGACTTCTGATCCTCCGGGATCGGCGAGTTCTGATCGTCCACGAGGGCGGTCCCCGTTTCGACGGGGGCCGCCCTCGCGGCGTTCTCGCCCCGCTCACCCGACCGTGGGACGCTGGCCGCATGAGCGGTTTCGGGGCCTCCGGAGGTCCGTACAGTGACGGCCAGGAGCGTCGGGCTGAGGAAGGGAGGCCGCCGGTGACTGCGATGTCGGTCGAGCCGGGGCGTCAGTGGGACTACCTGCTGAACACCTGGCTGGAGCTGGACGTCCCCGAGGGATGGCGCGCGGAGATCGACGAGGGGGAGATCCGCTTGGTGCCGCCGCCCAACGTGGGCCACAACGTGATCGCCGGGAAGGTGCACCGGGCGCTGCTCGAGTGCCTTCCGCCAGAGGTGGGTGTCTACCAGACCCTGGGCACGGAGATCGTCCCGCTGGAGAAGCTGTACGTGCCGGACCTGGTGGTGGTGGACGACGCTCGCCTGGTTGCCCGGGAGGCGTCCATCGACGCGGCCGGGCTGCTGATGGCGGTGGAGATCACCTCGAAGCGCACCGCCCGGCTCGACCGCACCAAGAAGCTCTGGGCGTACGGTCACGCGCCGGTTCCGCTCTTCCTGCTGGTCGACCGTTTCGACGAGGACGGGCCGACCGTGACCGTGTTCTCCGACCCGGACCAGGGCAGGTACCAGCGGGGTGTCCGTACCCCGTTCGGGCAGCCGGTGGAGTTGCCGGAGCCGTTCGGGATCGAGCTGAGCACCGAGGGGTTCCCGGCGGCCAAGTGAGCTGCGCGAGAATGGGGGGATGGCCAGTACCGAGATCGAAACCGCCCTGCACAGCGCCCGGGCGCTGATCCTTGCCGACCTGACCGCCCGGGACGTGGCGGACGCGGCCGTGGTGTCGCTGGTCGAGGACGCCGTGACGCACCGGCGGTGGTGGGTGGAGCAGTGGCCGGAGGGCACCGAGTACGTGCTCGGGCTGGTGGCGCAGGACGTCCAGGACGCGCTGCTGGAGCAGTACGGGCGGTGGCCGCTGTGCGCGGCCTGCGCGGCGGAGGAGGACGACCCGCACGCGCTGAGCGTGGAGCCGGAGCTGGGGCCCGACCCGCACTGGGTGTGCGGCAAGCGCGGCGTGGTGGTGGCGCCGGTCGGGGAGCTGGCGTGATCCTGATCGACCCGCCGAACTGGCCCGGGCACGGCAAGTGGTGGTCGCACCTGGTGAGCGACGTGTCGTACGAGGAGCTGCACGCCTTCGCGGAGCGTCTGGGCGCGCCCGCGAAGGGCTTCGAGCGGGACCACTACGACATCCCGGCGGCGTGGTACGCGAAGGCGGTGGCGCTGGGCGCCGAGCCGGTGGGCAGCAAGGAGCTGGTGGCCCGGCTGACCGCCGCCGGGCTGCGGCGGCGGAAGGCTAGCTCTCCAGGGCGGTGAGTTCGGCGGCCAGGTTGGCCCGGGCGGGGGCGTCGAAGCGGTCCCGGGCGGCGGGGGTGCGGTAGAGCGCGGGCAGGTCGAGGAGCTGGCGCAGGATCGCCGCCCGGCCGGTGCGGAAGGCGTCCTCGGGGACGAACGCGTACTCGGCGCGCACGGCGGCCGCGTACGCCGCGTAGCCCTCCGGCGGGCCGCCGAGGACGGCCAGGTCGGCGTCGCAGAGCACCTCGCCGTTGCGGTCGCCGGGCTCGGGGTGGTGATTGACGGTGAGTCGGACCAGCCGGGCGACCTCCTCGACCAGGGCCTCGGGGAGCCTGGCCTCGCGCAGCGCGCGGACGGCGAGCTGGGCGCTGCGCTCCTCGTTCTCGGAGCGGTCCGGCTTGTAGACGGCGTCGTGGAACCAGGCGGCGAGCCGGACGGCGTCCGGGTCGTCGGCGTGCCCGGCGAGCGCGTCCACATGGTCCAGGACGGCCCGCAGGTGCTCGGTGGTGTGGTAGCGGCGCTGCGGCTCGGACCAGCGTTCCAGCAGGTCACGGGCGTAGGGGGCGGGGTCGACGGTGGCGCCGCAGCGCAGCAGCAGCTCGTTCCAACGGTCCGGCAGCGCAGAAGTCATGTCGAACATTCTGGTGTGCCCCCTGGCGTCATATGTCGGTGGCCGGTATATATAGGCGACATGACTGATCGTTCGATGCAGGAGCCCACGCTGCTGCTGCTGACCGCGCTCGCGGACCGGCCACGACACGGCTACGCGCTGATCCAGGAGGTCGCCGCGATCTCCGGCGGCCGGGTGAAGCTCCGGACCGGCACGCTCTACGGGGCGCTCGACCGGCTGCTGCAGCAGGAGGTGATCGAGGTGGAGAGCGAGGACGTGGTGGACGGGCGGGCCCGGCGCACGTACGCGCTCACCGCCGGCGGCCGCGAGGTGCTGGCGGCCGAGGCCGCCCGGCTGCGCTCGGTCGCGGCGGAGGCGGAACGACGACTCGCGGGCGGCCCGGCCGTCCGCCCGACGGTGCGGGGGGCGTTCGCATGACCGAGAACCGGGGGGTGAGCGCGGTGCTGCGGCTGTACCCGGCCGCGTACCGCGGTGAGCGCGGGGCGGAGCTGGCCGGCGTGCACGAGGAGCTCATGGCCGGCGCCGGCCGGTGGGAGCGGCTGCGGGGCCTCGGCGACCTCGCCGGGTACGGGCTGCGGCTGCGGTTCGGCCTCGGCGCGGCGGGGCTCCTGGCCCGGCTGCTCGCCGTGGCGGCGCCGTTCGCCGCCGGCGCACTGCTCGGGCGGGCGCTGTTCACGGTCGAGGACATCGTCCTCGTCGGCCGGGTGCTCCGGCACTACGCGGTGTTCGGCGACGGCAGCCTGCCGTCGCTGCTCGACCGGGCGGGCACGGCGGTCCTGGCGCTGGCCGCGGTTGCCGCGCTGTTCGGTCGTTGGGCGGCCGCCCGCGCGGCGGCTTGGGTCGGCGTGGTGCTGGCCGTGGTCTCCGGGGCGGGCATGTGCGTCGCGGACGCGCACCTGCGGGGTGGCGCCGAGGCGCTGCTCGGCGCGGTGACGGTCGGCGGACCGCAGCTGCTGTGGGCGCTGATGCTGCTCGCCGCGCCGCGCGACCTGCTGCCGCCGGTGTCCTGGCGGTCGGTGGCCGCGCTGTGCGCGGGCGCGCTGATGGCCGGTCCGATGCTGTACGGCGCCTTCTACGGCCTGCTCGGCTGGGGCACGCTGTTCGCCGCGGACTGGATGCTGCCGCTCGGCCCGGCGCTGGTCGCCGGCGAGCTGGTCCTGCTGGTCGCGGCCGTGCCGGCGCTGCTGCGCGGGCGGCTGCTCCCGGCGGCCTGGCTGGTGGCGACCCTGCCGATGATGCTGCCGGGGGTGGTGCCGTACGCGGTGCGCACCGGGCTCGGCCCCACCGGGGTGCTGGTGCTGCTGTCCGTGGTGGCGGCGGGCGCGGTGCTGCTCGGACGGTACTGGCACCCGGTGGTGCCGCGGCGCGGGGCGCCCCGGGTCTGAGCGGCGGCCCGGCCCCGCCACTGTCGCCGCTGGTGGAGGGGTCGGGAGGGCCGCAGCTTTCGGGGGATCAGGGGGCTCGCCGAGCGGGCTCCTGGTGTGGCAAGGTAGCGATATGTCTAGACCAATGTTCGAAGTCATCGCGCTGACCGTGCAGGACGCCCAGGCCGCCGAGACCGGCGGCGCCGATCGGCTCGAACTGGTCACCGACATGGCCGCCGACGGCCTCACCCCGTCCGTCGCCGACTTCGCCGCGATCCGGGCCGCCGTCACGATCCCGCTGCGGGTCATGCTGCGGATCCGGGACGGCTTCACCCCCGGCGACCTGGACGAGCTGCTGGCCCGGACGGCCGCGCTGCGGGCCGAGGGCGCGGACGAGTTCGTCCTCGGCTTCCTCGACGCGGACGGGGCCGTCGACCTGGCGGCCACCGCCGCCGTCGCCTCGGCGGTCGAGGGCTGCGCGTGGACCTTCCACCGCGCGATCGACCACTCCGCGGACCGCGGCGACGTCCGCGCCGCCGTCGCGGAGCTGCCCGGCCTGGACACCTTCCTCACCTCCGGCGCCGCGGCGGGCGTGGACGCCGGGCAGGAGGTGCTCGCCGGTGAGCTGGCCAAGGCCGGCGACCCCGGCTACCGGCAGCGGATCCTGGTCGGCGGCGGCCTGCGGGCCGAACACGTACCGGGCCTGCGGGCGGCCGGCTTCGACGCCTTCCACATCGGCGGCGCGGTCCGCGACGGCGGCTGGACGGGCGCGGTGTCGCCCGCGAAGGTCGCCGAATGGCGCCGGTTGATCGACGCGTAGGAGGAGTTCCCCGAGCCCCTGATCACAGATGCCGCGGCTCGATGCGCTCCTCGACCGCCCGGTCGCCGTCGCGGGTGACGATGTACGCGGCCTTGCCGCGGCGTTCGGTGAGGGCCTCGACCAGGGTGGTGCCCTTGTAGTGGAGGCCCACCCCGTCGTCGGTGCAGTGGGTGGTGGGCAGCGTCCCGTCGGCGACCAGGCGGTGGATCAGCGGGCGGCGGCCCGGGTCGACGTCGTAGTGCACGCCGTTCCCGTACGGGAGCAGCCCGAGCGCGTCGGTGACCGGTCGCAGCTCGCGGCCGAACGAGTCGGTCGTCCCGCCGCGGAACCAGCAGATGGACCCGGCGCTGACCCCGCTGAGCACCACGCCCGCCTCCCAGGCCCGCCGCATCACCGCGTCCACCCCGTGGACCCGCCACACCGCCAGCAGGTTGGCCACCGAGCCGCCCATCACCCACACCACGTCCTGCTCCAGCACGGTGCCCTCGATGTCGTCCAGGTTGGGCATCGGGAAGAGCTGCAGCGGCGTCAGGTCGAAGCCGGCGACCCGGGCCGCCTCCGCCATCCGCGCGGTGACGTACTCGGCGTCGCCGATCGCCGTGCCGACGTACATCACCCGGGGCCGGCGCCCGTGGACGCCGGACAGGTCGACGGCGTGGTGGACCAGGGCGTCGAACTCGATCGTCGTCCGGGTGCCGGTGCGGTGGCCGCCCGAGGTGGCGAGGACGGTGGGCTCAGAGGCGGGCATGGTTCGCGATCCTACGGCGTCTCAGCCGAGTTGGGACGGCAGTGGCTCCCGGTGCAGGACGGCGAGTCCGGAGACCGCCCGGGTGAGGGCGACGTACAGGCGGCGCAGGCCGGTGCGCTCGTCGGGTTCGCCGGCGACGACGGCGGCCGGTTCGTCGAGCACCACGTAGTCGTACTCCAGGCCCTTGGCGAGCGAGGCGGGCACCAGGGTCAGCCGGGCGTCCGCCGTGGTCTCGGTGCCGGGGTCGAGGAAGGGCAGCCCGGCGGCGGCCAGGGCCTCGGCGAGCAGCGGGATCCGGGCGTCGGCCGCGATCAGGCCGGTGGAGCCCTCCCGGGCGAGCGCGTGGCGGCAGGCGGCGACCACCTCGTCGACCAGCCCGTCCTCGACCCGGGTGACGGTCAGTGAACCGGGCGCCTCGCGGACCGAGGAGGCCGGTGCCAGGCCGGGGGCGATCGAGGGCAGCAGCCGGGAGGCGTACGCGATGACCTCCTCGGGCACCCGGAAGCCCTGGGTGAGCTCCTCGATGTGCGCGGCCGGCTTGCCGAGGTGGTGCAGGGCCTCGGGCCAACTGGCGGTCGCCCACGGGGTGGTGCCCTGGGCGAGGTCGCCGAGGACGGTCGCCGATCCGGTGGTGCAGCGGCGGCCGACGGCCCGGTACTGCATGGGGGAGAGGTCCTGCGCCTCGTCGACGACCACGTGGCCGAGCGAGGCGGTGCGCTGCACCAGGTCGGTGGCCTCGTCGACCAGGACGGCGTCGGCGGCGGTCCACGGCGCGGTCTTCGGCGAGCGGGCGGCCTTGGTCCAGCGGACGGCGTCCTGCTCCTCGGGGGTGAGGATGCCGTCCGCGGAGGCGGCGAGGAACTCGGCGTCGGTGAGCAGCCGGTGGACCAGCTTCACCGGGTCGACCGGCGGCCAGCAGGCCTTGGCCACGGCCTTGACGGCGGTGTTGCGGGCGACGGCGTCCTGCACCCGGTCGTCGGGGGCCTCGCCGCCCTGCTCCATCTTGACCAGCACGGCGTGCGCGATCCGCTGCGGCAGCGCCTCGGCGGCGGCGCCGTAGCGGATCTCGCGGCCCTTCAACTCCTGGATGATCTCTTCGAGTTCGTACGCCGGCACCCGCCAGCGGCGGGAGCCGCGGACCACCACGCACGGCTCGGTGGGCAGCGCGATGCCGGAGCGGACCGCCCGGCGCAGCACCTCGGCCATCCGGGCGTCGCCCTTGATCCGGGCGGCCTCGGCGGTGTCGGTGCCGCGCACCTCGACGTGGCCGACCAGCTCCTGGACGGTGGCCTGGGCGACGTCCAGCTCGCCGAGGGCGGGCAGCACCTGCTCGATGTAGTGGAGGAAGGAGCGGTTCGGGCCGATCACCAGGGTGCCGGTGCGGGCGAGGCGCTCGCGGTGCGCGTACAGCAGGTAGGCGACGCGGTGCAGGCCGACGGCGGTCTTCCCGGTGCCGGGGGCGCCCTGGACGCAGACGGTGCCGGAGATGTCGGCGCGGACGATCTCGTCCTGCTCGGGCTGGATGGTGGCGACGATGTCGCGCATCGGGCCGACGCGGGGCTTCTCGATCTCCGCGGCGAGCAGCGCGGAGCGGGTGTCGGCCTCCGCCGGGTCGGACAGGTTCTCGTCCTCGTACGCGGTCAACTCGCCGCCGGTGTAGCCGAACCGGCGCCGCTTGCCGACGTCCATCGGCTCCTTGCGGCTGGCCCGGTAGAACGGCTGGGAGACCGGCGCGCGCCAGTCGATCACCATCGGGTCGCCGCCGGCGTCGTGGACGTGCCGGCGGCCGATGTAGAAGCGCTCGCCGCCGCCGCCCTCGGACAGGTCCTCGCTGATCGCGTGCAGGTAGTCCAGGCGGCCGAAGAACAGCGGGGTGTGGGCGAGGTCGGCGAGCGCGGCGATCCGCTGCTCGATCTGCTGGTGCAGCACGGCGGCGGACACCCAGGTGCCGGTGACGTCGCGCAGGTCGAGCGACTCGACGTCCTCGCGCATCGCCCGGAGCGCGGCGCGGGAGTCGGCGAGGTGCGCGCGCTCGCGCTGCAGCGGGTCGGTGGCGGCGTCGGTGGCGGCGTCGGTGGTGGGGGAGTGCACGGCGAACCTTCCCGGCTGCCCGGCATCGGGGGCAGCGGACTCGTCTTAGCTCACGGTGAAGGACACCGGCCGGTTACCGAGCGGCCGGTACCTCCCACGGCTGCCGACGACAGGCACCACGGTTCGGGAGGGGCAGACCGAAGATCCTAGACCCGGAATCTCTCGGGGTGCCAATCGATTGACCCCCAGGGGTGGGTACGCCTCAGGGACGACTTTCGGCCCGCCGATCGCGGACTTTGGGCTGATGCCCCGCTGACGTGCGGATATCTACCGTGGAGGTATGGACACGGAGCGAACCACCACCACCCGGGCCAGGGGCAGCCGCGCTGCCGACGGCCGCCGCCACCCGATGGCCAAGGCCGTCCGCAACGTCGGGATCGTGCTCGACACCGCCGCGCGCGTGGTCTTCCTCGGGCGCGACGGCGTCAAGCTGTAACCGGCAGGATCAGATGTCGTCCGCGTCGACGATCCGGTACGCGTAGCCCTGCTCGGCCAGGAAGCGCTGCCGGTGCGCCGCGAAGTCCTGGTCGACGGTGTCGCGGGCGACCACCGAGTAGAAGTGGGCGGCGTGCCCGTCCGCCTTGGGCCGCAGCACGCGGCCGAGCCGCTGGGCCTCCTCCTGGCGGGAGCCGAAGGTCCCGGAGACCTGGATGGCGACGGTCGCCTCCGGCAGGTCGATCGAGAAGTTGGCCACCTTCGACACCACCAGCACGCCGATCTCCTTCGAGCGGAACGCGTCGAAGAGCTTCTCCCGCTGCGCGTTGCTGGTCTCGCCCTTGATCACCGGGGCGTTCAGCGCCTCGCCCAGCTCGTCCAGCTGGTCGATGTACTGCCCGATGACCAGCGTCTGGTCCCCCTGGTGCTTCTTGACCAGCGCCTCCACCACCCGCCGCTTGGTGGCGGTGGTCGAGCAGAAGCGGTACTTCTCCTCCGGCTCGGCGGTCGCGTACATCAGCCGCTCGCTGTCGCTGAGCGTCACCCGCACCTCGCAGCAGTCGGCCGGCGCGATGTAGCCCTGCGCCTCGATCTCCTTCCACGGCGCGTCGAAGCGCTTGGGGCCGATCAGCGAGAACACGTCGCCCTCGCGGCCGTCCTCGCGGACCAGCGTCGCGGTCAGGCCGAGCCGCCGGCGGGCCTGCAGGTCGGCGGTGAACTTGAACACCGGCGCGGGCAGCAGGTGCACCTCGTCGTAGACCACCAGGCCCCAGTTGCGGGCGTCGAACAGCTCCAGGTGCGGGTAGACGCCCTTCCGCTTGGTGGTCATCACCTGGTACGTGGCGATGGTGACCGGGCGGATCTCCTTGCGGGTGCCGCTGTACTCGCCGATCTCCTCCTCGGTCAGCGTGGTCCGCTTGATCAGCTCGTGCTTCCACTGCCGGGCCGAGACGGTGTTGGTCACCAGGATCAGCGTGGTGGTCTTGGACTCCGCCATCGCCGCCGCGCCGACCAGCGTCTTGCCCGCCCCGCAGGGCAGCACCACGACGCCGGAGCCGCCGTGCCAGAAGCCCTCGACGGCCTGCTTCTGGTACGGGCGCAGCTGCCAGCCGTCCTCCTCCAGGTGGATCGGGTGCGCCTCGCCGTCCACGTACCCCGCGTAGTCCTCGGCGGGCCAGCCGAGCTTCAGCAGCACCTGCTTGATCTGGCCGCGCTCGGACGGGTGCACCACCACGGTGTCCGGGTCGATGCGGGCGCCGACCAGCGGGGCGATCTTCTTGGAGCGCAGCACCTCCTCCAGCACCGGCCGGTCCGTGGTGGACAGCACCAGGCCGTGCACGGGGTGCTTCTGCAGCTGCAGCCGCCCGTAGCGGGCCATCGTGTCGGCCACGTCGACCAGCAGCGCGTGCGGCACCGGGTAGCGCGAGTACTTCACCAGGGCGTCCACCACCTGCTCGGCGTCGTGCCCCGCCGCGCGGGCGTTCCACAGCCCCAGCGGGGTCACCCGGTAGGTGTGGATGTGCTCCGGGGCGCGCTCCAGCTCGGCGAACGGCGCGATGACCCGCCGGCACTCGGCGGCCGTGGGGTGGTCGATCTCCAGGAGCAGCGTCTTGTCGCTCTGGACGATGAGCGGTCCGTCGTTCACGCGGGAAGCCCTCCCTAGGGTGCGGTCGCAGACTTTCCAGTGTCCCGCACTCGGGTGGAAAGGGGTGACCGGTTCGGCGGGGGATCGTTGGGCAGGGCATGAACAAGCGGAACCGCATTCTCGCCGGCCTCGCGCTCTCGGGCGCCGCTCTCGCCACCGCCATGGGCGCCGCGCCCGCCCAGGCCGCGGCCACCCCCGGGCTGGACCAGGTCGCCGACCTCGGGCAGCCGGGCGGGCTGTTCGGCAGCGCCGCCTTCCTGGTCACCGGCACGCTGACCGGCGTCGAGCCGAAGATGCCCGACCCGCAGTCGATCGTCGACGAGGCCAAGAAGCAGAAGGCCGAGCAGGACGCCCAGGCCGCCGCCAAGCACTGAGCTCAGGCGGTCTCGTCGACCTCGGCGACGCCGGTGATCCGGTGCAGGGCGAAGGTCCGCACCTCGTCGGAGAGGTGGTCGAAGGCGGTGACGAAGCCGCCCTCGACCTTCACCGGGTCGACCACCCGTTGCGAGGCCAGGCCCTCGGGGTTGATGTAGCCGATCCACATCCGCTCGCCGAGCAGCACCGCGGTCTGCAGCGCCGCCAGGGTGTCGGCCGCCGCGGTGCGCGGCAACCGCCCGTCGCCGGCCCGGCCGGGCTGCGCGGCCGGCCCGGCCACCGTCTCCTTGCGGACCGCGGTCGCCGCCCGGTCGCCCGCCCGGATCGCCCGGACGGCGGCGCCGAGCAGGGCCGCGTCCGGCCGTGACGGGCCGTCGGGCACCGGCGCGGGCGCCGCGCGGGGCGGGGTGCGGTGGCTGTCCGGACGGGTGATCACCAGATCGCCCTCGGCCGACTCGGCGGCCGGCGCGTACCCCATGGTGCGCAGCACCGACAGCAGCGTGTCGGGCGGGGCCTGCGCCGCCAGCACGGTCGGCGCGAGCATCCGCAGCCGCAGCTCGGCCGCCCGCCGGTCGGCCATGACCTCGTTCAGCAGCGAGGTGTCGTCGCAGCGCAGGTACGAGGAGGCGGCGCCGACCCGCAGCACGCCGTGGCGGCGGGCCACGTCGTCGATCAGGTACTCCAGCGGCTGCGGGACGGGCGTGCGCGAGTGCTTGGCGAGGAAGGCCTTCAGGTCGGCGGCGGTCCGCCCGGCGTCCAGCGCGCGGCGGACCGACTCCGGGGCGAAGCGGTACACGGTGGCGCCGCCCTTGGACTCGACGTCCGCGCACAGGGCCAACGCCTGGGCGAGCGGGGTGAGCAGCGGGCCGGGGGCGATCGCGGTCAGGTCGGGCTGCAGGATCACGTGGTCCAGCGGCTGCGGCAGCAGCGGCTCCAGGGCCGCCACCGGGTCCTCGCCGGCGAGCAGTTCCCGGGCCGGGCCGGCGAGCGCGCCGCGGCCGGTGACGCCGAGCGACTCGGCCTCCCGCAGGGCCCATTCGGCGAGCTGTTCGCGCAGCTCGCGGCCGTCCGGCGCGGTCGGCCCGCCGCGCAGCGGGCGGTGCCAGCGCAGCACCGGCAGCAGCGCGTCGGCGGTCGCGGTGGAGCCCGACGGCAGCTCGGCGAGCAGGTCGAGGACGGCCCGGCGGACCGCCGGGGCGAGGGTGCGGTCCAGTTCGGGGCCGAGTGCGGCGCGCTGCTTGCCCTTGCCGTCCGGGGTGCCGGTCAGTCCGGGCACCCGGGTCGAGGCCAGCCAGCTCTCCGCCAGCACCGCCCATCGCTCGGCGGCGGTCTGCTGCAGCCACAGGTCGTACGCCGGGGTCGGCGCCCAGCGCTCGTCGGCCTCCCCGTCGGGGGCCAGCAGGCCGGAGGCGTACGCGAGTTCCAGCCAGAACGCGGCGACCGGCTCGGGGCACTCCAGGGTGAGCGCGGCCCGCTTGAGGTCGCGGACGCCCAGGCCGCCGGCGCGCAGCACCGAGGGCGGCTGCAGGCCCCAGGAGTCGAGCAGTTCCTCGACGGTGCGCACCGCCGTGTACGCCTGGCCGGCGGCCGCGCTGTCGGCGGTCCGCGGGTCGCGGTGTGCGGCCGGTTCGAGGGCGGGCGGGGCCGGGTCGACCGCGCGGTGGGTGCGGCCGCCGCGCAGGTGCAGGGCGAGCTCGCGGGGCAGCACCACGGAGGTGGGGCTGGAGGGGAGCAGCAGGCCGCGGGCCAGCAGCCACTCGACCGGGCTCTGCGCCTGGTCGGCGGTCACCTGGCGGGCGGCGTCCGGGACGGTGCCGGTGGGCGGGCCCCAGACCAGCTTGTCGAGCAGGGCGAGGGCGGGCGGCGGGGCGTCGGCGAGCAGCGCGGCGCACGCCTTGCGGTCGCCCAGCAGGGCGGTGAGCGCGGTGACGGCGGTGACCGGGTCGGCGGTGGGCGGCAGCCCGGCGCCGGCCAGCAGCTGCTGGAGGCGGGCCGGGGACATCCCGGCGGTGGCCTCGGAGAGGGTCGGCCCGAGGCCGGTGCGGCCGGGGTTGGCGGCGCTCGGGGCGAGGGCCTCGCGGACCGCGATCACCAGCCGCAGGCTGCTGTCCGGCCCCCAGAGCAGGGCCTGTTCGCGCAGCCGCTCGATCGCGGCGGGCAGCGCGGCGGTGACGGCGGCGCGGTCGACCGGCTCGGCGGCCGGGTGGGCCTTGACCCGGGCGGGGCCGGCGAGCAGGTTGCGCAGCGTGCTCTCCGGGACGCCTTCGGCGCTGCCGGTGACGGGGGCGGCGGCGAGGGCCTCGGCGACCTGCAGGGTGAAGCGGTCCAGGCGTTCCAGGGCGCGCAGGGCGGAGGCGCGGCTGGAGAGCCGGGCGGAGAGCTGGGTCAGGTCGGTGGGCACCGGGTTGAGCAGGTCGGGGCGCACCCGGAGCAGCGCGGCCAGCGCCTCGTCGCTGCGGGCGCGAAGCTCCTCGGCCAGCGTGCGGGGGGCGGCGGCAGGGCCCCGGGAGGGGCGCTGGGCGCTCTGCGGTGCGGTCATCCGATCCAGAGTAGTCGCCGGGGCGCGGGGGGCGGCAAGTGCTGTGGCGGGACGGGCTGCCGGGGCTCGCGGGGACGGTGCGGGGCGCGTGGGGGTACGGGGCTCGCGTGGGGCTCCGGTGGTGGGTACCGTCGGGTGCGCGGGCGGGTAGGGCTGGGCGGGGCCGGACGAGGCGGGGTGGCGGGGCGATGGCGGGCACGTGGTGGAGCGACGCGGGCGGCGGGGCCGGGTCGGGCGGCGACGGGGACGGGGTGTACGTGCCTCCGCCTCGGCAGCCGGACGGCGAGCCGCCGGTGGCGCTCGACAAGCCGGTGGCCGGGGCCGACCGACTGCCGTCGGAGGACCTGCGGCGGGCGATCGAGAGCGCCTCGGAGACCGGGCGGCGGATCGACGTGAGCGGGGCGTACCCCGGCTGGGACACCGTGTACTTCGACTTCCGGGCCGAGGAGCGGCCGCCGGCGGTGCCGTTCGACCCGGTGGTGCCGGCGGAAGGGCCCCCGGCGGAGGAGCAGGCCGGGGCGGCCGAGGGCGGTGCCGAGGCGGTGGCGGGCGCGGCCGCCGCCGCGGTCGGGGCGGTCGCGGGGTGGCGGCCGGCGCCGCTGCTGGTGGTGGGCGCGCTGGCCCTGCTGGCCGGCGCGGTGACCGGGTCGATCCTGGCGATGCTGGGCGGCTGGGGTGCGATCTACCTGTCGCGTGGCCTGGGGGACTTCACCAAGAAGGCCGTGGTGCTCGGGGTGCCGCTGGCCTGCATGACCGGCTCGGCGGTCTGGGCGTGGGGCCGCAGCCGGGGGCGTTGGGGCGAGCCGCTGGCGCAGACCGGCGGGGACTTCGGCCAGGCGACCTGGGCATCGGCCCCCGGCGTGCTGCGGGCGGCGGCCGTGGTGTCGGCGGTCGTGGTGGTGCTGCTGACCCTGCGCCGGCGCGCGGCATAGCGTTCACTGCCATCCATTGCAACGAAGGGCATGGTGGACGTTGCAATGGATTCACGTCCATTGCAATGATTTCAAGCCTATGGCCTGCATTTATGTGCTGAATGTGCAACGATCGTGTTGCCGGGCGGCCGGTCGGTGCGTAGCGTTTCCATCGTCAGAAACAACGACCGAGGGAGCTCGCCATGCAGAAGTTCGCCACCTCCGCCCCCGTCTCCGCCGTCATCGAGATCCCCGCCGGGCGGGTCCAGGTGATCGCCGCCGACCGCGCCGACGCCACCGTCGACGTCCGCCCCGCCGACCCCCGCCGGAAGCGCGACGTCCAGGCCGCCGAGCGGACCACCGTCGACTGGGCCGACGGCGTGCTGCGGGTCAAGGCGCCCGAGGCCGGCAACCGGCTCCTCGGCCCGACCGGCTCGCTGGAGGTCACCGTCCAGCTGCCCGCCGGCTCCCGGGTCGAGGGCAGGTCCGCCGCCAGCGAGCTGCGCGGTGTGGGCCGCCTCGGCGAGGTCGTCTTCGACGGCGCGTACCGGCGGATCAAGATCGACGAGGCGGCGGGCGTCCGCCTCGCCGCGGTCGACGGCGACGTCGAGGTCGGCCGGCTGACCGGTCCGGCCGAGATCAGCACCACGCGGGGCGACATCCGGATCGCCTCGGCGGCGCGCGGCGTGGTCGTGCTCAGCACCCAGTCCGGCGACATCACCGTCGCCGCCGCCACCGGGGTCTCCGCCTCGCTGGACGCCGGCACCGGCCTCGGCCGGGTCAGCAACGCGCTGCGCAACGACGGCGCGGCCGACCTGGAGATCCGCGCCACCACCGCGCACGGCGACATCAGCGCCCGCAGCCTCTGAAGCGCCCGCAGCCCCCGGGCCGGGCGCGCGGTGTCAGGCGCCGAGGGCGCGCTGGAGCTCGGCGACGAGCAGGTTGGCGCCGGTGTAGCCGATCCCCTGGAACCACAGCTGGTCGTCCACCGGGAAGGCCCGGTGGGCCCGGACCGCCCCGAGGCCCTGCCAGGCGGTACCGGCCAGGACGGCGGCCGCGCCCGAGCGGACCGGGTCGCCGTAGGTGGCGTGGAAGAGGTAGTCGCCGTCCGCCTGGGCGAGCTGGTCGAGGGTGATCCCGGTGTCGGGGCGGTCGGCGTTCTGGGAGTCGGGCCGGCCGAGGCCGAGGTCGGCGAGGACGGTGCCGATAAAGCTCTGCCGCCCGTAGAGCCGGACGGTCGGCGCCTCGCCCTCGACGAAACGCACGATGCTGATCCGCTTGCCGCCGGCCCCGGCGCCGTTGATCGCCCGGGTGGCCTGGTCGATGTGGCGGGCGTACGCGCCGGTGACCGCGGCGGCCTGCTCCCGGCGGTCCAGGGCGGCGGCGTGCAGCTGGAAGTCGTCCTTCCACGGGTAGCCGGTGGTCGGGGTGAGGACGGTCGGGGCGAGCGCGCGCAGGGTGTCGTAGTGCGCGCCGTCCCGGGTCTGGTTGGAGAGGATCAGCTGCGGTCGGGTGGCCGCGATCCGGGCGGTGTCGGGGGCGGCGCCGATGTCGCCGACCACGGCGACCTGGGCCAGCCGGGAGGCCGGCCAGTAGTCCGGCAGGCCGGCGTCGAGCGGGGCCTTGGCGGCGCCGACCGGGGTGATCCCGAGGGTCATCGCGGAGTCGAGCTCGGCGGTGTCCAGGGTGACCACCCGGGTCGCGCCGCCCGGCACGGTGACCGGGCCGGTGACGGTGGTGACGGTGACGCCGGGGGTCGGTGAGGGGGTGGGGGAGGGCGGCTCCGAGGTGGCCGTCCCGGTGCCGGAGTCGGAGGCCGGCAGCGTGCCGTCGGCGGGGCCCGGCGAGCCGCCGGAGCAGCCCGCGAGCAGGGCGGCGCCCAGGCCGCCGAGTCCGGCCAGCGCGGTCCGGCGTGACATCGGCTCTGGCACGGGAGACCTCCGGGGCGTGGGACTGCCTACGGATTATGTCCGATATGAGCTTTATGTCGGCTCAAGTGGGGTCACTAGGCTGTGTCCCATGGCTCTCACCGTCGGTTTCGACCTCGATATGACCCTGCTCGACACCCGCCCCGGTATCAAGGCGACCTACGACGTGCTGTCCGCCGAGACGGGCACGTTCATCGACAGCGAGCTGGCGGTCAGCCGGCTGGGGCCGCCGCTGGTGCAGGAGATCGGCAACTGGTTCCCGCCGGAGCGGGTGGCGGCCGCGGCCGACCGCTACCGCGAGCTGTACGTCGAGTACGCGGTGCCCGGCTCGGCGCTGCTGCCGGGGGCCCGCGAGGCGGTCGAGGCGATCCGCGCCCGCGGCGGCAGGGTTCTGGTGATCACCGGCAAGTACGAGCGGAACGCCCGGCTGCACCTGGACCACGAAGCGCTCGGGGTGGACGTGCTGGTCGGCGACCTGTGGGCGGAGACCAAGGGCGACGCGCTGCGCGAGCACGGCGCCCACGTCTACGTCGGCGACCACCTGGGCGACATCGTCGGCGCGCGGGCGGCCGGCGCGGTGGCGGTCGGGGTGGCCACCGGCCCGTACTCGGCGGCGGAGCTCACGGCGGCCGGCGCCGACGTGGTGCTGGCCGACCTGACGGAGTTCCCGGCCTGGCTGGCGGGCTACGCGGCCTGACGCTCGCGCAGCCGGCGGCGCTGGGCCCGGGCGGAGACCAGCATGCCGGCGAGCGAGATCAGGAAGCCGACCGGCATCAGCATGCACAGCCAGTACGCGAAGCTGGGGAAGCGGTCGAAGTCGAAGAACATCGGCACGAAGGTGACGAGGGTGGCGACGGCGCCGAAGCCGAAGACCAGGCCTCCGGTGCGGACCAGGACATCACCACGGTCGGTCTCACTGTTCACGGCTGGCGCTCCTCAGGCATTCGGGACCGGTCCAGTCTCGCAGAGCCGCCCGCCCCCGCCGATCGGCGGGGGCGCGGGCCCTCGGGCTCAGCCTGGACGCGCAGGGCCGGGCGGGATCGCGCGGGCATCCTGGACGGATGGGTCTGACGAGTCACAAGGTGCTCGCGCTGTCCGCGCTGTGGGCGGTCGCGATGGTGGTGGCCACCGTGTGGCTGTGGCCCCGGCTGGCCCGGCGCGGCTGGCCGGCGGTGCTGGGCCGGCTCGGCACGATCGTGGCGACGCAGCTGGCGGTGATGTGCACCCTGGGGCTGCTCGCCAACAACTACTTCGCGTTCTACAGCAGCTGGGACGACCTGCTGGGCACCGCCGACAACGGGCCGGTGGACGTGCAGAACGCCATCGGCGTGCAGCGGCTGGGCGGGGACGACGTCCGGGTGACCGGTGAGCCGGGCCGCGACCCGGCGCGGATCGGGCGCCTGGAGCGGATCCGGATCCCCGGGGCCACCACCGGGCTGGCCACCGACGGGTACGTCTACCTGCCGCCCGAGTACTTCCAGCCGCAGTTCGCGGACAAGCGCTTCCCCGCGGTGATCGCCATCACCGGCTTCCCCGGCGACGCCAGGAACCTGGTCACCAAGCTCAACTACCCCGCCACCCAGCTGCACCTGGTCCGCGAGGGGAAGGCGAAGCCCGCGGTGCTGGTGCTGATGCGCCCCTCCCCGGCGATGCCCCGGGACACCGAGTGCGAGGACGTGCCCGGCGGCCCGCAGTCCGACGGCTACTTCAGCCGGGACGTGCCGGCCGCGATCCGGGCCGGCTACCGGGTGGCGTCCGGCCCCGGCAGCCTCGGGGTGATCGGCAACTCCACCGGCGGCTACTGCGCGCTGAAGCTGGCGATGCGTCACCCGGACGTGTTCGCGGCCGGGGCGTCGCTGTCCGGCTACTACCGCGCGGCCGAGGACCCGACCACCGGCGACCTGTTCGGCGGCGACGGCCGGCGCCGCGACGAGGCCGACCTGACCTGGCGGCTGACCCACCTTCCGCAGCCCCGGGTGGCGCTGCTGGTCGGCGGCAGCAAGGAGGGCGACGGCGACTACTGGGGCCAGACCCAGGGCTTCCTGACGGCGGCGAAGGCCGGCCCGACCCGGGTCTCCTCGATCACCGTGCAGACCGGCGGACACAACTTCAACACCTGGTCGCGGATGCTGCCCGCCTCGCTCGGCTGGCTCGGCGACCGGCTGGCGCCGCCCGCCTGACCAGGCGTCGGTCACTGCGCGCAGTTCTCCGGGGACGGGGAGTTTCGGTCCGCGCCCGGGCCGGGTATGCAGCCTTCACACGGGCGCCGCATCCGGGCCGCCCGCAATCTCGGCGGCGCCGGGCGGCGCGCTGAGGGATCATGGAGCCACGGCGCGGTCCAACGGAGGGCCGCCCACCAGACACCGAGGACTGTTTCGAGATGCCCACCGGCCAGGTCAAGTGGTTCAACGAGACGAAGGGTTACGGCTTCCTGTCGCGCGACGACGGCGGCGAGGTCTTCGTCCACACCAAGGCGCTGCCCACCGGCGTCACCACCCTGAGGCCGGGGCAGCGCGTCGAGTTCGGCATCGCGGCCGGACACCGGGGCGACCAGGCGATGGGCGTGACCCTGCTGGACGCCCTGCCGTCGGTCGTGGTCAACCAGCGCAAGAGCGCCGACGACATGGCGCCGATCGTCCAGGACCTGATCACCAGGCTGGACCAGATCCTGCCGAGCCTGCAGCGCGGTCGCTACCCGGCCAAGACGGACGGGGCGAAGATCGCTCTGGTGCTGCGCGCGGTGGCGGACCAGTTCGACGCCTGACGGCCGGTCAGTCGAGCAGGCCCGGGTCGACCGCGGGGACGAGTCCCTCGTCGGCGGCCCGGGTCAGCAGCGCGCGGACCGCGGCGTACCCCTCGGTGCCGAGGTCGGCGGTGAACTCGTTGACGTACAGCGCGATGTGCGCGTCCGCGACGTCCGGGTCCATCTCCTGGGCGTGCGCCAGCACGTAGTCGCGGGAGGCCGCCGGGTCGTCCCAGGCGTGCCGCACCGAGGCGCGGATGCTGTCGGCGAGCTCCCGCAGCCGCTCGGCGCCGAGCGAGCGCCGGGCGACGATCGCGCCGAGCGGGATCGGCAGGCCGGTCTCCGCCTCCCACGCCTCGCCCATGTCGGCGAGCCGGTGCAGCCCGTACCGCCGGAAGGTGAACCGGGCCTCGTGGATCACCAGGCCGGCGTCCACCCGCCCGTCCCGCACGGCGGGCATGATCTCGTGGAACGGCAGCACCACGATCTCGCCGAAGCCGCCGGGCACCGCCTTCGCCGCCCACAGCCGGAACAGCAGGTACGCGGTGGACCGCTCGCTCGGCACCGCGACCGTCCGGCCCGCCAGCGCGGCCGGGTCGACCGGCTCGCGGGTGAGCACCAGCGGCCCGCAGCCGCGGCCCAGCGCGCCGCCGCAGGGCAGCAGCGCGTACTCCTCCAGCACCCACGGCAGCTGGCCGTAGGAGATCTTCAGCAGGTCCAGCTCGCCGCGCTCGGCCAGGCCGTTGGTGATGTCGATGTCCGCGAACTCGACCTCGGGCGCGTCCGCGCCGGGCACCAGTCCGTGCGCCCAGGCGTGGAAGACGAAGGTGTCGTTGGGGCAGGGCGAGTACGCGATCCGCAGCGGCTCAGCCATGGGTGACCTCCTGGAGCAGACGCCGGTACGGCAGCGCGGCGAAGGCCCGCTCCAGGGCCCCCAGTGCCTCGCCGATCCGCCAGGCCGCGCGGTCGCGCGGGCCGACGGGGTTGGAGACGGCCCGCAGTTCGCCCGCCGGCACGCCGAACCGGGCGGCCGCCTCGGCCACCCCGAAGCCCTCCATCGCCTCGGCCAGCACGCCGGGATGGCGGTCGGCCAGCGCGGCGGCCCGCTCGGCGCTGCCGGTCACCGTGGACACCGTCAGCACCGGGCCCGCGACGGCGCCCAGCGCCCCGGCGGCGGCCGCCACCAGGCCGGCCGGCGGGGTGTGCCGGGCCGTCCCGAAACCCAGCTCGGTGACGTCGGCGAAGCCCTCCGGGGTCTCGGCGCCCAGGTCGGCGGCGACGATCGCGTCCGCGACCACCAGGGAACCGATCGGGGCCCGCGGCGCGAAGCCGCCGGCGATCCCGGCCGAGAGCACCAGCGCGTAGCGGCCGCCGGCCAGCGCGGCCGCGGTGGCCGCGGCGGCGGCGGCCGGGCCGACCCCGCCGGCCAGCACGTCCACGGCGGTTCCGTCGGCGGCCACCGTACGGTGCAGCAGCCCGCCGGGCAGCGGCTCGGCCGGGGCACCCGCGGGCAGCCCGCGCAGCACCGCGTCCGCCTCGGCGGGCACGGCGACGACGACGAGCAGCCCGGCCTCCCGGCCGGGCTGCTCGTGCGGGGACCGCTCGGTCATCGGGTGACCGGTCAGCCCTTCTGGTGCAGCTCGAAGTACCAGACCGCGTAGACCTCGTTGGTCTTCTGGCTGGCCTCGACGACGGTCACCGTGGTGGTGCCGCTGGAGTTCAGGACGGTGGAGGCGGCGACCGAACCGGACCAGGTCGAGCCCTTCACGTCCTGCGCCAGCACGGCCTCGCCCTGGGCGCCGCCGTCGGTGAACGCGAACCAGCCGCGGTCGGCGGTCTCGGTCGGCACGCCGACGCCGATCCGGTCGCTGGAGACCACGTCGGAGGACGGGTTGGTCTTGCTCTCGCGGGCCTGCTTGGCGTCGACCTGGCACTTGGCCAGCTGGGCCTTGTCGAGCGGCTTGCCGTCGTTGTAGCAGGCCGGCGCGGCGGTGATCGAGGACCGGCCGACCGTCAGGGTCGCCTGGTGCTCGGCGGGCTTGCCCTTGTCGCTGGCGACGGCGACCGAACCGGCGACCGTGCCGGCTCCGATCAGGACGACGGCGCCGAGGCCGACGATCACGCGGGTGCTGAGGCTCATGGGCAAGAATCTACCGGGCTCGGGCGGTCGCGCGACGCGGGGGTGGGCCGACGCGCGTGGTCATGCCACCCGCGGGCGAGCGGCGGGCCGGCGCACACCCGTCCTGAGCAGCGAGCGGAAGCTCCACAGCAGCATCACCGCCAGCACCGCCGCGGCCAGCGTCAGGCCGAGCGCCTCGTTCAGCGGCAGCGCGATGCCCACCAGGCCGCCCGCCACCCAGCACAGCTGCAGGGCCGTCTCCGAGCGGGCGAAGGCAGAGGTCCGCACCGCCTCCGGGACGTCCCGCTGGATCAGCGCGTCCAGCGCCAGCTTGCCCAGCGAGGCCGCCATCCCGGAGGTCGCCGCCACGATCGCGACCGTGGCGATCCCGTACCAGAGCGCCGCCGCGCCGGTCGCCAGCGTCGCCACCAGCAGCATCGCGGTCACCGTCGCCTCCGAGCCGCGGGTGCGCAGCCAGGACCCGAGGACCGAGCCCAGCGCGTTGCCGATGCCCGCCGCCGCGGCGACCACGCCCAGCGCCACCGTCTCCGGCAGCCCGCCCGGCGGGTCCTTGCGGATCAGGAACGCCAGGAACATCACCAGGAAGCCGACCAGCCAGCGCAGCGTCCCCACCCCGCGCAGCGCCATGATCACCGACGGGCCGACCGCCCGCAGCACCCCGCGCGCCACCGGTTTCGCCCCGTGCGGCTCGGCGTGCAGCTGGGCCCGGACCTCGCCCTTGGCCGAGTCCACCTTGTGCGGCAGGTGGAACGCCATCAGCATGCCGATCACGAAGACCAGGAACGCGCCGCGCAGCGGCCAGCCCGGACCGATCAGGTGCAGCAGCCCGCCCACCCCCGCCGCCACCATCGTGGCCAGCAGCCCGGCCAGGGTGACCCGCGAGTTCGCCTTCACGAGTGACAGCTGCGGTGGCAGCAGCCGCGGCACCACCACGGAGCGCACCACCCCGTACGCCTTCGACGCGACCAGCACGCCCAGCGCCTCCGGGTACAGCGCCAGCCCGCCCGAGGTCACCACCCCGGCCATCGTCCACGCCAGCACCGCGCGGGCCAGCATCGACATCGCCATGGCCGAGCGGCGGCCGTGCGGCAGCCGGTCCAGCAGCGGGCCGATCACCGGGGCGAGCAGCGCGAACGGCGCCATCGTGATCAGCAGGTAGAGCGCGACCCGGTCGCGGGCCTCGCCGGTCGGCACCGAGAAGAAGATGGAGGACGCCAGGGCGATGGTGATCAGCATGTCGCCGAAGGAGTTGATCGCGTGAAGCTCGATCAGCTTCGCCAGGCCGGACTCGCCGGCGCCCTCCGCCGAGGTCGCCTTCCGGATCCGCCGGCCGGTGCCGTGCACCACCCGTCCGGTCCGCACCCCGGCGGCCGACGCGCCCCGGGCGAGGAACCCGCGGCCCCGGACCACCTTGGTCTCCGGCTCCTGTCCGTCCGGGTCCTGTCCGTCGGGTTGCTGTCCGTCCGGCTCCTGACCGTCCGGTCGCTGTCCGTCCGGCTCCTGACCGTCCGGTCGCTGTCCGTCCGGCCGCTGCTCCTCCGGCTCCGCGGCAGCGCCGTCCGCCCCCGGCGGGGCGTCGTCGACCGGGGAGTCCACCGGCTGCTGCCGCACCACGGCTGCCTGCTCCGGCCGGCCATCGGCCTGCGAGGAGTGCAGTCCGTGCTGCGACGGAGTCTCATCCGCCACAGCCCCATCCTGCCCGACATTGCCGTGGCATACGAGTGATTGGGGTCTCCGGCGTGCCCGGGTCCGTGAGCCTGCCGGTACCCGGGCTGTGCTGCACGGCGGACCGGCGGGTAGCCTGCACTACGCGCGCACCCGAGTGCACCGGGGGTAGCGGGACCGGGCGGCGCGGCCCGTCCCCCGAGCGGTCCCGGGTCGAGCAGAATAGAGACGTGGCAGCGACGTCCGGCGAAGGACCGCCCAACGCGGGCCGCCGGAGAACGACCGCAGGAATGACAGGACTGGGAGAGAATCGACGCCGTGAGCGCTGCGATGCGAAGCCGAACCCCTGACCGGCTCTGTGCGGAGGCCGTCGAACTCGCCCGCCAGGCAGCCGTGGACACCGTCGGAGCGGCCAGTGTCGGCGCCCACCTCGGTGTGACCGCGGAGGCCGACCGCGTCGTCACCCACACCTTCGCGTGCGAGGACGCCGCCTACCGCGGCTGGCACTGGGCCGTCACGGTCGCCCGTGCCCCGCGCGCCAAGAACGTGACGCTCGACGAGGTCGCCCTGCTGCCCGGCAACGAGGCGGTCCTCGCCCCTCAGTGGGTGCCGTGGAGCGAGCGCCTGCGGCCGGGTGACCTCGGCCCCGGCGACCTGCTGCCGACCGGCGCCGACGACGTCCGGCTGGAGCCCGGCTGGAGCGGCGAGGACGAGCCCGCGCCGAACTCGGCGCTCGCCGAGACCGCCGACGAGGACGTCGTGGTCAGCGACCCCGACGTGCAGCCCGTCCCGGCCCGGGCCGAGATCGGCGCCGTCGCCGAGGAGCTCGGCCTCGGGCGTGCCCGGGTGCTCTCCCGGCTCGGCCTGCACGCCGCCGCCGAGCGCTGGGAGTCCGCGTACGGGCCGCAGACGCCGATGGCGCAGTCCGCGCCGGCGTCCTGCACCACCTGTGGCTTCCTGGTGCCGATCGGCGGCTCGCTCGGGCAGGCGTTCGGCGTCTGCGGAAACGAGTTCGGCCCGGCCGACGGGCAGGTCGTCTCGCTCGCGTACGGCTGCGGCGCGCACTCCGAGGCCGCCGTCCTCCCGGCCCCGCCGGTCCCGTCCGAGCTGATCCTCGACGAGACCGTGGTCGAGCCGCTGCAGATCCACCCCGACCGCACCAGCGGCTCCGTCGAGCCCGACGCACCGGCCGAAGAGCTGGGCCACGCCTAGGGTCCACTTCCAGGGGCCCGGGGAACTGTCTCGCAGTTCCCCGGGCCCCTGTTGTACTTGCTGTTTGCGACAATGCGGCCGTACGCAGCGTGACGGTCGGCGAAGGGCGGGTCAGTGGAGCCTCGGATCATCGGCAGTGGGACGGACGAGCAGGCGGCGGACGTCTTCGACACCGCCGGGCTGCGCCGGCGGGTGCTGGAGGCGTGGAGCGCCGCGCCGGCCCGGTTCCGGGAGGACGCCAACGCCGAGGAGGAACTGGCCCTCGGCGGCTACCGCGACCGGCTGGTCGTCGAACTGGCGCAGAACGCCGCCGACGCGGCCGCCCGCGCCGGCACCCTCCCCGGCCGGCTCCGGCTGACCCTGCACGACGGCGTGCTGGCCGCCGCCAACACCGGCGCCCCGCTGGACGCCGCCGCGGTCGAGTCGCTGTCCACCCTGCGCGCCTCCGCCAAGCGCGACGCCGCGGACGACCGGGACGGGGGCCGCGGCACGGTCGGCCGCTTCGGCGTCGGCTTCTCCTCCGTGCTCGCGGTGACCGACGAGCCCGCCGTGCTGTCCTCGCACGGCGGCGTCCGCTGGTCCCTCGCGGAGGCGTACGAGCTGACCGGGGCCCGCCCGGAGCTCGCCGAGGAGCTGCGCCGCCGCGAGGGCCACGTCCCGCTGCTGCGCCTGCCGTTCCCCGCCGAGGGCGCCGCCCCGGCGGGCTACGACACGGTGGTGGTGCTGCCGCTGCGCGACGCGGCCGCCACCGACCTGACCAGGCGGCTGCTCGCCGAGATCGACGACGCGCTGCTGCTCACCCTCCCGGGCCTGGCGGAGATCACCGTCGAGACGCCCGAGGGGACGCGCACCCTCACCCGGGCCACCGACCCGCAGCGCCCGGACGGCATCACCACCGTCACCGTCACCGACGGCGACACCCGGACGGTCTGGCAGACGGTCGGCGCCGCCGGCGCGATCGACCCGGCGCTGCTCGCCGACCGCCCCACCGAGGAGCGGGCCCGGCCGTACTGGAGCATCACCTGGGCCGTCCCGGTCAACCACGCCGGCCACCCGCAGGCGCCCCGCACCACCCCGGTGGTGCACGCCCCGACGCCCAGCGAGGAGCCGCTCGGCGTGCCCGCGCTGCTGATCGCCGGGTACCCGCTGGACTCCACCCGCCGGCACGTCGCCCCCGGCCCGCTGACCGACTTCCTCACCGAGCGCGCCGCCGACGCCTACGCCGGGCTGCTGCGCGCCCGCGGTGCCGACGTCCACTCGCTCTCGCTGGTGCCCGCCCCGCTCGGCCAGGGCGCCCTCGACAACGCGCTGCGCGCCGCGATCCTGCACCGGCTGCCGGCCACCCCGTTCCTGCCGCACCCCAAGGGCGTCGAGGAGGGCACCCCGGCACTGCAGCCGCGCGACGCGACGCTGCTGGAGGGCGCCGACCACGCCGTGGTGGAGGCGCTGGCGCCGATCTTCCCCGGGCTGCTGCCGGCCGGCCTGGAGCGCCGGGCCGAACTGCGCGCGCTGGACGTGCGGCGCGTCCCGCTCGCCGAGGTGGTCGACCAGCTCGGCGGCCTGGAGCGCGAGCCGGCCTGGTGGCGCAACCTGTACGCGGGCCTGGCCGGCGCCGACCCGGAGGCGCTCGGCGCGCTGCCCGTCCCGCTCGCCGACGGCCGCACGGTCACCGGCCCGCGCCGGGTGCTGCTGCCCTCGGACGCCGCCGACTGGGAGGGCTTCGAGGGCTACCCGCAGTCCCTGTCCGACGCGCTCGCCCTGCTGGACCTGCGCCTGGCCCACCCCGAGGCGGCGCACCCGCTGCTGGCCAAGCTCGGCGCCGGCACCGCCACCCCCGCCGGGGTGCTGGACACCCCCGAGGTGCGCGCCGCCGTCGCCCGCTCGCTGGAACTCGGCGAGGACGACTTCGACGCCGCCGTGGACCTCGCGGACGCCGTCCTCGCGCTGGTCAGGGCGGCCGCCCCGGCGGTCGGCGAGCACCCCTGGCTGGCCCGGCTCGCCCTGCCCGACGACGAGGGCGAACTCACCCGGGCCGGCGAGCTGATCCTCCCCGACAGCCCGCTCGCCGCCCTCGCCCGCGAGGACGACGCCGCCTACGTCGACGAGGACCTGTACGACCGCTGGGGCCCCGAGGTGCTGGCCGCCGCCGGCGCACTGGCCTCCTTCGTGCTGGTCCGCGCCGAGGACGTGGTCCTCGACCCCGACGACCTGGAGCGCCTGGACCCGACCGTCCCCGCCGACCGGGCCGCCGGCGGCGCCCCGACCGGCCTGATCGACGAGGCGCCGGACGGTCTCGCCGACTGGTGCGAGGACGCCCTGGAGGCCCTGCACGCCGACGACGCCGGCGAGCTGGGCGTCCCCCCGGTCGCCGCCGAACTGCTCGCCGTCCGCGACCTCGACCTGGTCCACGACGCCGCCTGGCCCGAGGCGCTCGCCCTGCTCTCCCGGCCCCCCTACCGGGACGCGGTGGTCGCCCCCGTCCGCACCCTGCTGCCCGACGGCCGCTACGTCGACCTGCCCTCGTACACCGCCTGGTGGCTGCGCGACCACCCGGTGCTGGACGGCCGCGAACCCGCCGGGCTGCGCGCCGCCGGCGCCGACCCGCTGCTGCGCGGCCTCTACGACGAGGCGCGCACCACGCTCGACCCGCAGTTCCTGCACGCCCTCGGCGTGCGCACCACGCTCGCCGCCCTGCTCGACGAGCCGCACGGCCCCGACGAGGTGGTCGACCGGCTGGTCGACGCCGACGCCGAGGTGACCCACCGCCAGCTCCACGGCATCTACACCGCGCTGGCCCGGCTGCCGCTCGACCGGGTGGAGGCCCTGGACGTGGTCCGGGCCCTCGCCCCGCTGGACGAGGCGACCGGCCGCCGCGACGACGTGACCGTCGTCGTGGACGCCTCCCGGGCCGTGGTGGCCGACGCACCCGACCTGGTCGAGCTGCTGCACGGCCACCCCGTGCTGCCCGTCGAGCCCTCCCTGGCGGCCGACCTGGCCGAGCGGCTGCACGTCTCGCTGGCCAGCGAGGTGGCCGGCGGCCGGGTCCTCTCCGAGGGCGCCCTGCACCGCGTCCCCGCCGTCGTGCGGGAACTGCTGCCCGGCTGCCCCGCCGTCTACGAGGAGCACGACGAGCTCCTGGTGGTCGGCCCGGACGGCGAGGAGGCGCACGTCGGCTGGCGCTGGGACACCGCCGCCACCGCCCCCGAACTGCCCTACGAGCCCGAGCACGCCGAGGCCGGCGACGAGGACGACGAGTTCGAGGTCCCCCCGGTCCCCGGACTCCTCCACGCCGCCACCCCCGAAGGCCTCGCCGCCGGCCTGGCCTGGTCGGTCGGCCAGTGGCACCGCCGCTTCGAGATCCTCGCCGCGCTCAGCGAACCCGACCGCGCGTACGAGCTCCTCGCCGCCCGCGACTACGAGTAGCCGCCCACCGGGAGCGCCCCCTCCCCCCTGCGGGGCGCTCCCGGCCCGGGCGGCCGGTGCCGGTTCCACTGTCCGGCAGGGCGATAAACCGGGGATTGTCGTCCGATGACGGCTACCGCTCCTCGCCGTTCATCCGCAGCACCACCACCCGCCAGACCACCTCCAGCAGGACGCCCGCGACCGCCGCGATCACCACGCCCAGCCACGGGTCGCGCACCCCCGCCAGCGAGAGCTGGAAGAAGTCCGACAGCCACGGCACCCACAGCACCAGGGCGAAGGCGAAGCACATCGTCCCGATCAGCAGCAGCCGCCACCAGGTGTACGGCCGGGCCACGATCGCCAGCACCCAGATCGCCACCAGGAACAGCGTCAGCGTCGCCACGCTGGTGTCCGCCTCCAGGTCGGTGTCGTGGTTGGCCCGGGCCAGCATGTACGCGGTGAAGGTCGCGGTGCCGGCGATGATCCCGCCCGGTACGGCGAGCCGCAGCACCCGGCGCACGAAGCCGGTCCTGGCCCGCTCGTTGTTGGGCGCCAGCGCCAGGAAGAACGCCGGCACGCCGATGGTCAGCGTGGACAGCACCGTGGAGTGCCGCGGCAGGAACGGGTACGGCACCTGGGTGATCACCACCAGCAGCGCCAGCAGCACCGAGTAGACCGTCTTCACCAGGAACAGGTTGGCCACCCGCTCGATGTTGCCGATCACCCGGCGGCCCTCGGCCACCACCGAGGGCAGGGTCGCGAAGCGGTCGTCCAGCAGCACGATCTGCGCCACCGCCTTGGTGGCGTCCGAGCCGGTGCCCATCGCCACGCCGATGTCGGCGTCCTTCAGCGCCAGCACGTCGTTGACGCCGTCGCCGGTCATCGCCACCGTGTGCCCGCGCGCCTGCAGCGCGCCCACCAGCAGGCGCTTCTGCTGCGGCGTCACCCGGCCGAACACCGCCGTCCGGTCGGCGACCTCGGCCAGCTGCTCGGCGTCCTCGGGCAGCGTCCGGGCGTCCAGCGCGGTCTCCGCACCGGGCAGCGCCAGGTGCGCGGCCACCGCGCCCACCGACACCGCCGCGTCGCCGGAGATCACCTTGGCCCGGACGTTCTGGCCCTCGAAGTAGCGCAGGGTGTCGGCCGCGTCGTCGCGCAGCCGCTGCTGCAGCACCACCAGGGCCAGCGGCTCCAGCTCCGCGGCCGGGTCCGGCGCGTCCAGCGGCACCGGGCTGCGGCCCAGCAGCAGCACCCGCAGGCCCTTGGCGCCCAGCTCGTCCACGTCGGCGAGCACCGGGTCGCCGGCCGGCAGCAGCACGTCCGGCGCGCCCAGCAGCCAGCTCGCCTCGCCGCCCTGCGGCTCCAGCAGCTGCACCCCGCTCCACTTGCGGGCCGAGGAGAACGGCATCGCCTCCAGCACCCGCCAACCGCTGCCCGCGCCGCTGCCCTCCCCGCCGCCCGCGCCGCTGCCATCCGGCGCCCCGTAGGCGTCGATCACCGCCTGCATGGAGGCGTTCGGCCGGGCGTCAGCGCCGCCCATCGCGCCCAGGGCCTGCTGGAGCACCGCGCGGTCGGCGAAGATCCGGTCGGCCGACGGCGCGCCCGGCCGCAGCCGACCGTCGGCGGCCGGCAGCTCCCGGCGGCCGGGCTCCAGCGGCCGCAGCTCCACCAGGTCCATGCCGCCCTCGGTCAGCGTGCCGGTCTTGTCCAGGCAGACGGTGTCCACCCGGGCCAGGCCCTCGATCGCGGGCAGCTCCTGCACCAGGCACTTCTTGCGGCCCAGCCGGATCACCCCGATCGCGAACGCCACCGAGGTCAGCAGCACCAGCCCCTCCGGCACCATCGGCACGATGCCGGCGACCATCCGGCGCACCGCCTCGCGCCAGTCGTTGCCCTGCACCGCGAGCTGGCTGATGATCAGGCCGATCGCGGTCGGGATCAGCAGGTAGGTGATGATCCGCAGGATGTCGTTGATGCCGCTGCGCAGCTCCGACCTGACCAGGGTGAACCGGCTGGCCTCCTCGGCCAACTGCGCCGCGTACGCCTCCCGGCCGACCTTGGTCGCGGTGAACGCGCCGGCCCCGGCGACCACGAAGGAGCCGGACATCACCTCGTCGCCCGGCCGCTTGAGCACCGGGTCCGGCTCGCCGGTCAGCAGCGACTCGTCGATCTCCAGGCCGTCCGCCTCGCTGACCAGGCCGTCCACCACCACCTTGTCGCCGATGCCGAGCAGCACGGTGTCGTCCAGCACGATCTCGGAGTTCGGCACCTGCACCGCCCGCCCGTCCCGGCGGACCTGCGGCCGGGCCTCGCCGATCAGCGCCAGGCTGTCCAGGGTCCGCTTGGCGCGCAGCTCCTGGACGATGCCGATCGCCGTGTTGGCGACGATCACCAGGCCGAACAGGCCGTCCTGGAGCGGGCCGACCACCAGGATGATCCCGAACATCACGCCGATGATCGCGTTGAACCGGGTGAAGACGTTGGCCCGGACGATCTCCCGGGTCGAGCGGCTGGAACGGACCGGGACGTCGTTCACCTGCCCGCGCTCCACCCGCTCGGCGACCTCCGCGGCGCTCAGACCGGTGGAGTGCCCGGTGCCGAGCCCGGTCGCGTGCGCGCCGGAGCGGGAGGGGTCGGTGCCGTCCGCGTCGGGGCCGTCCGCAGGGAGCGTCATGGCACCGACTCTAGGGGCGCGACTGTCCGCTACGCCCCGATTTGGGGCCTTCCGGGTGGGTCAGTCGGCCTGCTGCTCCGCGGCCTGCGCCTGGGCCTGGGCCGCCCGGTCCCGACGGATCGCGTCCCGGCGGGCGCGGCAGTACCAGACGCCGATCAGGCCGAGCAGGCCTCCGGACAGGCAGATCCACGGCCAGGTGCCGTGCCCGTGCTCCGACAGCGCGCTCTGGAACGGCAGCAGCACCAGGAAACCGACGAACCACAGCACCGTGCCGCCCGCGACGATGGCGACGTCGTTCACCTCGAGCGGTGGGGGAGCGGGGCGCAGTGCGGTCTTCGGCATGGGGCCTAGCGTACGGGGCGTGCCGGGCGGCACGGCAGAGGCGGCGGCGTCGAGCTGTGACCGGAGTTGGCCGTAAGGGGTTGCATCTACGCGCGAAGATGGCGCGTGCACGACCGGAAACTCATACTGGGGATTCCGGTTGGCTCCGCGACCATTCCCCCTGGGCCCCGGCGGTCCCGGCCACCGCTGCTCGGGCACCGAGTCTCCTCTCTTCGCCCCCACTCGACGAGGACACCCGAATGTCTCCGCAGGCCCAGTCGACCTCCATGTCGCCCGAGCCGTCCCAGGACTCCCCGAAGCCCCCCGCCGGCGCCCTGGACCGTTTCTTCCGCATCTCCGAGCGCGGCTCCTCGCTGCCCCGCGAGCTCCGCGGCGGTGTCGCCACCTTCTTCACGATGGCGTACATCCTGGTGCTCAACCCGATCATCCTGGCGTCCGCCACGGACCTGAACGGCGTGCACCTGGACAGCGCCCAGCTGGTCACCGCCACCGCGCTGACCGCCGGCCTGACCACGCTGCTGATGGGCGTGATCGGCAACGTCCCGATCGGCCTGGCCGCCGGACTCGGCGTCAACACCATCGTGGCGCTCCAGCTCGCACCCCGGATGACCTGGCCGGACGCGATGGGCATGGTCGTCCTGGCCGGCTTCGCGATCATGCTGCTGGTCGCCACCGGACTGCGCGAGCGCGTCATGAACGCGGTGCCGCTCGGCCTGCGCAAGGCCATCGCCATCGGCATCGGCCTGTTCATCACCCTGGTCGGCCTGGTCGACGCCGGCTTCGTCAGCCGCATCCCGGACGCCGCCCACACCACCGTGCCGCTGCAGCTCGGCACCGGCGGGCACCTGCTCGGCTGGCCGGTGCTGGTCTTCGTGCTCGGCCTGGTGCTCACCCTGGTGCTGCTGATCCGCAAGGTCCCCGGCGCCATCCTGATCTCGATCGCCGCGATGACCGTCGTCGCCGTCGTCATCCAGCAGGTCGCCCACCTCGACGCCTCCGCCTGGGGCCTGACCGTCCCGGCCTGGCCCGGCAACCCGGTCGCCGCCCCCGACTTCGGCCTGGTCGGCCAGGTCAGCCTGTTCGGCGGCTTCGGCAAGGTCGGCGTCCTCACCGGCGTCCTCTTCGTCTTCACCGTGCTGATGTCCTGCTTCTTCGACGCGATGGGCACCATCCTCGGCGTCGCCGACGAGGCGCACCTGCTCGACGAGAAGGGCGACCTGCCCGGCATCAACAAGATCCTGATGGTGGACGGCATCGCCACCGCGGCCGGCGGCGCGACCTCCGCCTCCGCCAACACCTGCTTCGTCGAGTCCACCGCCGGCGTCGGCGAGGGCGCCCGTACCGGCTTCGCCTCCCTGGTCACCGGCGCGCTCTTCCTGGTGGCGCTCTTCCTCACCCCGCTCGCCACCATGGTCCCGGCCCAGGCCGCCACCCCGGCCCTGGTCACCGTCGGCTTCCTGATCCTGGCGAACTCCGTCACGGAGATCGACTGGGCGGACTACACCATCGCGATCCCGGCCTTCCTGACCATCGTGATGATGCCGTTCACCTACTCCATCACCAACGGCCTGGGCATCGGCTTCATCGCCTTCTGCATCCTGCGGGTCGCCGCCGGGCGCGGCCGCGAGGTCCCGGTCGCGATGTACGCCGTCGCCGGCGTCTTCCTCTTCTACTACCTGATGCCGGCCCTCGGCCTGCTCTGACGGCCCGAGCACCACGGCCCTCCCCGCAGCAGCTGCGGGGAGGGCCGTTCGGCGTCCTGGGGCGGTGCGACTCAGCGGCGGCGGGGCGGCACGGCGGCCAGGGCGAGCGAGACGAGCAGGCCCAGCAGGCCGAGGGCGGCCACCACGAGCGCGGCGAGGTGGAGGACGGTCATCCAGACCTCGGGCTCGCCGTAGGCGCGGTCGCCGAGCACGCGCGGCTCGCCCTTGAACGCCACCGGGCTCGCGGACCGGTCGATCTGGTCGGCGTACGCGTACAGGGTGCCGTCGTGGGAGGTGCCGTCCACGGTCCAGGTGGCGTGCTCGCAGACCGTGGTGGAGCGGCCCGCGCTGCCGCCCTTGGAGATCGTCTCGGTGGTGCACTTCTTGGGCAGCTGGACGGCGGTGGGGGAGCCGAAGGCGTACGCCGCGCCCCAGCCCGCGGGCTGCTGGGAGGCCAGGCCGATGAAGAAGAACACGCCGGCCGCTATCGCGACGACGGCCAGACCGGTGGTGGCCCGGCCTCTGAACTTGGCGCGGTGGTTCGACACTTCGACTCCTCGGGTCGCGTGGGGGCGGTGCGCGTTTCCTACCGCAGGGGTGTGCGGAGCGACAAGGGATCGGGGACGGTTCAGCGCTTGCGGGCCAGGGTGACGCCGTCGCGGACCGGCAGCATCACCGCGTCCACCCGGGGGTCGGCGGCGACGAAGGCGTTCAGCTCGCGGATCGCGACGTGGTCCGGCCCGGTGAAGGCCGGGTCGAGGACCCGCCCGCCGAGCAGCACGTTGTCGAGGACGACCAGGCCGCCCGGGCGCAGCCGGGGGACGATCTCCCGGTAGTACGCCGGGTACCCGGCCTTGTCGGCGTCGATGAAGGCGATGTCGACGACCGGGTCGGCCGGCAGGGCGCGCAGGGTCTCCAGGGCGGGACCGATCACCGGCTCGATCCGGTCGGTGACCCCCGCCTTCTCCCAGTGGCGGCGGGCGACGGCCGTCCACGCGTCATTGACGTCGCAGGCCAGCAGGTGCCCGTCGGCGGCCAGGCCGCGGGCGATGCACAGCGAGGAGTAGCCGGTGAACACCCCGACCTCGATCGCCCGGCGGGCGCCGACCAGCCGGGTCAGCATCGTCAGCAGCGCGCCCTGGTCGTGCGCCACCTGCATCATCGCCGCCCGGCCGGTCGCCTCGCGGGTCTCCACCACCAGCTCGCGCAGCAGCGCGTCCGGCGCGGTGGAGTGGGCCAGCACGTAGTCGGCGACCGC
Organism: Kitasatospora sp. NPDC048365; assembly: GCF_043200835.1. Taxonomy (NCBI): domain Bacteria; kingdom Bacillati; phylum Actinomycetota; class Actinomycetes; order Kitasatosporales; family Streptomycetaceae; genus Kitasatospora; species Kitasatospora sp. NPDC048365. The sequence continues at coordinate 105,821 of NZ_JBICYJ010000012.1, forward strand.
CGGGTCGACGGCCTCGACGGCGTCGCCGGGACGGGGCTCGCCCCACCGGACGGCGGGCTGCTCGCGGGTGGGGGGCTCCTCGTGGACTGGGGAGTGGAAGAGGTGGCGCGTGACGACGTCCCGGACGGCGGCCAGCGACTCGGCGTCCGCGGCCGAGGCGAGCAGGGACAGCCCGTCGGGGGTCGGGGTGAGCACGCACCGGCCGCCGCCGGGGAGGGTCACCGTGCCGCGGCCGTCCAGGGCCAGCTCGGTGGCGGCCTCGTGGCCGAGGTCGGAGACGAGCTGCTCGATCCGGCGCTCGGGGCGCGGGGTGGTGACGTGGGCGGCGGAGAGCGGCATCGGGCTGGGCTCCTCGGGTCGTCATCTCGTTAAGCGTCGAGAAACATCGACGCTTTCTGGTGGTCGGGAGTCTGGCGGCCTCGGGTCGGGTTTGTCAAAGCGTCGAGGATTATGGACACTTTTGGGTGTGGAGCCCACCGACGAAGAGCCTGTCGTGCTGAACACCCCCGCGCAGTTCAAGGCGCTCGGGCACCCGGTCCGCCACCGGATGGTCAACGTGCTGCGGCAACGCCCGGCCACCCTCCGGCAGCTGGCCGAAGCGCTCGGCGTCGCCAAGGGGACCGTCGGCTACCACGTACGGGTCCTGCAGGACGCCGGGCTGGTCCGGGTCGCCGAGACCCGCCAGGTACGCGGCGGCACCGAGCAGTACTTCGGCCCCGCCGGCGCCGGCTTCCGGCTCGCCGACGGCATCGGACCGGAGTTCCTGTTCAACGCCGCACTCGCCGAGATGCTCCCCGAACGCGGCGACGGGCGCGAGCACACCCTGCTCCGCCACCTCTGGCTCACCCCCGACCAGGCCCGCGCCCTCACCACCCGCCTCCAGTCCCACGCCGACGAACCCTGCGGCACCGGCGGCCCCACCCCCGACGCCGAACCGTACGGCCTGCTCCTCAGCCTCTTCCGCGCCGACATCCCGTCCCTCGCCCCGGACGAGGCCTGAGCGGACGGGTTCGCGGCTAGTCTCGAAGGCATGGACTACGAGCGGCTCCGGGCCGTCGCGGGCGAACTCATGGAGCGCTACGGCGACCTGGCGAGCAAGGTCGAGATCCGGGACGGCGAGATCACCATGATGATGTCGCCGTCGACGCCGCACGAGCTGAACGCCCTGCGACTGCGCCGTCAGCTCGACCGCCAGCTGGGCGGTGACCTCGTCGCACACACCGGCGGCGACGTCGAGGACCCCGCACTCGGAGTCCTCCGGCGGCCGGACCTGATCGTGGCGTCCGAGGCGGAGTTGGAGACCTTCCAGGACAGCATCGACCCGCGAGCCCTCCACCTGGTCGCCGAGATCGTCTCGCCGTCGAACCATGCGAACGACTACACCGAGAAGATGCGGGACTATCCCGCAATGGGAGTCCCGCTCTACCTCCTGATCGACCCGCGGAAGAGCACGGTGACCGTGTGCAGCGACCCGGCGGACGGGCCGGACGGTCCGCGGTACCGGGCGGTGCACGAGTACGTGTTCGGCGACCCGGTGCGGGTGGGGGAGTGGATGCTGGACTCGGCGGAGTTCAAGGCGTACCGGCCGGGCTGAGGCGCTGCCGGGGGCGAGCCGGGCGGCAGGAGCATGGGCGGTGTCGGCCGGGCGGTGGCGGGGTCAGCCGCGGCTGGCGCCCGGGGGCCAGATCCGGTCGACGGGGAGGCCGGCGGTGCGGGCGGTGGCGACCATGTCGGCGGTGCCGCCGGGGCCGGCGCCCGGCAGGCCGTCCCAGACGGCGACCAGGCGGTCGGCGCGGCGCAGGAGTTCGGCGTTGGCGGCGACGTACGCGGCGGGACCGGGGGCGGGCTCGGGCAGCACGAGCACGTCGGCGGCGTGGTCGCAGAGCCGGTCGAACTCGGGCGCGTAGTCCTCGGTCACGGCGGTCGTGCGGTACGCGGGGGAGGGCAGCACCACCTCCAGCCGTCCGCCGAGGGCGAGGACCGCGTCGGCGAACAGCGCGTCCGCGCCCGGCGCGAGGCAGGACACTCCGGTGAGCCCGTCGGCGCGGTGTCCGGCGAGCAGGTCGAGCAGGGCGTCCCGGACCAGCCGGACGGTCTCCCCGCGCAGGTCGAGGTGGCCGGTGACGGCGACGACGGTCATGCTGCCTCCTGCTCCCGCCGGTCGGGCGCGGCCCGGAGCGGCCCGACGCGGGCCCGGCGCCGGCACCGACCCGGACCCTCGGGATCTGCCCGTCGGGAGGGGAGTTCAGTCCCCGCGGGGTCGGCTCGCGGCGTTCTTCTGGACAGGGCTGACCTGGGGCGCGGACAATCTCTGTCATGGCGTCAATCGAGTTCCGCACCCAGCTGGCCCGGCCCTCCGAGGCCGAGCGGGACCGTGCCCTGGACGCACTGCGCGAAGGCGTCGGCAGTGGGCGGCTCTCCCACGACACCTTCGTCCGCCGGATGGAACTCGTCCTCGCCGCCCGCAGCCGGGCCGAACTCGCCGACGTGGTCGGCGACCTCGACACCTACGGCCGGTTCTCGCGGCTGCTGCTGCGGACGGTGGCCAAGGTGTCGGCGCTCAACGTCCGGCTGCGGCACACCTGGGAGGCCGAGCAGGCGCCCGGCCTCCGGCTGCCCGGCCCCGGCGTGACGGTGCTGCGGATCGGCCGGATGACCGGGTCCGACCTGCGGCTCGGCGACGCGACCGTCTCCCGGCTGCACGCGGAGCTGCGGCGCGAGTTCGGCGACTGGGTGCTGTACGACCTCGGCTCCAGCAACGGCACCTTCGTGAACGAGCGCCGGGTGGCCGGCGCGGTCGTGGTCCGGGCCGGCGACCGGGTGCGGTTCGGCCGCCTGGCGTTCCAGCTGACGACGGACTGAGCACCCCGCACCCCCGCGCCGCCCGCGGGTGATCGTTAATCGGTTTTCTTTAGCCAGAGTAATGACGTAGGCTAAGGACATGCCCGAGATGTCCGAGGACGACCTGGCGGCGATCAGCCAGCTGCGGTCGTCCGCGATGCGCCTGGCCCGCCGGTTGAGACGCCAGCGGGTCGAGGAGTCGCTGAGCCCCACCGAGATCGGGGTGCTCGGCACGCTTGCCCGGTGCGGCAAGGCCACACCCGGCGAGCTCGCCCGCAAGGAGCACGTCCAGCCGCCGTCGATGACGAGGATCATCGCGATGCTGGAGGAGAAGGGGCTGGTGCGGCGCGAGCCGCACCCCGAGGACCGCCGTCAGGTGGTCGTCAGCAGCACCGAGCAGGCCGAGGAGATCCTCAACGAGAGCCGCCGGCGCCGCAACGCCTGGCTGGCGGAGCTGGCGCAGGGCCTCACCGACGAGGAGTGGGCCCAGCTCAAGGAGGCGGCACCGGTGCTGTACAAGCTCGCGCACCTGTAGGCACGGACATCCCACCGGCACGGAAGAAGGAGTACCGCATCACCGCAGGACCGACAGCGAACGAACGTGGCGCGACGGCCGGACAACGGGCCGCCGCGCGCCGAGGGGAGACCACCGTGACACCGGCCGCAACGATTGCCGCCGCCATCCGCACCGACGACTCCGCCACCGAACCCGCAGTGGACTCCTCCGCTGCCGCCGAGGACCGCGCACCCGCACCCGTGGGCCTGCCCGGCGCCGGCGACGACGACCCCGACGAACGCACCGCGGCGGTCCCCGCCGCTCCGACGGGTGGAAGGTTCACCCGCCCCGGAGGGATGTTCTCCTCCCTCCGGATCCGCAACTACCGCTACTACTTCGCCGGCCAGGTGGTCTCCAACACCGGCACCTGGATGCAGCGCATCGCCCAGGACTGGCTGGTGCTGAGCCTGACCGGCAGCCCCTTCGCGGTCGGTGTGACCACCGCGATGCAGTTCCTCCCGATGCTGCTGCTCGGCCTGTGGGGCGGCGTGCTCGCCGACCGGCTGCCCAAGCGGCGCCTGCTGGTCGCCACCCAGGGCGCGATGGGCCTGCTCGCGGCCGGGCTGGCCGTGCTGACGGTCACCGGCGTGGTCACCGCCGGCTACGTGTACGTGTTCGCGCTGCTGCTGGGCCTGGTCACGGTGGTCGACAACCCGACGCGGCAGGCGTTCGTCAGCGAGATGGTGCCGCCGAAGGACCTGTCCAACGCGGTCAGCCTGAACGCCGCCAACTTCCAGACGGCGCGGCTGATCGGACCGGCGGTCGCCGGTCTGCTGATCGCCGCGGTCGGCAGCGGCTGGGCGTTCGCCGTGAACGCGCTGTCGTTCGTGGCCGTGATCGGCGGCCTGCTGGCGATGCGGGAGGCCGAACTGCGCCCGACCGAGCCGGTGGCCCGCGCGAAGGGCCAGCTCCGCGAGGGCCTGCGCTACGTGAAGGAGCGCCCGGAACTGCTCTGGCCGATGGTGCTGGCCGGGTTCATCGGGACGTTCGGCTTCAACTTCCCGACCCTGCTCTCCGGGTTCGCGTACGACACCTTCCGGGTCGGCGCCGGTGAGTACGGGCTGCTCAACACCGCGATGGCGGTGGGGTCGCTGGCCGGGGCGCTGCTCGCGGCGCGGCGCGGGGCGCCGCGCCTGCGGCGGCTGGTGGCCGCGGCGCTGGCGTTCGGTGCGCTGGAGGTGCTGGCCGCGTTCGCGCCCGGGTACTGGACGTTCGCGGTGCTGCTCACGCTGATCGGCGTGTTCGGGCTGACCTTCAACACCTCGGTCAACGCGGCGCTGCAGCTGGGGACCGACCCGGCGATGCGGGGCCGGGTGATGGGCCTGCTGGTGCTGGTCTTCACCGGCGGGACGCCGATCGGCGCACCGGTGGTCGGCTGGGTGACGGACGTGTACGGGCCCCGGTTCGGGCTGCTGGCCTGCGGCCTGGTGTCCGCGGCGGCCGCCGCGACGGTGGCCCTGGTGCTCAGCCGGGCGACCGGGCTGAAGCTGCGGGTCAACCTGCACGCCGGGCGGGTCCTCGCGCTGCGGTGAGCCGAAGGCCGTTCGGTGCTTGCTCGCGCAGCTCCCCGCGCCCCTGCCGGGGCGCGGGGAGCGGGGTCAGAGCGGGAGTTCCAGGACCTGGCAGGGCCAGGGGCCCGCTGCTCTGTCCTCGGTGAAGGAGATCGTGCGGGTGAAGCCCAGGCGTTCGTACTGGGTGACCAGGGCGCCGTCGTCACCTGCGTAGCAGTCGACGCGCAGCAGGTGGCGGCCGCGCTCCCGGGCCCGGTCGAGGGCGTCGGCGACCAGGACGGCGCCGAGGCCGCGGTGCTCGCGGTCGGTGACCAGCCAGCGGATGTAGAGCTCGGGTCGGTCCGCGGGCGGGACGCCGTCGGGGGCGTCGGTGGTGAGGACGCAGGCGCCGACGGTGCGGCCGTGCTCGTCCTCGGCGATGCGCAGCAGGTGGTCGCGGGCGTACCCGCGGATCCGTTCGGCGGCCCCCGGCCGGGTGCTCCAGGGCTGCTCGCCCCACTGGCCGGTGCGCCCCCGGGCGGCGAGCCAGCGGACCGCGGCGTCGAGCAGGGCGAGGACGTCGTCGGCGCTGTCGGGGCCGGCCGTGCGGATCTCCACGAGGTCCAGTTCTACCCGGGCCGGTCGCACCCGGGCCAGTTCCGCCCGGGCCGGGCAGGATGGGGCCATGAGGCTGTTCGTGGCGGTCAACCCGCCGGTCGAGGCGTTGCAGGAGCTCTCCGACGCGGCGGCGCCGCTGCACGGGCTGTCCGGCGCGGACCGGCTGCGCTGGAGCGAGCCGGAGGGCTGGCACCTGACGCTGGCGTTCCTGGGCGAGGTGCCGGCCGCGGACGTCCCGGCCATGGAGGACCGGCTGGAGCGGGTGGCGTCCGAGCACGGGGCGCACCGGCTGCGGCTGGCGGGCGCGGGCTGCTTCGGCGACCGGGTGCTGTGGGTCGGCCTGGACGGCGAGACGTGGGCGCTGCGGCGGCTCGCCGAAGGGGTGCGGGAGGCGCTGGAGGAGGCCGGGGCGGAGTCGGACCGGCACGGCTTCCACCCCCACCTGACGCTGGCCCGGGCAGGCTCCTCGCACGGCACGCCCCGGGCGGTGCGCCGGCTGGCCGCAGGCGAGCTGAAGCTGATGGCGGCGGCGCTGGAGGGCTGGCAGGGGCGCGAGTGGGAGGCGGGCGAGCTGCACCTGATGCACAGCGACTTCGGTGGGTACGGCCCGCCCCGCTACACCTCGCTCAGGTCCTGGCCGCTGGCCAGGTGGGAGGCGTGACGGGCCGGGCCGCGGGCCTCAGCCGAGTTCGGGGGCGGCGCGCAGTTCGACCGCGCCCGGGGCGGCGTCGCCCAGTTCCAGGACGGTGATCTCGTTGTGGCCCGCGCGGAGCAGCGGCTGCGGGCAGTACAGCGTGGTCTGCGGGCCGATCGCGTCGTACCGGCCGAGCAGGAAGCCGTTGACCCACAGGTAGCCGTGCCCGCCGCCGGGGACGGCGAGGAAGGTGTCGCCGGTCGCGGTCAGGTCGAGGACACCGCGGGCCAGGGTCTCGGACGCGGGCGAGCCGTCGGTCCACTCCGCGGCGGGCAGCGGCTCCAGCCGGCAGGCCTCGGCGCGCCAGCCGTGCAGGTACTGGCGCTCGTGCCGGACGCCGCCGGTGATGCCCTTGGTCTCGCCGACCTGCGGGCCGTAGTTGACCCGGCCGAGCGACTCGACCAGCAGCCGGACCTCGGTGCCGCCCGGCGCGGTGACCGGCGGGGCGGGGACGCCGCGCTCCAGTTCGGCGGCGCGCTTGCCGTCCAGCCAGAGGGTGGCGCGGTCGCGCAGGCCCTCGACGGCCAGCGGCTGCTCGGAGCTGAGCGCGGGCACCCGCAGGGTGTAGCGGACCAGGCCGTGCTCCAGGCCGAGTTCCTCGAAGGTGGGCGGCACCGGGGAGTCCACCGCCGGCTCGAACGGCAGCGCCGCGAACTCGGTCAGCTCGACCGTGGTGGCGTCCAGCACCGGCGCCGGCGCCGGGAGTTCGGCCACCCGGTCGTCGAAGTAGCGCGCCTCGTCGGGGTGTTCGGCGGCGAAGTCGGCGATCACCTGCCGGAACGGCTCGAACTTGCCCGCGGGCAGGCCGCGTTCGTCGAGCGGGGCGTCGTAGTCGTACGAGGTGGTCACCGGCTGGTAGGGCGAACGCGTCCAGTCGGTGGAGTTGAACGGCTCGTCCGCGTGGTTGGCGCCCGCGGTGGTGCCGAAGTTGGTGCCGCCGTGCGCCATGTAGATGTTGAACGAGCCGCCGGCGGCCAGGATCCGGCGCAGCGTGTCGGCGGCGTCGGCGGCGTCCCGGCCGTGGTGCGGCTTGCCCCAGTGGTCGAACCAACCGTTCCAGTACTCCATGCAGAACGGCGGGTCCTCCGGCCGGTGCCGTCGCAGCAGGGCGAACGCCTCCTCCGGGTCGGAGCCGAAGTTCACCGTGGCGAGCACCCCGGGCACCGCGCCGGCGGCCAGCATGTGGTCCTCCGGCCCGTCCGAGGTGAACAGCGGGACGGTGACCCCGCGCTCGCGCAGCCCCCGGGCCAGGTGCGCCAGGTACGCGGCGTCGCTGCCGAACGAGCCGTACTCGTTCTCCACCTGCACCATCAGCACGTTGCCGCCCGGCTGCCCGTGCTGGCGCTCCACGACCTGCGGCAGCAGCACGTCGAAGAAGGCGTCCACGGCGGCCAGGTACGCCGGGTCCGAGGTGCGGGCGCGCCGCCCCACGCGGGCGGTCAGCCAGCCGGGCAGCCCGCCGTTGTCCCACTCCGCGCAGATGTACGGGCCGGGCCGGACGATCGCCCACAGGCCCTGCCGGGCGGCCTCGTCCAGGAAGGCGCCCAGCTCCTCGATCCGCTCGAAGCGGCCCTCGGCCGGCTCGTGCAGGTTCCACGGCACGTACGTCTCGACCGTGTTCAGGCCCATCGCGCGCAGCGCCGCCAGCCGCTGCGGCCACTGCTCGGGGCGGGTGCGGAAGTAGTGCATGGCCCCGGACAGGATCCGCAAGCCCCGCCCGTCGAGTCGGAAACCGGTGGAGTCGTAGGTGAGCATGCCTCCTAGCCTGCGGGAAGGTGCAGGCCAGAGCCATGGACAAAGCCCTGCGGCGTGTTGGATTGTCGTGGGGCGCCGAACCTCGGGAAGGACGTGACGTGGAGCGTTGGTGGCATTACCTGACGCCGGGCCCGCTCCAGCTGGGCACCGGGCTGGCGTGCCTCGGAGTGGGCCTGCAGCGCGGCCGGCTGCCCACCGTCGGTCCGCGCACCCTCGACCACTGGGTGGCCGTGGTGGTCAGCGCCGGCCGCGGCTGGTACGCCACCCCGGACGGCGCCCGGCAGCCGGTCACCGCGCCCGCCGCGATCTGGCTGCGGCCCGGCGTGCCGCACCACTACGCGCCGGACGCGGGGGGCTGGTCCGAGGGGTTCGTGGACTTCACCGGCACCGCCACCGCCGCGTACGCCGAGCTCGGCCTGCTGCCGGAGGCCGAGGTGGTGCCGCTGACCGCCGCCGAGCCCGCCCAGCGGGTGATCGCCAAGGTCGCCGCCGCCTGCCGCCGCGGCGGCCCGCTGACCGGCGTGGAGGCCGCCGCCGGGGTGCACGAGCTGCTGGTCGAGCTGCGCCGCCACCGGGCCGACCTCGACCCCGAGGGCGCACCGGTGCTGGAGGTGCTGCGCCGGGACGCCTTCCTGCCGATCCCGGTCACCGAGCACGCCCGCCGGGCCGGGATGACCGTGGCCGAGCTGCGCCGGGCCGTGCAGGCGGTCGGCGCGGTCGGGCCCAAGGAGTACCTGCTGACCGTCCGCCTCACCGAGGCCAAGCAGCTGCTCGCCGCCAGCGAGCTCCCGGTCGCCTCGGTCGCCCGCCGGGTCGGCTACGAGGACGCCGCGTACTTCACCCGGATCTTCACCCGCCGGGTCGGCGTCGCGCCCTCGGTCTTCCGGGCCCAGCAGTACCGCGGCGACGGCCAGCTGCGCCCGGTCGGCCGGGACGAGCTGGCCGAGGAGCTCACCGAGCTGTACGGCCCGGAACGGGCCAGTGCCGAGGCCCGCCGGGCGACCGACTAACCTCGAAGCGTGGACCCGAAGACTCGCATGCGGATCGTGACCGGCGCCCTGGTGCTGCTGTTCGTCGTGGTGATCATCAGCGCGCTGGCCCGGAAATGAGCGAAGCCCCCCGCCGGTGGCGGGGGGCTTCTGCACGCGCTGAGGGTCAGAGCTGGTCGACCACGTAGTCGATGCAGCCGGTGAGCTTCTCGACGTCCGCCGGGTCGACCGCCGGGAACATCGCGATGCGCAGCTGGTTGCGGCCGAGCTTGCGGTACGGCTCGGTGTCGACGATGCCGTTGGCACGCAGTGCCTTGGCGACCGCCGCGGCGTCGACCGAGTCGTCGAAGTCGATGGTGCCGACGACCTGCGAGCGCTCCTCCGGCTTGGCCACGAACGGCTGCGCGAAGGAGGACTTCTCGGCCCAGGAGTACAGGATCGAGGAGGACTCGGCGGTCCGCGCCACGGCCCAGTCCAGACCGCCCTGGCCGTTCAGCCACTCCAGCTGGTCGGCCAGCAGGAAGAGCGTGGCGATCGCCGGGGTGTTGTAGGTCTGGTCCTTCGACGAGTTGTCGATCGCGGTCGGCAGGTCGAAGAACGGCGGGATGTACCGGCCGGAGGCGGCGATCTCGGCGGCGCGCTCCAGGGCGGCCGGGGAGAAGGTGGCCAGCCACAGGCCGCCCTCGGAGGCGAAGGACTTCTGCGGGGCGAAGTAGTAGACGTCCGTCTCGCGGATGTCGACCGGCAGGCCGCCGGCGCCGGAGGTGGCGTCGACCAGGACCAGCGAGCCGGCGTCCGCGCCCTCGGGGCGGCGGATCGGCATGGCGACACCGGTGGAGGTCTCGTTGTGGGTGAGGGCGTAGACGTCCACGCCCGCCTCGGCGACCGGCAGCGGGTGGGTGCCCGGCTCGGTCTTGATCACGGTCGGCTCGGCCAGCCACGGGGCGGCCTTCACCGAGGACGCGAACTTCGAGGAGAACTCACCGAAGTTGAGGTGCTGGGACTTCTCGCGGACGAGGCCGAAGGCGGCGATGTCCCAGAACGCGGTGGAGCCGCCGTTGCCGAGGACGACCTCGTAGCCCTCCGGCAGCGAGAACAGCTCGGCGACGCCCTCGCGGACGCGCTTGACGATGTTCTTGACCGGGGCCTGACGGTGGGAGGTGCCCAGCAGCGAGGTTCCGGTGGCGGCGAGGGCACTCAGGGCCTCGGGGCGCACCTTGGAGGGGCCGCAGCCGAAGCGGCCGTCGGCGGGCAGATTTTCGGCGGGGATCTGAATCTGAGCCACGGTCGCAGCCTACTGTTTCGAGAAGGGGCAGCGGGACGGTCGTCCGCCCGCTGAGATGTGATCTTTCGGTCGCCGGGCGGTGATCCGTGCAGGGATCACCGCCCGAACGAGTGAACCGAATCAGCGGGCGGTATCAGCGAGCCATATCGCCCGGTCAGTGGGCGAGCTGGTCCCAGCCGTCGACGTCCTGGGGGCTGCGCGGGCCGGGGCCGATGTAGCGGGCGGCCGGGCGGACCAGGCGGCCGGTGCGCTTCTGCTCCAGGATGTGCGCCGACCAGCCGGCGGTGCGGGCGCAGGTGAACATCGAGGTGAACATGTGCGCCGGGACCTCGGCGAAGTCCAGCATGATCGCGGCCCAGAACTCCACGTTGGTGGCGAGCACGCGGTCGGGGCGGCGGTTGTGCAGCTCCTCCAGCGCGGCCTTCTCCAGCGCCTCGGCGATCTCGAAGCGCGGCGCGCCGAGCTCCTTGGCGGTGCGGCGCAGCACGCGGGCGCGCGGGTCCTCGGCGCGGTAGACGCGGTGGCCGAAGCCCATCAGGCGCTCGCCCTTGTCGAGGGCGTTCTTCACGTAGCCGGCGGCGTCGCCGGTGCGCTCGATCTCCTCGATCATGCCGAGCACGCGGGACGGCGCGCCGCCGTGCAGCGGGCCGGACATCGCGCCGACGGCGCCGGAGAGCGCCGCCGCCACGTCGGCGCCGGTGGAGGCGATGACGCGGGCGGTGAAGGTGGAGGCGTTCATGCCGTGCTCGGCGGCGGACGTCCAGTAGGCGTCGACGGCCTTGACGTGCTTCGGGTCCGGCTCGCCGCGCCAGCGGATCATGAACCGCTCGACGATGGTCTCGGCCTTGTCGATCTCGCTCTGCGGGACCATCGGCAGGCCCTGGCCGCGGGCGGACTGGGCCACGTACGACAGCGCCATGACGGCGGCGCGCGCGAGGTTGTCGCGGGCCTCCTCCTCGGAGATGTCGAGCAGCGGCTTCAGGCCCCAGACCGGGGCGAGCATGGCCAGGGCGGACTGCACGTCGACCCGGATGTCACCGGAGTGGACCGGGATCGGGAACGGCTCGGCGGCGGGCAGGCCGGGGGCGAACTTCCCGTCGACCAGCAGGCCCCAGACGTGCCCGAAGGAGACGTTCCCGACCAGATCCTCGATGTCCACACCGCGGTAGCGCAGTGCGCCGCCTTCACGGTCGGGTTCGGCGATCTCGCTCTCGAAGGCGACTACCCCTTCGAGCCCGGGTACGAAATCGGACATCAGACGGCTCCTTCAGTGATCCGACGCGGCGCTCGGCCGTGGTGGGGCCGGGCGCCGGTGACCGATGGTGGGTTGGCACTCGGTGTCAGAGTGTCAGGCACGGAGTGCATTGCGCCATACACCACGACGGTGATGTTTCCCCCATGGCCCGCTCAATCCTCTGTGGGATCCGACATCATCGGCGGATATTCCGGGGACTACCGGTGCGAACCGGACGATTCCCCGTACGGCGGGTGGTGAAGCGGTGGCGAGCCACCATATCCCCAGGTGTTTGCCGGGACGTAGCGGCGTCCGGAGCTTGTCGTACGGGATGATGTCGGCGTGCCTACCGCGGATCGCCACCCGACTGCCCTGTCCCAGCCCACCGAGGGCCGGCCCGGCCCGGACCTGTCCGTGATGCGCAAGCATTACCAGCACGAGGGCCTGGCGGAGGCCGACCTGGCCGCCGACCCGATCGGCCAGTTCACCCGCTGGTTCCACGACGCGGACGAGGCCGGGGTGGCCGAGCCGAACGCGATGGTGCTCTCCACCGCCGACGCGGACGGCATGCCCAGCTCCCGGACGGTCCTGCTCAAGGGCTACGACCGGCGCGGGTTCGTGTTCTACACGAACTACGGCTCCCGCAAGGGGGCCGACCTGGCCGCCAACCCGCGCGCCTCGCTGCTCTTCCCGTGGATCGACCTGGCCCGCCAGGTGGTGATCGGCGGCCGGGTGGAGAAGGTCGGCCGGGACGAGACCGCCGCGTACTTCCGGACCCGGCCGCACGGCTCGCAGCTCGGCGCCTGGGCGAGCGAGCAGTCCAGCCCGGTGGACGGCCGCGAGGTGCTGGAGCAGCGCTACGCCGACCTCGCCGCCCGCTACCCCGAGGGCGAGGGCGTCCCCGTCCCGCCGTTCTGGGGCGGCTACCGGGTCGTCCCGCTGACCGTCGAGTTCTGGCAGGGCCGGGAGAACCGGCTGCACGACCGGCTCCGCTTCGTCGCCGACGTCGAGGGCGAGGGCTGGCGGGTCGAGCGGCTCTGCCCGTGACGCCTCTCCCGGCGCGGTGCTGACGTACAGTCAACCCAGGCCCCCGTCCGTCGGCCGACTGGGCGAAGTGTGGCGCGGATTATGACTCGAATGGGGTAGCCGATCGGCCGAATCCGCCCTGGGGGGCGGGCTCGGAGCGTAGGGTGCGGTGCGGGTGGTCCCGTCTTGGATGCCGGGGCCCGTCTCGCGCCCGCGGGCGCAGAAACGAGTCATCATGGTCGCCGCACTCGCCACCAAGCCCGCCGACAGCGCGCGCGTCGAGGGGACGGAGGCGAGGCCTTCGCTCACCGCCCTGGCCGCCCTGGGTGCCGAGGAGCTCACCGCCGACCTGTTCCGCGCGCTGCCCGGCGAGACCGGCGGCCCGGTGGCCGTCGCCGCGTTCAACTCCTCCATCTGACGGGCGAGCAGACCGACCGTCAGCAGGATCCCGCCATGCCGCGCCCGTTGGTGCCGTTCTCGCAGTACGTTCTGAAACTGCACAGTCGTTGCGACCTCGCCTGCGACCACTGCTACGTGTACGAGCACGCCGACACCAGCTGGCGCGGCAAACCCAGGGCCGCCCCCGAGGCGGTCCTGGCGCGGACCGCCGAGCGGATCGCCGAGCACGCCCGGGCGCACGGGCTGACCGCCGTCCACGTGGTGCTGCACGGCGGGGAGCCGCTGCTGGCGGGCCGGGCGGCCGTCGGCCGGGCCGCCGAACTGCTCCGGGCCGCCCTCCCGGCGGGCTGCGCGCTGGACCTGCGGATCCACACCAACGGCGTCCAGCTGGACGAGAGTTGGTGCGATCTCTTCGCCTCGCACGGGATCCGGGTCGGGATCTCCCTGGACGGCGACCGGGTTGCCAACGACCGGCACCGCCGGTTCGCCGACGGCCGCTCCAGCCACGGCCGGGTGCTGGCCGCCGTGGCGCTGCTCCGCCGCCCGGAGTACCGGGACCTCTACGCGGGCCTGCTGTGCACGGTCGACGTGGAGAACGACCCCGTCGCGGTGGTGGACGCGCTGGTCGCGCTGGAGCCGCCGCGGATCGACTTCCTCCTCCCGCACGCCACCTGGGACCAGCCCCCGAAGCGCCCCGCCGGCATGGGGGAGACCCCGTACGCGGACTGGCTGCTGGCGGCCCACGGCCGGTGGACGGAGCTCGGCCGGCCGGTGCCGGTGCGGACCTTCGACTCGATCCACCGGACGCTGCGCGGCCGCTCCAGCCTCACCGAGTCGCTGGGGCTCGACCCCTCCGACCTGGTGGTGGTCGACACGGACGGCTCCTTCGAGCAGGCCGACAGCCTGAAGACCGCCTACGACGGCGCCCCCGCCACCGGCTTCGACGTCTTCGCGCACGCGCTGGACGAGGTGGCCCGGCACCCGGGCATGGTCGCCCGGCAGTCGGGCCTCGCCGGGCTGGCCGAGCAGTGCCGGGCCTGCCCGGTGGTGCGCTCCTGCGGCGGCGGCCTCTACGCCCACCGGTACCGCGGCGACGGCACCGGCTTCCTCAACCCTTCGGTGTACTGCGGTGACCTGTTGAGACTCATCACCACCGTCCGCGACCGGACGGCACCCGCGACGGCCGTACCCGCCCAGCAGGCGCGCGAGCTGACCGAGACGCAGTGGGAGGAGCTGGCCGAGGGGTACGGCGCGGAGTCGACCGTCCGGGCCCTGGCTGCGGCCCAACTCGGGCTCACCAGACGGCTGGTGGCGGCGGTCGGGGCCGGCTCCCCGGGCTGGGAGCTGCTCGGGTCGCTGGACGAGCGGGACGGCGCGGCCCTGGACGCGGTGCTCGCCCACCCGTACGCGCGGGCCTGGGCGGTCCGCCGCCTGCGGGAGGAGCCGGGCGCCGACCCGGACGCCCTGGCGGGGCTGGCCGCGGCGGCCGCGCTGCGGGCCGGACGCGCCTTCGAGCTGCCGCTGCCGGTCCGCGACGGCGCCGTCCACCTGCCCACGCTGGGCCGGGTGCTGGTGGTGGACGCGGACGCCGAGGAGACGGTGCTGACCGGCGACGCCGAGGGGTTCACCGTCGCCGGGGTGCGGGTCGGCCCGGACACGCCGGGCGACGCGCGCTGGCAGCCGGTCCGGCGGGTGGCGCTGGCCGGCGGCTGGACGCCCGCGCTGGAGGACACCGACCCGCAGCGCGACAGCCACCAGTGGCCGGTGGCCGGGCGGCTGGACGACGAGGAGTGGCCCGCCTGGGCGGGCGCGCTGCGCGAGGCCTGGGAGCTGATCGGCCGGGACCTGCCCGGGTACGCGCCCGGCCTGCGGGCGGGCCTGTCCACCATCACCCCGCTGCGGTCCGGACCCGAGGGCCGGGACGTCTCCGCCGCCGCCCGGCAGGCGTTCGGCGCGGTCGGCATCGCCCGGCCCGGCACCGCGCCGATCCTGGCGCTGCTGCTGGTGCACGAGTTCCAGCACGTGAAGCTGGGCGCGGTGCTGGACTTCCACGACCTGTTCGACCGGGCCGAGGCGCGGCTCTTCCACGCGCCCTGGCGGCCCGACCCGCGGCCGCTGGAGGGCCTGTTCCAGGGCACGTACGCGCACCTGGCGGTCACCGAGTTCTGGGCCACCCGGGTGCTGGCGTACGACGGGCTGGCGGGCGGTCCGGCCGAGCACGCCCGGGTGCAGCTGGCGACCTGGCGCGGGCACACCGCGCGGGCGGTGGAGGTGCTGGCCGGCTCGGGGGCGCTCACCGCGCTCGGGACGCGCTTCGCCGAGGGCATGGCGGCCGCGGTCGAGCCGTGGCTGGCGGTGCCGGTCGGTCCGGCCGCCGAGGCGGCGGCGCGGGCGGAGTCCGAGCGGAACCTGGCCGCGTTCCGGGCCCGGGCCGCCTCCGGGGTGGGCGCCGGCTGATGGAGTCCCCGCACGCCCCGGGACGGGGCCGTGCCGAGCTGGTCCGCGAGCTGCGGGCGCTCGGCATCCTCCCGGGGGAGATCCTGCTGGTGCACTCCGCGCTGCGGACGGTCGGCCCGATCGACGGCGGACCGCGCACCCTCCTGGAGGCGCTGCTGGAGGTGCTCGGCCCGGAGGGCACGCTGGTGGTCTACACGGCCTGCCCGGAGAACTCCGACACCTCCCGGATGGCGAGGGCGCTGACCGACCACCTCGACCCGCAGAAGAGGTCCGACCACCAGGCCGCGATGCCCGCCTACGACCGGGCGACCACCCCGTCCACGCCGCTGCTCGGCTGGTTCTCCGAGGAGGTCCGGGCCGACCCGCGCGCGGTGCGCAGCGAGCACCCGCAGACCTCCTTCACCGCGATCGGCCCGGACGCGGCGCGGCTGACCGCCGATCACCGGTTGCACAGCCACCTGGGCCCGCACTCCCCGGTGCAGCAGTTGTACGACCGGCGTGCGCGGGCGCTCCTGATCGGCCTGCCGATCTGGTGCTGCACTCCCGTGCACCTGGCGGAGTACTGGCTGACCGATCCGCCGATGCAGGTGTACGGCTGCGTGATGGAGGACAAGTGGGGGCGGCACTGGCGGCACTTCCGAGCGGTCGAACTGCGCGACGGCCACCTGGAATCGCTCGGTGTCTGGTTGGACCGGAAGTTGCGGGAACGCACCGAGGGGCCGCTCGGCAAGGCACACTGTTTTGTGCTGCCGATCCGGGAAACGGTCGATTCTGCTTTCGACTTTCTCCGGAACGGTGTCGTTTGAGGTCAGGCGGTATTCCATTCGGGAAGGCGGCGTTCCTACACTGAACTCCCGCTACCTGCGGGGCGGATGGCGGGCGTGGTCTCGGGGGAGGCGCGAGTGAACAGCCCGACGGGCAGGGGCAAGGGCGCGGCCAGGCCGTACTTCTTCCTCAGCTACGCGCACACACCCAGGGTCAACGCCCGGGGAGTGGACCCGAACCACTGGGTCGGTCGGCTGTTCGGCGACCTGTGCGAGGCGATCCTGCAGATCACCGACGCCCCGGCGGGCGATCCGATCGGCTTCATGGACCGCTCGATGCACCAGGGCCAGAAATGGGCCGAGCGGCTCTCCTGGGAGCTGGCCAACTGCCGGGTGTTCGTGCCGCTCTACTCGCCGCGCTACTTCAAGAGCGAGGCCTGCGGCAAGGAGTGGCACGCCTTCACCCGCCGCTCGGTCTACCAGCGACGGCCGACCGCCGAGCGGGCGACCGGCATCGTCCCGGCGCTGTGGGTGTCGATGGACCACTACCGGCTGCCCCGGGTGGCCAGTGAACTCCAGTTCAGCCACGACAGTTTCGGCGCCGACTACGCCGCCGAGGGCCTGTACGCGCTGATGAAGATCGACGACTACCGCTCGCAGTACGCCACCGCCGTGCTGCGGCTCGCCCAGCGGATCGTGGACGTCGCCGACCAGACGGTCATCCCGATCGGGCAGCAGCTGGACTTCGAGGGGCAGCCCTCGGCGTTCGAGCCGCCGGAGCCCAACGACCGGGTCCGGATCTCGGTGTACTCCTACCGGGAGCCGGAGCTGCCGCCGCACCGCAGCCCGTCCTGCTACGGCCAGCAGCGCACCGACTGGCAGCCCTTCCGCCCGCCGTCCCGCCGCCCGCTGGTGGACGACGCGGCGGACGTCGCCCGCAGCATGGGGTTCCAGCCGAGCGTCCACGAGTTCGAGGACGAGGCCGAGGCCCTGATGGCGGCCGAACGACCGGTCGCGCCGAGCGTGCTGCTGGTCGACCGCTGGGCCTTCCTCGATGCCCAGCGCTCGGATACCGTACGGCAGTTGGACCGGCGCAACCTGTCCTGGCTGAGCGTGCTGGAACCCTGGAACCGGGACGACCAGCAGTGCCGGGACCACGAGCGGATGCTCAACGAGCTGGGCGACGGCGTCCTGCCCGCCACCCGGGCCGGCCGGCAGAAGCCCAGCCTGCGCGAGGAGGGCTCCACCGGCGTGCCCGGCAGCCTGGACGAGTTCCGCGGCGAGATGGAACGAGCGGTGATGCGCGCCAGCACCGCGTACGAGCAGCAGAGCACCAGCCGGACCGTCGGGACGGGCTCCCGAAGACCGCGTCTGGGGACGTGAGTTCGGGCAGCGACCATCGGACTTGGGGGAGGGACCCGTCATGACCGACCGTAACGCCAGGAGCCCGCAGACCTACGGCCGCCGCCGCGACGCGGCGTCCGAGGACCGGCAGGGCCGCATCATCACCTTCTACTCCTACAAGGGCGGCACCGGGCGCACCATGGCGCTGGCCAACACCGCCTGGATCCTGGCCGCCAACGGCCACCGGGTGCTCGCCGTCGACTGGGACCTGGAGGCGCCCGGCCTCGGCCAGTTCTTCCGGCCGTTCCTCAACCCGGACGTGGTCGCCGCCACCACCGGCATCATGGACCTGTTCGCCGACTACCTGGAGGAGGCCCGCCGCCCGGTCGAGCGGGACCCCGACTGGTACGAGGACTTCACCCGGATCCACCGGCACGCCATCTCGCTGGCCTGGAACCAGTTCCCCGGCGCCGGACGGATCGACTTCGTCCCCGCCGGGCAGCAGAACCGCGACTACTCCGGCGGCTCCCGGGTCGACTGGGACGTGCTCTACGAACGCTACGACGGCCAGGACTTCATCCAGAGCCTGCGCGCCGACATGAAGCGCCGCTACGACTACGTCCTGATCGACAGCCGCACCGGCCTCACCGACACCGCCGACATCTGCACCGTCGAGATGCCCGACGACCTGGTGGTCTGCTTCACCCTCAGCGACCAGTCGATCGACGGCGCCTCGCGGATAGCGCGGGTGATCGAGGACCGCTACGGGGACCGCGAGATCCGGATCCTGCCCGTCCCGATGCGGATCGACGAGGGCGAGAAGGAGAAGGCCGACGCCGGCCGGGCGCTCGCCCGGATCAAGTTCTCCGGCCTGCCCGCCGGGCTCGGCGAACCCGACCTCTCCCGCTACTGGACCGGCGTGGAGATCCCCTACCGGCCGTTCTACGCCTACGAGGAGATCCTCGCCCCGTTCGGCGACCAGCCCGGCCTGCCCGGCTCGATGCTCGCCGCCTGCGAACGCCTCACCCGCGAGATCACCCAGGGCCGGGTCGCCGGACTCCCGGTGATGCCCGAGGACCTGCGGCTGCGCTACCTCGACGGCTTCGTCCGCCGCCGCCCCACCGCGCCCGCCGACCTCTACCTCAGCTACGTCCCCGAGGACCGCGCCTGGGCCGACTGGATCACCGCGCTGCTCGCCGACGCCGGCTTCCGGGTCGTCCCGCGCGACGTCTCGGCCGGCGCCAACCCGCGCTCCGCCACCGAACGCGGCATCGACTCCGCCTACCGCACCATCGCCCTGCTCTCCGCCGGCTACCTGCAGTCCCCGCAGGCCCAGGCGCTGTGGGACCGCACCGTGCTCGCCGACCCGGCCGGCGCCCGCCGCCAGCTGATCCCGGTCCGGGTCAGCGACGTGCGCCTCAATGCCCCGTACAACAGCCGCAACCCGGTCGACCTGATGGGCCGCGACGAGGCGCAGGCCGCCCAGATCCTGCTGCGCGTCCTCGGCCGCACCGAGACCGAGCTGCCCGATCGCACCCCCGGCGCGCCGCGCTTCCCCGGCACCAAGCCCACCTACTGGGAGGTGCCGCAGCGCAACCACTCCTTCACCGGCCGGATCAAGGTGCTGGACGACCTGCGGGCCCAACTGGCCGGCGGCACCACCGCCGTCCTCCCGCCGCCGCAGACCCTCTACGGGCTCGGCGGCGTCGGCAAGACCCAGGTCGCGCTCGAGTACGCGCACCGCTACATGTCGCACTACGACCTGGTCTGGTGGATCGACGCCGAGCAGACCGAGAACGTCGTCGTCGACCTCGCCGAACTCGCCTCCCGGCTCGGCCTGCGGGTCGGCGACAGCGTCAACGAGGCCGCCCACGCCGCCCGCGACGCCCTCCGCCAGGGCATCCCCACGCCCAACTGGCTGCTGATCTTCGACAACGCCGACGAACCCGCCGAGATCCGCCGCTACTTCCCCGACGGGCCCGGCCACATCCTGGTCACCTCCCGCAACCAGGGCTGGTCCGGCCAGGCCGGCGTGCTCAACGTCGACGTCTTCGACCGCGCCGAGTCCGTCGACCACCTCACCCGCCGGGTCCGCAACCTCACCCGGCAGGACGCCGACCGGGTCGCCGACGCCGTCGGCGACCTCCCGCTCGCCGTCGAGGTCGCCGCCGCCTGGCTGGAGACCACCCGCACCCCCGTCGAGGCGTACGTCAACCAGCTCAAGGCCGAGGCCACCAGGGTGCTCGCGGCCGGCGAGACCCCGGTCGACTACCCCACCCCGGTCGGGCTGACCTGGAACGTCTCCATCGCCCGGCTGCGCGAGCAGTCGCCCGCCGCCGTCCGGCTGCTGGAGCTGTGCGCGTTCTTCGCCCCCGAGCCGATCTCGCTGCGGCAGTTCTTCTTCTCCGAGCAGATGCGCCTCGCCCTCGTCCCCTACGACGCCGAGCTCACCGACACCTTCCTGCTCGGCAAGGTGCTGCGCTCGGTCAGCCGCTACGCGCTCGCCAAGACCGACGCCGCCAGCGACTCCTTCCAGGTGCACCGCCTCGTCCAGGCCGTCGTGCGCAGCGGGATGACCGAACTCGAACGCAACACCGCGATGCACCAGGTGCACGGCATCCTGGTCAGCGCCCGCCCCTCCCGCGGCGACACCGACGACCCGGCCAACTGGCCCACCCTGGAGAAGATCTGGCCGCACCTGACGCCCTCCCGGGCCCAGGACTGCGACGAGAAGGAGGTCCGCGAGCTGCTCATCGACCGCGTCCGCTACCTGTGGAAGCGCGTCGACCTCGACCAGGCCCTGCAGCTCGGCCGCCAGCTCGACACCACCTGGACCACCCGCTCCGACGTCGAGGCCGACCCCGAGGAGCAGCGCACCTGGCGGCGGCAGATCCTCTCGCTGCGCCTGCAGATCGCCAACGTGCTGCGCTCCCAGGGCTCCTACACCGAGGCGCTGGCCCTCAACGAGTCCACCCTGGCGGCCCAGCGGGCCCTGCTCGGCGAGCACAACCCGTACACCCTGATGACCGCCAGCTCGCTCGCCGCCGACCTGCGCTACCTCAACCGCTTCCAGGAAGCGCTCGCGATGGACCTGGACACCTACGACCAGTTCATCGAGCTGTTCGGCGAGGACGATCCGCGCACCCTCTCGGTCGCCAACAACCTGGCCATCGACCACCGGCTGGTCGGCAACAGCGTCGCCGCCCGCGACCTCGACCAGGACACCGCCGAGCGCCGCGCGGCCGTCCTCGGCCCGCTGCACCCGTACACCCTCTCCTCCAAGTCCTGCCTCGCCCGGGACCTGCGCGAGATGGGCGACTACAAGGGCTCGGTCGAACTGCTCCGGGAGGTGCTGGAGGCCTTCGCCGGGCTGGTCCAGGCCGACCTGCCCGAGGACCTGCGCAACTCCAAGTCGCTCGCCGTCTCGCTGCGCCGGGCCGGCGACTACGGCGAGGCCCGCGAGCTCACCGAGCGCACCTACCAGCGGTACATGGACCGGTACGGCCCCGACCACGCCGACTCGCTCGCCTGCCGGCTCAACCTGGCCGCCGACCTCAGCGCCGCCGGCGACAAGGAGACCGCCCGCGACATCGCCGCCGACGCGTACGAGGGCCACCGCCGGCTGCTCGGCGAGGACCACCCCTTCACCTACGCCTGCGAGAACAACCTCGGCATCTACCTGCGGGGCAGCGCGGACGTCGCGGGCGCCATCCACCACGGCGAGCAGGCGGTCGCCGGGCTCTCCCGGGTGCTCGGGCCCGACCACCCGTTCACGCTCAACGCCACCATCAACCTCGCCAACGCCTACGGCGACAACCAGCAGCTCGCCGAGGCCGAGCGGATCGGCCGCGTCGCCCTGGACGGCCTGGCCGCCCGGTACGGCGCCGGGCACCCCGACGCGCTGGTCTGCCAGGCCAACCTGGCGATCACCGTCCGGGCGGCCGGACGGCGGGCGGAGGCGGAGGCGCTGCGGATGAGAGCCCTCGCCGGGCTGGTCGAGCTGTTCGGTGAGGACCACCCCAGCGTGATGTCCAGCCGCGGCTGGCAGCGGATCAACCGCGACCTGGAGCCCCAGCCCATGTAGTGGTCCTGAGATGCTTGGCCACGTGCGAAAGGTATTCGTTGCGCGGCGCCTGGCGCCCGGAGTGGTGGAACGGCTCGGCGACCTCGCCGACGTGCACGACAGCGAGGCGCCGCTGCCGCGCGCCGAGCTGCTGGCGGCTGTCCGCGGCCGGGTCGCGGTGGTCACCACGCTGGACGAGCGGGTGGACGAGGAGTTCCTGGACGCGGCCGGGCCGGGCCTGAGGATCGTCGCCAACCACGCGGTGGGCACCCACAACATCGACCGGGCGGCGTGCGCCGCCCGCGGGGTGCTGGTCTCCAACACCCCCGGGGTGCTGACCGGCGCCACCGCCGACATGGCGTGGGCGCTGCTGCTGGCGGCCGCCCGACGGCTGGGCGAGGGCGAGCGGCTGCTGCGCTCGGGCGCGCCCTGGGCGTGGGCGCCGACCTTCATGCTGGGCGTGGAGCTGGCCGGTACGCCGCTGGGCGTGCTCGGCATGGGCCGGATCGGCCGGGCGGTGGCCCGCCGGGCGGCCGGCTTCGACATGCCGGTGAGCTACCACAACCGGACCCGCCTGCCGGCGGAGGACGAGCAGGGCGCCGGGTGGCTCCCGCTCGACGAGCTCCTGGCCGCCTCCCGCGTCCTGGTGGTCACCTGCCCGCTGACCGACACCACCCGGCACCTGCTGGACGCCGAGCGGATCGCCCGGCTCCCGCGCGGAGCGATCGTGGTGTCGATGACGGCCGGGGTGGTGGACGAGGCGGCCCTGGCCGCCGCGCTGGACAGCGGGCACCTGTTCGCCGCCGCGGTGGACAACTTCGAGCACGAACCCGCCGTCGGGCCCGCCCTGCTGGCCCAGGAGCGCGCCGTCCTCGCCCCGCACCTCGGCAGCGCCACCGTGGCCGCCCGGCGCGCCATGGGCGACCTCGCGGTGGACAACGTGCTCGCCGTCCTCGGCGGCGACCCGCCGCCCACCCGGGTGGAGTGACGGCCGGTCAGCCGTCGGCCGCCCAGCCGATCGCCCGGGCCATCTCCCGGAACGCGCCGAAGTGCGCCGCCCCCGGCTCCAGGTAGAGCTCGGCACCGGGGATGCGGTCGGCCAGCCACCGGGAGTGCGCCACCGGCGAGAACTGGTCGTCCGCGCCGTGCCACAGCCGGACCGGCCGGCGGATCGACTCCACCTCGAAGCCCCAGTCGGCGAGGAAGGCCAGCACGTCGTCGATCCAGCCGGCCGCGCCGAACCGGAACGCCTGCCGGTAGGTGGAGACCAGCATCCGGCGCAGGCCCGCGTCGGAGACCACCGAGCGGTCGGTGGGCGGCAGCTCGGGCACCAAGTCGCGGATCAGCCGCGCCGGGTCGCGGCGGATCACGTTCGACCGGACCTGGAACGCCCCGGCGATCTGCGGCTGGCCCAGTTCGGCCTGCCGGTAGGCGTGCACGTTGGACGGCGTCATCCCCTCGTACCAGTCCAGGCCCTCCGCGTGCCGGGGCGCGAGGCTCACCAGCACCGCCAGCCGGGTCACCCGCTCCGGCAGCAGCGCCGCGCACGCCAGCGCGTGCGGCCCGCCGCCGGAGCGGCCGAGCACCGCGAACCGGCCGAGCCCCAGCGCGTCCGCGATCACCGCCACGTCCTCGGCCGCCGCCGCCACCGTCCGGCCCGCCAGCCGCGCGGAGTCGCCGTACCCCGGCCGGTCGAAGGAGATCAGCCGGACCCGCATCCGGGACAGCACGCTGCTGCGCGGCGCCGGCCCGCCGCGGCTGCCCGGCGTCCCGTGCAGCAGGAACACCGGACGGCCGCCCGGATCCCCGGCGGTCTCCACCGCCAGGACCCGCCCGCCGGGCGCCTCCACCAGCCGCGTCGTCACCACACGAACCCCCCGTCGGTCATCAGGTGATGTCCAGGCTGCGCACCTCGCGGCGGGCCTGCCAGGTGGTGTGCTCCCGCGAGATGGCGTCCTCCGAGTCCCGGGCCAGCCGCGCCCAGCTCTCCTCGGCGTCCGCCGACTCCAGGTCCAGCGTGGCCAGCTGGACCTCCACCTTGGCCAGCTCCGCGGCCGCCAGGGCGTACGCGGCGGCCTGCGGCCGGTACTGGCGCAGCTGCGCCCAGGCCGCCACCGAGGCGGCCACCGCGGAGATCGCGCCCAGCGCGTCGAAGGTGAACCAGCCGAGCGCCCGCGCCACCGCGAGCCCCAGGCCCACCAGCGGCAGCACGATCGCCAGCCGCCCGGCCCGGCGGGAGGCGTTGCGGCAGTACTGCGCCTTGCCCTGGTACCAGTCCCGCTGGGTGCGGACCCGCTCCCGGACGTACACCTCGCGGCGCACCGAGAGCGGCTGGCCGCGCAGCTGCTCCATCCGCTCGGTGATCTGCGGGTGGCGCGTCGGGGCGCGCCAGCCGCTCAGCTCGACGGCCATCCCCGACATCCCCGGGATCACCTGCTCGGTGTCGAACTCGCCGAGGATGCCGTTGAGCTGGATGTCGTACAGCCGCTCGGCGTCCGGCAGCCGGCGGGGCGGCGGCAGGTAGGAGTCGGCGCGCACCGCGTACTTCCACACCAGGGTCTTCACCGACTCGGCGACCGCCCGGCCGTCGTACCAAAGCCGCTGCGGGTTCTGCCGGGCCATCAGGGCGGCCGTCGTCAGCGCGCCCAGGTAGGCGGCGGCGGCCGCCCAGGCCCAGCCGGCGCCGTCCGCCGAGCCGGTCGCGGCGGCCGCGACCAGCAGCAGCAGCTCCCAGCGGGACAGCGTGACGGCGCGGCCCTGGCCCTGGACGGAGGCGCCGTCCGCCGCCCAGAACAGCCGGGGCAGCAGGTCCTGCTCCCGGACGAACCCGATCGACCCAGCCACCCCGACCCCCCGTCGTCACCGCACCGGTCGGACAAGTACTACCCGCGTGACGGAGGAATTACCAGGCGTAGAAGATGCGGTCGGCGTTGTCGGCCATCGCCTTGGCGTTCCACGCGGTGCCGCCGTCGACGTTGCCGCTGCGGAACAGCGGCGGGGTGACGCCCCGGTCGGCGAGCCGGCCGATCGCCGAGGCCACCACGGCCTGCATCAGCGCGCTGGTGACGATGGTGGAGACCGAGCCGAAGGGGGCGCCGGCCGCCGGGTGGTCGAGCTCCCCGTCACCGACCGCGATCTTGCTGTCCAGCACCAGGTCGCAGTTGTCCTTCAGGTACGTCCCGGACGGGTGGTGGGAGGACACCTCCTCGGGATACGCGAGCGAGGTGACGCCGATGACCGTCATGCCCCGCTCGCGGGCGTGCCGGGCCAGCTCGACCGGCATCACCTGACGGCCGGAGAGCGAGATCAGGAAGAGCAGGTCGCCCGGGCCGGCCGGGGTGAGGTCCAGGGTGGCGGTGGCGAGCCCGGAGACCCGCTCCAGGGCGCTGCCGAGCGGCGCTGGCATCACGTTGACGCCGGTCATCCCCGGGACGTTCAGCAGGTTGATCACCACCAGGCCGCCGGCCCGGTAGACCACGTCCTGGGCGGGCAGCGAGGAGTGCCCGGCGCCGAAGGTGAAGATCCGGCGACCGTTCTGCACCGCCTCGGCGAGCAGCTCGGCGGCGGCGTCGATCCCGGCCGCCTCCTCGCTGCGGACCCGCTCCAGGTGCGCGATGGCGGCGTCGAGGTACTGCCCGACCAGGTCGGTCATCAGGGGCTCCGTCCAGTCCGTCCAGAGTGTGGGCGGCCGGGTGGTCCAGACCGCGCAATGGAGAAAGATACGGCTCGCACCGTGCTGCGCGGGACGGCTCGCTGTCAACCGGTACGAAAAGGTCCGGGCATAGGCGCCGGGCGAGTCCGGTTGTCACTGCGGTACGTCAGAATTGGCGGTGAGGACACCGAAGATTGGGAGCGCAGGGGCCGATGTCTGGGCTGATCGACACGACTGAGATGTACCTCCGCACCATTCTGGAGCTGGAGGAAGAGGGCATCAATCCGATGCGCGCCCGGATCGCCGAGCGCCTTGAGCAGAGCGGCCCCACCGTGAGCCAGACCGTCGGCCGGATGGAGCGCGACGGCCTCCTCCAGGTCGCCGAGGACCGGCACCTGGAGCTGACCGACGAGGGCCGCAAGCTGGCCGTCCGTGTCATGCGCAAGCACCGGATCGCCGAGTGCCTGCTGGTCGACGTGATCGGCCTGGAGTGGGAGCAGGTCCACGAGGAGGCCTGCCGCTGGGAGCACGTGATGAGCGAGACGGTGGAGCGCAAGGTGCTCGCCATGCTCGGCCACCCGACCCAGTCCCCGTACGGCAACCCGATCCCGGGGCTGGACGAGCTCGGCGACGCCAAGGCCGAGGGCGAGGGCTTCGACGCCGGCCTGGTCACGCTGGACGCGGTGGCCGCGGCCGAGGCGGCCGACGTGGTGGTCCGCCGGATCGGCGAGCCGATCCAGACCGACGGCGAGCTGATGCGCACGCTGCGCCGGGCCGGGGTCCGCCCCGGGGCGACCGTGCAGGTGTCCGCGGGCATCGGCGGGGTGCTGGTCGGCACCGGCGAGAGCGCCGCCGAGCTGCACAAGGACATTGCCGCGCACGTCTTCGTCGCCCAGCCGTAGCGCCACGGCACGACCCGCGGGCAGACCCGAGGCCCGGTGCGTCCCCACGCACCGGGCCTCGTGTGCTCCCACCCCGCCCCCCGCCCCCGGCCGCTCCACCTCCGACCCCGAGCTCGGAAGGTGGTGCGACCCGTTCCCCCGCTGTTTCCTCCCCTGCTGCCTCCGTCGTTCGGCTTCCCCGTCCGAACGCCCCGCCGGCAGCCCCCCGGCCCCGGTGCCCCCTCGTGCCCCCTGCTCGGTCTCCCTCCTCGGCGGCCCTCCTCGCTCCCGTTCGCTCCCTGCGCTGTCGAGGAGGATGATCCCCTCGGCACATCCGGCCAATCCTTGAGCGCTGTCACTCGTCCGAGGGGCTTGCCGGGTTGACCTGCGGGTACACCGGTTCTTTCCCGCACGGACGACCGACGGGCCCCGTCTCCGGTGGGAGACAAGGCCCGTCGGCGCCGCGCGGGGTGTCGCGCGGTCCGCGCCCCTCACCTGTTAGGCGTAGGGCACCGTTCTCGAAGGAGTGGTCAACGCACTCCCACGGGCCGGCTCGGCGCGGGCCGGGCGGCCGGGACCTCCCGGCCGCAGGCGTACGCCAGCGGGCTGATCAGCTCCGCGGCGTCCGGCAGCCAGCGGTTGATCGCGGACGGCGGCCGGGCCCACTGGGCGAAGCTGTAGCCGCCGATCCGGGACGGCGGGGCGACGATCCAGTCGCCCTCGCCGCGCGCCACCAGGTCGAGCCGCCCGGGCGCCCAGCCGAGCTTGCGGAGCATCTCCGGCAGCTTGGCCAGCACCCCCGGCAGCACCAGGAAGTGCAGCCGCCGCCCGACCTGCCCGGCCGCCATCGGCGCCGCGACCACCGGACCGAGCTGCAGGCCCATCCGCTCCATCCGGGCCAGCGCCAGGCAGCCGGCCACCTCCGGGACGTCCAGCACGTCGAAGGAGCGGCCGGTCGGCAGCAGGATCGATGCCTGCGGGTGCTCCGTCCACCACTTGCGGACCACCCCGGGCCCCGCGCTCGCCCGGCGGCGCCAGTCGGCGCCGGCGGCCGGGTGCGCGCCGGGCAGCTCGCAGCGCGGCTCGCCGCAGGAGCAGCGCGCCGGGCCGTCGCCGTCGATCAACCAGGTGCCGGGGGCAACCTCCCAGTGGCGGTCCTCGGCGTAACTGACGGCTTCGATGAGGAGCGGGGGCAGGCCCTGCTCGGGGGGTCCTGGGGTGTCTTCCACACGGGGTTCAACTACCGTCGGTGAGTGGGGTTACGGGCCGGGACATGCGGGTTCCGGACCAGGGGCGGTAACGGGCGCAGTGGGGGCGCACAGGGGCATTCGCCAGGGCGCGTGGGGAGTGGATCCGTCACCGTGGGTATTCCGATGGTTGTTTGCACAGTCGTCGCCGCCGGTCGGGGCCGGTGGCGTTGGGGAGGCGAAGCCCATGGCCGCGAGACCACTCGTCGCACGAGAGCCCAACGAGCGTCTGCAGCAGCTGATCCAGGAAGCGGGCTGCTCCAACGCGGGCCTCGCCCGCCGGGTCAACCTCTGCGGCGCCGAACACGGCCTCGACCTGCGCTACGACAAGACCTCGGTGGCCCGCTGGCTGCGCGGCCAGCAGCCGCGCGGCCAGGCGCCCGCCGTGATCGCCGAGGCGCTCGGCCGCAAGCTCGGCCGGGGCGTCACGGTCGAGGAGATCGGCATGGCCGACGGCAAGAGCCTCAGCTCGGCCGTGGGCCTGCAGTTCGCGCCCAGCCTGGCCGCCGCGCTGGAGCAGATCTGCGAGCTGTGGCGCAGCGACGTCGGCCGCCGGGACTTCCTGGCCGGCGCGACGGTGGCCGCCTCCGCGCTGGTCGAGCCCAGCCGGGACTGGCTGATCACCCCGCCCGACCCGGTGGTGGCCCGCAGCGGCGGCACCCGGGTGGGCCCGGCCGACGTGGCGGCGATCCGCGCCACCACCCAGATGCTGGTCGACCTGGACCACCGGTTCGGCTCCGGCCACGTGCGCCCCGTGGTGGTGCACTACCTCAACAGCGTGGTCTCCGGCTTCCTCGGCGGCTCGTACCGGGAGGAGACCGGCCGTCAACTCTTCGGGGCGGTCGCCCGGCTGACCGAGCTGGCCGGCTACATGGCGGTGGACACCGGCCAGCCCGGCCTCGCCCAGCGCTACTACATCCAGGCCCTGCGCCTCGCCCAGGCCGCCGACGACCGCGGCTACGGCGGCTACGTGCTGGCCGCCTCGATGAGCCACCTGGCGGCCACCCTGGGCAATCCGCGGGAGATCGCCCAACTCGCCCGCGCCGCGCAGGAGGGTGCCCGCTCGGTCGCCACCCCGACCGCGATGGCGATGTTCTACGCGGCCGAGGCGCGCGGCCACGCGCTGCTCGGCGACGCGGTCTCCTGCGAGCTGGTCGCCTCCCGGGCGCTGGAGTCGATGGAGCGGCGCAACCCGGAGGAGGACCCGGACTGGATCGTCCACTTCGACGAGGCCTACCTCGCGGACGAGTTGGCGCACTGCCACCGCGACCTGCAGCAGGGCGAGCAGGCCGAGCGGTACGCCCGCACCGCCCTCGAACTGCACCCCGCGCACCGGGTGCGCCGGCGCGCGGTCGACCTGGTGCTGCTGGCCACCGCGCAGCTGCAGCAGCGCGACCTGGAGCGGGCCTGCGAGACCGGCGCGGAGGCGGTCCGCCTGCTCAGCGGACTGCGTTCCAACCGGGGCGTGGAGTACCTGGACGACTTCCGCAGCAGGCTGGAGCCGTACCGCGCGCACCGGGCGGTGAGGGAGTTCCAGGCCCGGATGGACGGGGAGGCCGCCTGAGCGGGCAAACCCGGCGTAGTCACCTGCGGCGGTGAACAGGTAGCGTGGGGCCGCAGTTGTGGTCCGCCGTCAGCGAGCGTGCGGGACAAGCACAGGTGAGGAATCGCGTTGAGCCAGCGCCGCTCGTATTCGAACTCCGGGGACTTCAACCTGGACGACTTGTTCAGGCCCGAGCCCGGGGACGCCCAGCAGCCCCCCGCGGCCCAGCAGCCGCCTGCGGTGCCGCAGCAGCAGGCGGCACCGCCGGTGGCGGGCCAGGGCGGGCCCGAGTACTGGGGCCCGCCGCCGCAGGCCGCCCAGGGCGTCCCGCAGGCCGCCCCGGTGGCGGACCACGCCCCGGAGACCCAGTACCTGCCGCCGTACCCGGCCGCCGACCCGTCGGTGGGCGGTGCCGCGCCCGCGCAGCCCTACCAGCAGCCCGGCCAGACCTTCGGCGGGCAGCAGTCCTTCGACGCGTACGGGCAGCCCGTGCCGCCCGCGCAGCCGTACCAGCAGCCGGGCCAGCAGCCCGGCCAGACCTTCGGTGGGCAGCAGTCCTTCGGCGGTCAGCAGGCCTTCGGCGATCAGCAGCCGTTCGGCACCCCGGCGTACGGGCAGCCGGCCCAGCCCGCGCAGCCGGCGTACGAGCCGTCGTACGGTGCGCCCGCCGCGCCGGGCCGGGCGAACAACCAGAAGCTGATCATCGGCGGTGTGGTGGCCGGTGTGGTCGCGGCCGGCATCCTGGTCGCGGTGCTGATGAGCGGCGGCGGCGAGGAGGGCGACAAGGGCGGCGGTGCCCCGGTGGCCAAGAGCAGCGCCTCGCAGTCGGCCCAGGCCGGCGGGGACGGTGCGCTGAGCCCGGAGGCGAAGGCCCAGGCGCAGGCGCTGTCCGATCTGCTGGGAACGGCGAGTTCCAGCCGCCAGGCGGTGGTCTCCGCGGTGGCCGCCGCGACCAAGTGCGAGAACCTGCCCGACGCCCAGGCCAAGCTGACCGCGGCCGCCGCGCAGCGCCAGGACCTGCTGACCAAGCTGGCCGCGCTCAAGGTCGACAAGCTGCCGGACGGCGGCAAGCTGGCCGAGCAGCTGCAGAAGGCCTGGCAGGCCTCGTCCAACGCGGACTCCGAGTACGCGCTGTGGGCGGGCGACTCGGTGGCCGGCGGCTGCGACCCGGCCAAGGCCAAGGACAACCCGCACTACAAGAACGGCAACGACGCCAGCGGCCAGGCGACCACCGCGAAGTCCTCCGCGTCCGAGCTGTGGAACGCGATCGCGGGCAAGGCCGGCCTGCCGACCAAGGACAAGTCGGAGCTCTGACCGGTACGACGGCCAAGGGGCGGGGACCGACCGGTCCCCGCCCCTTGGCCGTACTGCCGTGGATCACGCCGGGGCCTTGCCCCCGGTCAGCACCCAGCGGACGTCGATGAAGCCCTTGTGCTGCTCGACCAGTCGCCCGCCCTGCACCTGCTGGAAGGTGACCGAGGTGTTGACCAGGCGCGGCGAGTCGGCGCTCGGCAGCATGCTGGTCATGCCCCAGCTGAGCGGCGGGGTGGCGCCGCCGGTGTCGATCGGGTCGCCGCTGTCCAGCACGGTGCGCAGCGCCTTGGCGGTGAGCTGCTTGCTCTTGTCGGTCCGCTCGGCGGCCTGCCGGAAGACCTCGTAGGCGACCCAGGTGGTCTGCACGCCGGGGTCGGCGACGTCGATGGTGGCGCCGTTGCCGTAGGTGCGGGCGGTGGCGCGCAGGTTGTCCCAGACCGGCGAGGACTCGGCGGGGAACCAGGCGGTGG
This sequence comes from Kitasatospora sp. NPDC048365, assembly GCF_043200835.1. NCBI lineage: Bacteria > Bacillati > Actinomycetota > Actinomycetes > Kitasatosporales > Streptomycetaceae > Kitasatospora > Kitasatospora sp. NPDC048365. The sequence continues at coordinate 136,443 of NZ_JBICYJ010000012.1, forward strand.
CGTAGGCGCCGCGCAGCGGGCCGCTGTCGCCGCCGGTGGAGTCGACCACGGACTGCTGGAAGCTGCCGATCACCGAGGCGAGCTGGGTGTTCTTCGGCGCGAGCCGGCGGTACGGGTCGAGCAGGTTGGAGGTGGGCTCGGCGCCGAGCGCGCTGATCACGCAGGTGCCGGGCCGGTCGTCGCCGATCGCCTTCTTGGCGACCGCGGAGTAGTCGTTGGACATCTCCGGCGCCTTGACGTCGGTCAGCTTCACCGAGGTCTGCTTGATCGCCCCGGCGAGGTAGCCGGCCAGGGTGTCGCCGCCCCGGGTGTCGGGCCGGATCAGCGCCAGGCTCTTGCAGCCGGCCTCGATCAGCTGGCGTCCGCTGCCGGCGACCAGTGCGGGCATGCCGCCGGCCACCGGGTAGGAGAGCGGGCTGGTGAACTCCGGGCTGGAGAGGCCGTAGCCGCCCAGGTACGGGATGCCGGCGGTCTCCAGGGTGGACATGAAGTTGGTGCCGAACTGGCTGGCCGAGCCGATCACCGCCGCGACGTGCGCGTCCACGGCCTGCCGGACGCAGGCGGCGACGCCGTCCGAGGTGTTGTGCTCGTTGCAGGTGAGCACCCGCACCTTGTGGCCGTTGATCCCGCCCTTGGCGTTGAGCTCGCGGCCGATCGCGTCGGCGAGGGCGGTCATGCCCGGCCGGTCCGTGGAGCCGGTGCCGGAGGGCGCCCAGGTCATCACGGTGAGGTCCTGGGCCACGTCCGCGGCGCCGGCCGGGCCTCCGCAGGCGGAGGCGGCGAGGACCGCGGGGAGCAGCGCGGCGACGGCGGCGAGCGCTCTGGCCGGACGGCGGCGGTCACCTCGTCCGGCGCTGCGACGGTGGTCGGACGCTCCGATCCTCGACATGCTGGTCCCCTCCCCGGGAATGGGTGCCCGTGCACCAGAAGCGCTGCAACTGGCCGGATCAAGCCTTGACCTGCGCGGGCAAGGCGAATGGGAATCCTGGTGAACGGCCGGCCAACGAGGTGGGAACACCGGGGGGTGACGCGTGTAGAAGTCGGACCGTCGGGGAACGTACGATCGACTGCTGTGTCGGACACCATGGATGAAACTCGGTATCGGTCCGCCCGAACCCCTTCTCGAACGGGCCGCGGCTCCAGCACGATGGGCGGCATGCCCCTGACTGACCTGCCCTGGTGGCGCTGGCGGGCCCGGATCCGCTCGGCGCTGCACATGCTGTCCGACCCCGCGTTCCAGCAGGAGGCGTGGCTGGACGGCCCGGGCGGCTACGGCGACGCCACCGACGCCGTCTACCGCCTGGTCGAGGACACCTGGCTGGACCGCTGGTCGGCCGAGAAGTACGTCGGCACGATCTTCCGCGACTCCGCCGAGGCGGTCGCGGTGGACGCCGTGGTGCTGCGGGTGCTGCGGATCCTGCACGAGGTCGGCGCCGAGGCCCCGGCCACCGGGTACCTCGGCCACCGGGACTGGCCGGACGCCGTCCGGTCCGCCCGCGAGGCGCACGTCCGGATGGCCGTCGCCGACGGCGACGACCCGGACCTGCCGCCCACCCCGCTGGAGGCGCTGCACCTGCTCACCCGGGTGTCCTGACCCCGGGGGAGGGGCCCGCCGGTGGGGGCCGGTCTCGGGGTTCGGGCGGTCGCGCGGGGGGTGTCCGTTCTGTGACAGTCTTGTCCATCCGCGCCAAGACCAAGCCAGAATCGGGGCCCGTACCGTGGAAGAGCCGACCGCCAGCGCCCAGTACGTCCTCACGCTGTCCTGCCCGGACAAGCAGGGGATCGTGCACGCGGTCTCCAGCTACCTCTTCATGACGGGCTGCAACATCATCGACAGCCAGCAGTTCGGGGACGCCGGCAGCGGTCTGTTCTTCATGCGGGTGCACTTCACCGCCGAGCAGCCGGTCACCGCGGACAAGCTGCGGGCCAGCTTCGCGGCGATCGGGGCCTCGTTCCGGATGGACTGGCAGATCCACGCGAGCACCGACCGGATGCGGGTGCTGCTGATGGTCTCCCGGTTCGGCCACTGCCTGAACGACCTGCTCTTCCGCACCCGGATCGGCGCGCTGCCGATCGAGGTGGCCGGCGTGGTCTCCAACCACACCGACTTCCGGGCGCTCACCGAGTCGTACGGGATCCCGTTCCACCACCTTCCGGTCACCCGGGAGACCAAGCCGCAGGCGGAGCGGCAGCTGCTCGACCTGGTCGCCGAGGAGCGGGTGGACCTGGTGGTGCTGGCCCGGTACATGCAGGTGCTCTCGGACGACCTGTGCAAGGAGCTGTCCGGCCGGGTGATCAACATCCACCACTCCTTCCTGCCGAGCTTCAAGGGCGCCAAGCCGTACCACCAGGCGCACGCCCGCGGCGTGAAGCTGATCGGCGCCACCGCGCACTACGTCACCGCCGACCTGGACGAGGGCCCGATCATCGAGCAGGAGGTCGCCCGGGTCACCCACGACGTGACCCCGGACCAGCTGGTCGCGCTCGGCCGGGACGTGGAGTGCCAGGCGCTGGCCCGCGCGGTCAAGTGGCACAGCGAGCACCGGGTGCTGCTGAACGGCTCCCGCACGGTGGTCTTCGCCTAGGGCTCGCCCGAGGGCGCTCGGCGCCGTTCGAGCGCCGCTGGACATACGTAGCAAGGGTGGTTCGCTCGTGGCGACCCCTTGCGCACCGCCCCGTGGCGGTACCTTCGTCGTACTCGGGCAGGGCTCCACCGACCGGTCGTGCGAAGTGCCGTGCGAAGCCCGGCAGGGTGAGCGGGACAGTATGCACCGAGCTGTCCCCCGATCGCTGGAATATGCCCGAAGCGCTTGCTGCGTCCTCCCCGCGGAATCATTCTGAGGCGTATTCGTGTCGATGCGAAGGGCAGACCGAGCAGGCATCCCAGCGGTGCGCGGCCGGCCGGCCGGCGTGGTCATGCGGGCCGAATACCGAGTGCGGGTGGTGGAGCGGTGCAGGTACTTCAGGTACAGCTGGCGGTCCAGGCGGACCCGGCCGAGGTCGGTCGCGCACGGAAGTGGGTCCGGGCCCGGCTCGCGGGCAACGGCCTCGACCCGGACGCGCCGGTCGCCGAGACCCTGGTGCTGGTGGTCTCGGAGCTGGTGACCAACGCGGTGGTGCACACCGGTTCGCCCGCGGTGCTGAGGCTCACCCTGCCGGTGGTCGCCGACGCGGTCGCCTCGACGGTCCGGGTGGAGGTCGCCGACAGCAGCCACGCCGCCCCCGCCCCGCGCCGGGCCGGCTGCGACGAGGACGCCACCAACGGCCGCGGCCTGGAGCTGGTGGAGCTGCTGTGCGACCGCTGGGGCTGGTACCCGGACGGCTCCGGCAAGCGGGTCTGGTGCGAGATCGACCCGACCGCGGGCATCCACGTCGAACGGCAGGAACCGGTCGCCTTCGTGCTGTGATCCGCACCCTCGGTGTGCGCCGGGCGCGTGCCCTCCACGCCCTCCGCGCCGGGGTCGTGCCCCCGCGAACCCGGAACTGGCGGGAAACCTTCCGAATTTCGGACTACCCATTGACGTGACGTATCCGACTGATCACTCTTGGGTGCAGCTCTCCGTCGCGAGGGGACGCCGAGGGACACCGAGCGGTGCCGACACACAGGGGGTCGTTGGCTGCCCGCCGGCCGGTTCCTCGGCGAGTGCGGAGCGCAGGCGCCCCGGCTTCAGGGCCCGCGGGCGCCCCGCCGGATGGCGGTCCGCCGTGCCGTGCTCGGGGTGCGTGCGGAGGGCCGCCGTCCGGCCGGTCCGGGATCCGGGCGGGCCGGTTCCGCATCGTGACCCAAAATCACTGGAAAACCCCAGTGGTCTACACCAAAACTGAGTCCGTGACCGTACCCGAACTCCAGCACGCCGCCCCCACCGCGCCTGCCGACGAACGGCTCCCACCGGCGATCTGGTCCCGCAACTTCCGGCTCTACTTCACCGCCCGCTCCGCCGGCCTGCTGAGCGACGCGATGCTGCCGGTCGCCGTCTCGGTCGGCCTGCTGGCGGCCGGCCACCCGCTCTCCACCGTCGGCTACGCGATGGCCTGCGTGCTCGGCCCGTTCGCCGGCCTGGTGCTGGTCGGCGGCGTCCTGGCGGACCGCTTCACCGCCCGCCGCCTGATGATCCTCGCCGACCTGGTCAACCTGGTCACCCGGGTGCTGCTCGCGGTGCTGTTCTTCCGCGGCGTGGACCAGCTCTGGCAGCTCTACGCCCTGCTCGTGGTGGCCGGCACCGCCGCCGCGATGTTCCAGCCCGGCGCCGCCTCCACCGTCCCGCTGGTCGCCCGGGACGTGCAGGGCGCCAACGGCGTGCTGCGGATCTCCGAGGCCGCCACCACCCTGCTCGGCCCGGCCGTCGCCGGCCTGCTGGCCGGCGCGGCCACCGGCTGGGTGATGGTGATCGCCGCCGTCACGTACGGCATCAGCGCGCTCTGCCTGTTCCTGCTGCGGCTCGGACCGGTGCCCGCCCCGCCGGCGGGCGACAGCCTGTGGCGCAACCTGGTGGTCGGCTGGCACGAGTTCCGCTCCCGCAGCTGGATGTGGGGCGTGATCGTGATCTGGATGTTCTTCACCGTCCTCTCCTGGGGACCGCTGATGCCGCTCGCCGCCGGCCTGGTGGTGCCCGGACACGGCGCGACCGCGTACGGACTGCTCAACTGCGCGTTCGGCGCGGGCACCGTGGTCGGCGGACTGATCGCGATCCGGGTCAAGCCGGCCAGGCCGCTGGCCGGCGGGGCGCTCGCCCTGCTGGCCTTCCCCGCCCAGCAGTTCGCGCTCGCCCTCGACCTGCCGGTGGCCGCGCTGGCCGGCGCCGCACTGCTCTCCGGAGTCGGCATCACCTTCTGGGGCGTCATGTGGGCCACCAGCGTGCAGACCCAGGTGCCCGGCGAGGTGCTCAACCGGGTGCACGCCTACGAGGTGGCCGGCTCGGTCTGCATGTTCCCGCTCGGCGCCGCCCTGGCCGGCCCGGCCGCCGAGGCGTTCAGCCCGCGCGAGGTGCTGGCCGGCGGGGGAGCGGTGACCCTGCTGGTCGCCGCCGCGCTGCTGCTGGCCGCCCCGATCCGACGGCTGCGCCGGGTGCCGGACGACGCGGGCGGACTGTCCGCATCCTGACGGTCCCTGGCAGCAAAACCCCTCGCGGCGGGCGGCCCGGATCCCCGAGACTCGGCGGGTGAACGACGTCACCACCCGGCAGCCGCCCGCGCCCGCCCCCACCCGGTCGTCCCGCCCGCACTACGCCTGGGTCGTCTTCGGCGTCTCGCTGGTGGTGCTGATCGGCTCGGCCGGCTTCCGCTCCACCCCCGGCCTGATGATGGACGCGCTCTCCGGCGAGTTCGGCTGGTCGCACGCCACCATCTCCAGCGCCGTCTCGGTCAACCTCACCCTGTACGGCCTGACCGCGCCGTTCGCCGCCGCCCTGATGGACCGATTCGGCGTCCGGCTGGTGGTGGTCTGCGCCCTGCTCACCATCGCCACCGGCGCCGGACTCACCATCCTGATGACCCAGCCCTGGCAGCTGATCCTCTGCTGGGGCGTGCTGGTCGGCCTCGGCAGCGGCTCGATGGCCGGCGCCTTCGCCACCACCGTCTCCGGCCGCTGGTTCAAGGCCCGCCAGGGCCTGGTGACCGGCGTGCTCACCGCGGCCGGCGCGGCCGGCAACCTGGTCTTCCTGCCGGTGCTCGCCGCCCTGGTCGAGAACCACGGCTGGCGCGCCGCCGTGGTCACCGTCTCCGTCGCGGCCAGCGCCGTCGCCGTCCCGGTCCTGCTGCTGATGCGCGAACGCCCCGCCGACCTCGGCCTGCTCCCGTACGGCGCCACCGAACCGCCGCCCGCCCCGCCCGTCACCGGCAGCGCCCTGGCCCGCTCGCTGCGCGTCCTCAGGGACGCCGCCGGCACCCGCCCGTTCTGGCTGCTGGCCGGCTCCTTCGCGATCTGCGGCGCCACCACCGCCGGCCTGGTCGGCACCCACTTCATTCCGGCCGCCCACGACCACGGCATGCCCAACACCACCAGCGCGAGCCTGCTCGCCCTGGTCGGCGTCTTCGACGTGGTCGGCACCGTCGCCAGCGGCTGGTTCACCGACCGCTTCGACTCCACCCGGCTGCTGGTCGCCTACTACGGGCTGCGCGGCGTCTCGCTGCTCCTGCTGCCGCAGCTGTTCGGCGACTCGCTCCGCCCGCCGATCCTGGCCTTCGTGATCTTCTACGGCCTGGACTGGGTGGCCACCGTCCCGCCCACCGTCGCGCTCTGCCGCCGGTACTTCGCCGAGGACGCCCCGATCGTCTTCGGCTGGGTGCTCGCCTGCCACCAGATCGGCGCCGCCGCCGTCGCGGGCCTGGCGGGCCTCGCCCGCGACCGCTTCGGCGACTACGACGCCACCTGGTACGCGGCCGGCGGGCTGTGCGCCGTCGCCGTCCTGCTCTGCCTCGCCCTGCGGCAGCGGCCCGCTGCCGCCACCGCCGCCGCGTAGGCTGACCGATCATGACCCTGCGCTTCACCCTGGACCCCGAGCTCACCCCCGAGCTGCGCGCCGAGATCGTCAGCCTGTGGGCCGACGTCAGCAACGCCGGCGGCGCCGTCGGCTTCGTCCCCCCGGTCACCGAGGACGAGGTCTGGATCACCGCCGAGAAGCAGTTTGCCGGGCTCGGGCCCGGGCAGCCCGACCGGCTGCTGATCGGGATCGAGCCGGAGTCCGGGCGGGTCGCCGCCCTGGTCTTCTTCGAGTCGATGCGCTTCAACCTCATGGACCACTGGCGGATGCTCAAGCGCGTCATGGTCCACCCCGGCTTCCAGGGCCGCGGCTACGGCGCCGAGCTGCTCGCCGAGGCCGAGCGGGTCGCCCGCGGCTGGGGCCTGGCGGGCCTGCGGCTCACCCTGCGCGGCGGGCACGGCCTGGAGAAGTTCTACGGCCGCTCCGGCTACACCGAGGCCGGCCGGGTGCCGGGCGCGATCCGGGTCGCCCCGGGCGACGAGCGCGACGACGTCACCATGTGGCTGGACCTCCGCGACTGACCCGGGAGCAGGACGTGCTTCACTGGGAGGCCCGTGTCCCCCGGACCGCGTCGTCGTACCCCTGGCAGTAAAGGACCCCCTCCCGTGAGCAGCAAGAAGCACGCCACGCTCCGCTACACCTCCCTGCGGGCCAGCATCTTCCTGGGCTGCCTGCTGGTGTTCCTGGCGCTCGGTCACTTCGGCGTCATCCCGGTGGCCGGCTCCACCGGCGTGGTCTTCCTGGTCCTGCTGGCCGGCCTGGTCTCCGCGCCGATCAGCTACGTGGTGCTGGCCAAGCACCGCGACGCGATGTCCGAGCAGATCGCCGGCCGGGTGGAGACCATGCGCTCCCGGACTTCCGCCCGGATCGCCGCGCAGAACGCCGAGGAGGACGCCGCCGACGAGGCCGCCCGGGCCGCCTCCGCCCGGCAGTGACCCCGCCCGGCCCGGAAGCCCCCGGCGGGCCGCCGGCCGCTTCCGGCGGCAGGCGGCCCACCGGACGGGACGTCGCCCGGCTCGCCGGGGTCTCCCAGGCCGCCGTCTCGCTGGTCCTCTCCGGCGGTGACACCGGCCACCGGGTGTCCGACGCCACCCGGCAGCGGATCCGCGAGGCCGCGGACGCCCTCGGCTACCGCCCGCAGGCCGCCGGCCGCCAGCTCCGGCTCGGCCGCAGCGGCATGGTCCTGCTCGCCGTCCCCAACCTGCTCGGCCCGTTCTTCGGCCGCGTCCTCACCGGCGTCCACGCCGAGGCCGGACCGCTGGGCCTGGCCGTCGTGGTCAGCAGCGGCTGGGACGCAGCCACGCTCGCCGACGCCGCCGCCACCGGCCGCTTCGACGGCCTGCTGATCTGCTCCCCGGACGACAGCCAGCTCGGCGGGCTGCCCGCCGACACCCCCGCCGTCCTGCTCGACGCCGACCCGGCCCGCCACCCCGACCGGCCCACCGTCGAACTCGACATGGCCGGTGGCATGCGCGCCGCCGTCGGCCACCTCGCCGCCCTCGGCCACCGCCGGATCGGCCACCTGCGCTCCACCCTCTCCGCGCACACCTTCCGGGTCCGGCACGCCGCCTTCGAGTCCGCCGCCGCCGGGCTGGAGGTGCTGGAGGTCGGCGTCCCGCTGAACGAGGGCGCGCCCGCCGGCGTCGCCGCAGGCCGCGCGCTGCTCGCCCGGCCCGACCGGCCGCACGCCGTGCTCTGCGACGACGACGTGCTCGCCTCCGGCCTCTACCGGGCCGCCGCCGAACTCGGCCTGCGGATCCCGGAGGACCTCTCCGTCGCCGGCATCGACAACATCCCGATCGCCGAGCTCCTCGCCCCGCCGCTGACCACCGTCGACCTCCCCGGCGAAGCCCTCGGCCGGGCGGGCGTCACCGCCCTCGCCGCGCTGCTGCGCGGCACCCCGCCGCCGGCCGTGCCGCCGCTGGAGACCCGGCTGATCGTCAGGGGATCGACCGCGCCGGCCGGCTGAGCGGTCGCGGCGCCGTCCGCTCAGTGGGCCCGGACGGCCTCGGCCGGACGCGCCGCGGACGCGGTGGGGTGCGCCGCCGGGCGCGGCGCGAGGTACCGGCGGGTGGCCAGCAGGAGCAGGCCGCCGAGGGTGATGCCGCCGACGGAGCAGAGGGCGACCGCGGCCAGCGAGGTGTCGACCAGCATGCCGGAGACGGCGTAGCCCGCCGCGTTGCCGCCGGCGAAGAGGGTGACCAGCCAGGCGAAGGCCTCGGTGACGGTACCGGTGGGGGCGAGTTCGGCGACCAGCACGAAGGCGGCCGCGAGCAGCGGGGCCAGTCCGATGCCGGAGAGGAAGGCGAGGGCGGCCATCGGCCCGGGGCCGGGGAGCAGGACCAGGGGCAGGTAGCTGACGGCCATGCCGAGCGCCAGCACCCAGGTACGGGTCGCGGTGGTCGCCCGCCACCGGGCCGCGCCGTACAGCAGGGCCCCGAGCAGTCCGGCCAGCGCGGCGAGCGCGAGCAGGGTGCCGGCCCCGCCGGGCAGGCCGCCGGGGTGCTGCTCGGCGTACGCGATGAAGAGGACGTTCTGCGCGCCGACGGTCCAGCCGGCCCCGGCGAGGCCGATCAGCAGCAGCACCAGTCCGGGCGAGCGGAGCGGGCCGAGCAGTCCGGCGGAGGCGGCGCGCGGCGGGGCCTGCCAGCCGCGCGCGGGTGCGGAGGTGGCGACCACGAGCGAGCCGAGGATGCCGAGCGCGGCGGCCGTCCACAGGGCCGCGGACGGGGAGGACCAGGCGGCGATGCCGGCCACGGCGAGCGGGCCGGCGACGTACAGCACCTGCTGCGAGGCGGAGTCGAAGGCGTACGCGGTGTCCAGCTGACGCTCCTCCACCACGTCGGGCCACAGGGCGCGCAGGCACGGTTCGAGCGGCGGCATGAACAGGCCGGCGAGCGCGGCGCCCAGCGGCGCGGCGAGCGCGGAACCGGGGGCGACGGCGAGCAGTGCGTACCCGAGGGCGGCGACCACGGCGGAGCCGAGCAGGACGCGCGGCTGCCCGGTGCGGTCGACGATCCGGCCGAGGACCGGCCCGCCGACGGCGGCGGCGACGGCGTACGCGGCGGTGGCCAGGCCGATCCGGCTGTACGGGGTGCCGGCCTCGCGCAGCGCGAGGGCGATCACCAGCGCGGTCATGCCGGCGGGAAGGCGGCCGAGCAGGGTGCCCAGGAGGAGCCGGGTGACGTGCGGGGCGCGGAGCAGGGCGGCGTAGCCCATGGGTCGTCGTCCTCCGGTGGGCGGGCAGGAAGGTCGGATCGTCCGGATCGTCCCCCAAGTTATACGTATAACCGGACGAGCGTCAAAGCCCACCTAAAACTTCTACTTTGAACATCTCAAAGGTTTGTTGCTAGTCTCTCGGCCATGACCACCGCAGGCACCGCGCTCCAGCGCCGGACGGGCACCCCGCCCACCGGCCGCTGCGCCTGCCCGTGCGGTGCTGTGGACTGTCGCTGTATGCGGGCGGCACGCCTCTCCTGACGCCCCGGCACCTCTGCTGCCGGGTGGGCGTCCGCGTGTCGCCGTCCCCCCACCTCCCCCCCCGCCTGTCCCTCCCCACCCGGAGTCGCACCTCCATGTCCACAGCACGCACCACCCCCGCCTTCCTCGCGAAGGCCCGGAAGATCCCGTTCTGGGTGCAGATCGTCGGCGGCCTCGTCCTCGGCCTGCTGCTCGGCTGGATCGCCCGCGCCGGGGACGTCTCCTGGCTGACCACCACCCTGGACACCATCGGCAAGACCTTCGTCCAGCTGCTCAAGCTGGCCGTGCCGCCGCTGGTCTTCACCGCGATCGTGGTGAGCGTCGCCAACCTGCGGAACGTCACCAACGCGGCCCGCCTCGCCGCCCGCACCCTGTTCTGGTTCCTGGCCACCTCGCTGATCGCCGTCGCGATCGGCCTCGGCCTCGGCCTGCTCACCGACCCCGGCAAGGGCGCGAACCTGTCCACCCAGGGCCTCAAGGCCCCGGAGAAGGCGGGCACCTGGGTCGACTTCCTGACCGGCATCATCCCGACCAACATCGCGGACGCCTTCCTCAAGGTGAACGTCCTGCAGATCGTCTTCCTCGCGGTCGTGGTCGGCGCCGCCATCCTCAAGATCGGCGAGAAGGCCGCCCCCGCGCTGAAGCTGAGCGAGGCCGTCCTCGAACTCACCCAGACCGCCCTATGGTGGGTCATCCGGCTCGCCCCGCTCGGCACCCTCGGCCTGATCGGCAAGTCCGTCGCGGTCTACGGCTGGGACCTGCTCAAGCCCTTCGCCACCCTCACCGCCGACGTCTACATCGGCTGCGCGCTGGTCCTGTTCGGCGTCTACTCGGTGCTGCTGCGCCTGGTCGGCGGCGTCAACCCGCTGAACTTCTTCAAGGGTGCCTGGCCCGCCATCCAGCTGGCCTTCGTCTCCCGCTCCTCGGTCGGCACCCTGCCGGTCACCCGCCGCGTCACCGAACGCCTCGGCGTCCCCGACGAGTACGCGTCCTTCGCCGTGCCGTTCGGCGCCACCACCAAGATGGACGGCTGCGCCGCGATCTACCCCGCGCTGGCGTCGATCTTCGTCGCCCAGGTGTACGGCATCCAGCTCGGCATCGGCGACTACCTGCTGATCGCCTTCGTCTCGGTGATCGGCTCCGCCGCCACCGCCGGCCTCACCGGCGCGATCGTGATGCTGACCCTGACCCTCTCCACCCTCGGCCTGCCGCTGGAGGGCGTGGGCCTGCTGCTCGCCATCGACCCGATCCTGGACATGGTCCGCACCGCGACCAATGTGGCCGGCCAGGTGGTCGTCCCGATCCTGGTCTCGGCCCGGGAGAAGACTCTCGACCTGACCGCCTACAACAACCCCACCGGTGACCTGCTCGCCGCGGACCGCCCGACCGCGATCCCGGCCCAGACCACCACGGAGCCGGTCGCCGTCTGACCGCCCGCCACCCGTCGCGGCCCGTCCCCCACCCGGGGGCGGGCCGTCGCCGTACCCGGCCGGCTCAGCCGCCGGACGAGGCGAGCGCCGCCCTGGCCGCCTGGCAGCGCCGGTCCCGCCAGGCCTTCGCCCCGGCCGGGTCGTCGGTGATCAGCGCGTCCACGCCGGCGGCGGCCATCTGGGTCCAGCCCCGGCTGTCGTCCACCGTCCAGGCGTAGATCTGGCGTCCGCGCCGGTGTTCGGCGTCCACCCACGCCTTGCCGGCCGCCATCGGGGCCTCCACGGAGAGCGCCCGCAGCGGGAGGTCGCCCGGGTCCTCGGCGTGCCAGGTGCTCTGCAGCAGGGTGGTGGGCATCTCGGGGGCGGCGGTGTGGGCGATCCGCAGGGTCGGGGCGTAGAAGGAGTACAGCTCGATGTCCAGGCCGCTGGCCGAGGCCATCCGGGCGATCCCGGCGGCGTCCTGGGGGTTGCGGAGTTCCTTGATCTCCATCAGCAGCCGGGTGTGGCGACCCCTCATCCATTCCAGGAGGTCGGCGAGCCGGGGTATCGGCTGGGCGTTCCGGCCGTCCTTGGTCCGCAGCCTGGAGACCTGCTCGTAGGTGAGGTCCTGGACCTGGCCGGTGCCGTTGGTGGTCCGGTCGACGGTCAGGTCGTGCAGCAGGACCGGAACGCCGTCCCGGGTGACCCGGACGTCGGTCTCCAGCCAGTCGGCGCCCTCGGAGAGCGCGGCCGAGTACGAGGCGATGCTGTTCTCGGGCGCGCGCTTCGGCGAACCGCGGTGGCCGGCGATCTGTGGGGTGAAGCAGGCCAGCGGCGTGGTCGCGGACGTGGTCACCGTCTGGTCCGCCGGTGCGGCCCAGTACTTCCCCACGGCGAGCGAGCCGCCGGCGATGCTGAGGACGGCCATGGCCGCCAGGGCGGCGCGAATCGCCGCGGTGCGGGGACGTTTCCCGCCGATGGCCGCTGCCATGCCGAACCTGGTCTCCCCCGTGTGTTGCCGTGTCCCTGATCGGGACGCCCCCTCCGGTCGGATGGTTCCACATCGGGGTGACGGGCAGACAGGCAGGGGGCCCGGCACGGACGAACCGTGCCGGGCCCCCTTGGGACTGCTCTCGTACGGACCCGTCAGGGGCCGTGAGCGATCAGAACATCAGAGGACTGTCAGACGGGGGTGACGTTCTCCGCCTGCGGACCCTTCGGGCCCTGGGTGACGTCGAAGCTGACCGCCTGGTTCTCCTCCAGCGAGCGGAAGCCGCTAGCGTTGATGGCGGAGTAGTGGACGAAGACGTCGGGGCCGCCGCCCTCCTGGGCGATGAAGCCGAAGCCCTTCTCAGCGTTGAACCACTTGACGGTTCCCTGAGCCATGCCGTTCTCCTTGCGAGGGACGTATGGGAGGCCACACCGTGTGACCATCCGTCCGCTGCGCTGATCGCCCTGCCTCCGGCCTTGACCGGAGTTTTCTACTGAAAAATTACAAAAAGCCCGCGGTTACATGCTCCGCAGGCTCCAAGTACTGCAAGGGGAATCAAACTGCAACTGGTTGGAACCGTAGCACGCGGGGGCTGCCCCTACCAGGGGTGAACGCAGGTGCGAGACGGTGTGTCGGGCACCTGTTGCAAGGCCTGGAGTAAGCCGGGCATACCCTGCCAGGAGAGCACGAACGGCAAAGGGAGCACACGGTGATCAGGCCACGGGTGGGACATATTCAGTTCCTCAACTGTCTGCCTCTCTACTGGGGCCTCGCCCGGACCGGCAACCTGCTGGATCTGGACCTCACCAAGGACACTCCGGAGAAGCTCAGCGACCAGTTGGTCAATGGCCTGCTCGACATCGGCCCGATCACCTGTGTGGAGTATCTGCGGCACGCTCAGGAGCTGGTGGTGCTGCCCGACATCGCGGTGGGCAGCGACGGGCCGGTGATGTCCTGCGTGATCGTCAGCAAGGTCCCGCTCGGCGAGCTGGACGGCCGGCGGGTCGCGCTCGGCTCCACCAGCCGGACCTCGGTACGACTCGCCCGGCTGCTGCTGGAGGAGCGGGAGGGCGTCCGGCCGGAGTACTTCTCCTGCCCGCCCGACCTGGACGCGATGCTCGCCGAGGCGGACGCGGCGGTGCTGATCGGCGACCCGGCGCTGCGCGCCTCGCTGGAGCAGGCGCCCCGGCAGGGCCTGGCGGTGCACGACCTCGGCGCGATGTGGAAGGAGTGGACCGGGCTGCCGTTCGTCTTCGCGGTCTGGGCCGCCCGCCGCGAGTACGCGGAGCTCCACCCGGAGATGACGGCGGCGGTGCACCGGGCGTTCCTGGAGTCGCGCGACCTGTCGCTGGCGGAGGCCGGGAAGGTCGCCGAGCAGGCGGCGCGCTGGGAGGAGTTCGACGCGCCGGTGCTCCAGACGTACTTCAGCGAGGCGCTGGACTTCTCGCTCGGCGAGCGGCAGCTGGCCGGCCTCACCGAGTTCGCCCGCCGGGTGGCCCACGACAGCGGCTTCCCGGCCGACGTCGACGTGCGGCTGCTGCAGTCGGCGCCCCTGATCGGGCAGGTGTAGGAGGGGCGTAGGCTGGCCCGGTCGACCAGACAGTGCACAGAAAGAAGGCCGCCAGGTGTCCGAGCAGACCCCGTCCGCCGCTGAGCTGCAGGCCGTCCTCGACCGCGCGGCGGCCGGTGGCCGGATCACGCCGGAGGAGGCGCTGGAGCTGTACCGCTCCGCGCCGCTGCACGCGCTCGGCTCGGCTGCCGACGCGGTGCGCCGCCGCCGCTACGCCGGTGTCGAGCACATCGCGACGTACATCATCGAGCGGAACATCAACTACACCAACGTCTGCGTGACGGCGTGCAAGTTCTGCGCCTTCTACGTCCCGCCGAAGAGCGACAAGGGCTGGTCGCGGGAGCTGGACGAGATCCTGCGCCGCTGCGCGGAGACGGTGGAGCTGGGCGGCACCCAGATCATGTTCCAGGGCGGCCACCACCCGGACTACGGCGTGGAGTACTACGAGAAGAACTTCGCGGCGATCAAGGCGGAGTTCCCCGAGCTGGTGATCCACTCGCTGGGCGCGTCCGAGGTCGACCACATGGCGCGGATCTCCGGCGTCTCGGTCGAGGAGGCGATCACCCGGATCCACCGGGCCGGCCTGGACTCGTTCGCCGGCGCCGGCGCCGAGCTGCTGCCGGAGCGCCCGCGCAAGGCGATCGCCCCGCTGAAGGAGTCCGGCGAGCGCTGGCTGGAGATCATGGAGACCGCCCACGGCCTGGGCGTGGAGTCGACCTCCACCATGCTGATGGGCACCGGCGAGACCAACGCCGAGCGGATCGAGCACCTGCGGATGATCCGCGACGTGCAGGACCGCACCGGCGGCTTCCGGGCGTTCATCCCCTACACCTACCAGCCGCAGAACAACCACCTGAAGGGCTCGACCCAGGCCACGGTCTTCGAGTACCTGCGGATGATCGCCATCGCCCGGCTGTTCCTGGACAACGTGGCGCACATCCAGGGCTCCTGGCTGACCACCGGCAAGGAGGCGGGCCAGCTGTCGCTGCACTACGGCGCGGACGACCTCGGCTCGGTGATGCTGGAGGAGAACGTGGTCTCGGCGGCCGGTGCCAAGCACCGCTCCAACCTGACCGAGCTGATCCACCTGATCCGCACCGCCGGCCGCGTCCCGGCGCAGCGCTCCACCACCTACCAGCACCTGCGGGTGCTGGACGACCCGGCGAACGACCCGGTCGACCCGCGGGTGGCCTCGCACATCGCCTCCACCGCGATCGAGGGCGGCACCGCGCACCCCGAGCTGAAGATCCTGTCCACGAACTGATGCTGACGCTGCACCGGGCCCGGCTCGTCCTGCCCGATCCCGCCGCCGCCCCGTCGATCACCGACGGGGCGGTGCTGGTGGACGGCGCGGTGGTGGCGGCGGTCGGCCCGTACGCGCCGGTGGCCGGGGCCCGGGTGCGGGAGTGGGACGGGCTGCTGGTGCCCGGGCTGCGAAATCCGGCCGGGCACTGGCTGCTGGAGGTCGCGTACCACCCGGACCCGCGGGAGGAGCTGGGCGCCGAGCCGCTGCTGGCGGACGTCCCGGAGGCGCAGCGCGGGCCGAGCGCCCGGCGCGGCCTGCAGCGGATGCTGGGCTTCGGGACGACGGCGGTGGCCGGGCCGTTCGAACGGGAGGCGGTGCGTACCGCGGTGGCCCGCTCGGGCCTGGCGGCCCTGCCGGGGGACGGCCGCGAGGGCGGGCTGGACCCGCTGGCGGGCGGCGGGAGGCTCGCCGAGCTGGTGCACCGGCCGCTGGCGGTCGGCGGCCCGGCGGACTTCGCGGTGTTCGACGCGGCGTCGGTCGCGGAGCTGGAGGAGCGCGGGGCGGGCCACTGCCTGGCGACGGTGCTCGGCGGACGGCTGCTGTACCGGCGGCGGTGACGGCCCGTGAGGAACGATCCGGCCGCCGTGGCCTGATCTCGCGTCCGCGGTGTGATGGTCGTATGGAGCCGCCCGACCCGGCCGTGACCTGAGGGGTCGCCAGCGGCTACGATCCCGGTTCAGCACCCCGAGCTGCCGAGCCAGGACAGGAAGCATGCGATCCGCGACCCCCGACCGCCCCCGCGGCAACCCGGTGTCCCGGACGATGTCGCGGCGCGGCCGCGGCTGGTACCTCGGCGCGGTGCTCAGCGCCGTGGTCGCGGTCGGGATGTGCCTGCTCGGCTGGCGCCAGGCCGACCAGGCGGACCGGATCGCCGCCCACCCGGTCCGGGTCCAGGGCGTGATCACCCAGCTGCCCGGCGGCTCCGGCACCTACAGCCAGGTCGGCTACGAGGCGGACGGCCGGAAGCTCTCCGCCGCCGACCTGTGGCTGCCGGCCGACGCGAAGGTCGGCGACGGGATCTGCCTGGAGCGCGCCGCCGACGACCCGGCGGCGGTCCGGGTGTGCGGGGAGCGCTACCCGCAGCCGGTCGGGATCGGGCTGGCGCAGACCAGCGTCCCGGTGGCGCTCGCCCTGCTGGTGTTCTGCCTGTGGCGGATCCGGAGCCACCACCGGTCCCGCCCGTCCGGCCGGGCCGGCGTGCGCACCACCGTGGCGTTCGCCGCCGAGGGGATGCCGGCGATCACCCACGGCAAGCGCTCCCGCCGCCGCCGCAAGGGCGGCCGCCGGGCCCTGCGCTGACGGCCCCGCCGGGCCCTGCGCCGACGGCTCGGCCGGCCCGCGCCGCGGTGATTGCGCAGGGCGCTGCGATCGGCCGCGGCCGCTTGGTGAACAATGGGGGCGTGACCCGAGCCCATCTGGACAAGCAGCCGCAGGACGTCGCCGCGATGTTCGACGACGTCGCGGCCAAGTACGACCGCACCAACGACGTGCTCTCCCTCGGCCAGGCCCGCCTGTGGCGGCGCGCGGTGGCCGACGCGGTCGGCGCGACCGCGGGCCAGCGCGTCCTGGACCTGGGCGCGGGCACCGGCACCTCCTCGCTGCCGTTCGCCGAGGCCGGCGCGGACGTCGTGCCGTGCGACTTCTCGATCGGCATGCTCGCCGAGGGCAAGCGCCGCCACCCCGAGCTGGCGCTGACCGCCGGCGACGCGACGAAGCTGCCGTTCGCCGACGACTCCTTCGACGCGGTGACCATCTCCTTCGCGCTGCGCAACGTGCAGGAGACCGCGGCCGCGCTGCGCGAGATGCACCGGGTCGCCAAGCCCGGCGGCAAGCTGGTCATCTGCGAGTTCTCCACGCCGACCTGGACGCCGTTCCGCACCGTGTACACCGAGTACCTGATGCGCGCGCTGCCGCCGGTGGCCACCGCGGTCTCCAGCAACCCGGACGCGTACGTGTACCTGGCCGAGTCGATCCGGTCCTGGCCG
The DNA here is from genome assembly GCF_043200835.1 of Kitasatospora sp. NPDC048365. NCBI lineage: Bacteria > Bacillati > Actinomycetota > Actinomycetes > Kitasatosporales > Streptomycetaceae > Kitasatospora > Kitasatospora sp. NPDC048365. Next base: position 153,663 of record NZ_JBICYJ010000012.1, read on the forward strand.
GACCAGCCGGCGCTGGCCGCCGAGCTCCAGCAGGCCGGCTGGTCGAAGGTCGCCTGGCGCAACCTGACCGGCGGCGTGGTCGCCCTGCACCGCGGCTTCAAGCTCTGACGCGGGGGGTCGCCCGGCGGGTCACCCGCTGAGCGAGAGCCGGAGGATCAGGCGGTCGCTGCCCGCCCCGAAGTAGTCCGGCCGGTGGTCGACCCGGGAGAAGCCGAGCGACTCGTACAGGTTGAGCGCGACGGCGTTGCCCGGCTCGACGCTCAGCCGCACCTCGGCGACCCGGTCGGCGGAGAGCCGGTCCAGGCTCTCCACCATCAGCCGCCTGCCGTGGCCCACCCCGCGGGCGTGCGGCACCACGCCGAGGCCGAGCACCCAGCTCTGCTTGCCGTCCGGCGTGGTGGCCAGCAGCGAGTACCCGGACATCCGGCTGTCGCAGTCCAGCACCAGGAACCGCTCCCCGTGGACCTCGAACAGCTGGCGCAGCACGAAGAACGGGTAGGCGTCGTGCGGGAAGATCTCGTGGTCGATCCGGCTGAGCTGGACGAGGTCGGACTCGCCCGCGACCCGGATCACATCACTCGTTCGTGCGAAGCGCTGTTCCACGCCTGTACCTCCGGCGGCTCGCGGCCGGTAGGGGTGGTACCACCGGCGGCTACGGATCGGTCGTACCGAGTGTTCCCGACGAGTCGTCAACCTGGGTCCGGCTGCGGTAACTTGGCGGGATTGACAGTGCGTCACGAGTCGACTTAAAGGTCTCTCATGGACATCCTGCCCGCGCGGACGAACAGCGAAGCCCCCTGGGACCTGTTCGACTCGGACGCGTACCTCGAGCACAACTACCGGTCCCTGCGGTCGGACGACGCGCAGATCCTGGCGACGGTGCGCGACCACTTCCTGGCCGAACTCGACGGCACCGCGGACCGGTCGCTGCGCGGGATCGACGTCGGCGCGGGCACCAACCTCTACCCGTCGCTGGCGATGCTGCCCTGGTGCCGGGAGATCACCCTGTTCGAACGCTCGGCGCGCAACGTCGCGTGGTTGCGCACTGCGGTCACCGGGTACGGCGACAACTGGGACGCGTTCTGGGAGGTGCTGCGCGCCGGCAACGAGGTCTACGCGCGACTCGCGGACCCGAGGGGGAGGCTGACGGAGGCCGCCGACGTGCGGCAGGGGGACCTGTTCGACGGGCTGCCCGGCTCCGGGTACGGGATCGGCACGATGTTCTTCGTGGCGGAGTCGCTGACCACGGCGCACGAGGAGTTCGAGACCGCCGTCGACGTGTTCGCCGGCGCGCTGGCCCCGGGCGCCCCGTTCGCGGTGGCGTTCATGGAGAACTCGCTCGGCTACGACGTCGGCGACCTGCGGTTCCCGGCCTGCCGGATCGACTCCGACGACGTGCTGGCCAGCCTGGCCGACTACGCCGACCAGGGCCTGCGGGTCGAACGGATCGAGATCCCCGGCGAGCCCGTGCTGCGCGAGGGCTACACCGGGATGCTGCTGGCCCTCGGCCGGCGCAAGGGGCAGTGACCGCCGGGCGACCGGGGGACGGACGACCGGGCACCACCGACGGATCGGGGTGAGAGTTGCGGATCCAGCCACGCCAGCAGCTGCTGGAGATCTGGCAGGCCCTCGGGCGGCAGAGCTTCAGCGACAAGGCCTGGGAACTCGGCTCCGGGGGGGATCCGAGCAGCGTCAGCGACGCGGAGCAGCTGCTCTGCGTGCTCTACCCGGCCACCGAGCTGCCCTCGCTGCGCCTGGACGTGCCCGACGAGACCGCGCAGGACGTGCTCGGCTCGCTGCGCGGCCTCGGCGACAGCGTGGAGATCCCGCGCCGGATGCTGGACGCCATCACCGAGTTCATGGCCAAGCACGGCGGCGAGGACGCGCCCAGCTTCGCGGCCGGCCACTACCTGGCCGCCTTCGACGAGGACGACGTCCCCACCCCCGAGCAGTACCGGCTCGGCGTGGTGGACTCCTACTCGCTGTCGATCACCCTCTCGCTGGCCACCCTGGGCTTCCTCAAGATCTTCCGCCGCACGGTCCGCCGGGCCGACCTGCGGGAGATGGCCGACAAGCTGGAGGAGGCGACCAACCTGCGGCTGTCCGCCGCGATGGCCGCCCTGCTGCGCTGCTTCACGGTGTCGGTCTTCGACCCGGACTCCGACCGCGGCCGCACCCTGTGCTCGATGGTCAACCAGACCGGCGCCCCCAACCGCGTGGTGGTGCAGCAGCTCCAGCGCCGCCTGCAGCCGCTGCGCGCCACCATCCGCGACTACTTCACCCTCGGCCTGACCACCACCGGCGACCTGGACAACGACAACCTGCTCTTCGAGTGCGGCTGGTCCTGGGGCATCGTGAAGGGCAACCCGCCGGTCGTCACCAGCGAGGAGGTCGGCGTCCAGCCCGAGGGCGTGGCCGAGGCCGCCCCGTACCTGTACTTCACCGTGGTCGCGCTCGACGGCATCGCCGACCTGTTCTCCGACCGGACGCTGACCCTCGGGCTGCTCAACGAGGGCCAGCAGCGGATGGCCCAGGCGCTGCAGCTGCGCTGGGAACTGACCCAGCAGTACTGGTCGGCGCTGGCCCGCTTCGACGACGAGTCCTGGCCGCTGGAGGACATCCCCTGGCGGACCACCGACCAGCGGGAGTCCGCGTACTTCTCGCTGCTGGTCGCCTCCATCCTGGTGCAGGACCTGGTCCGCCGGCGCGCCACCGACGACGACCTGACCCGCACCGTCGCGGTCATGGAGGAGCTGGCCGTCCGCTCCCGCACCACCCGCCGGATGGGCCGCGACGACGGCGCGCTGCGGCTGCACGACCCCGGCGTGGTGCTCACCCTGAACGGCTCCGAGGAGCTCGGCCCGCTGCTGCGCTGGGCGGTCTCCGACTTCTCCGCCCAGCTGCTCAAGCGCAGCCTCCAACTGGGCGGCCTGTCCCGGAACATCGGCGCCCACGACCGGCTGATCCGGCTCGCCGAACGCGTCATGGACCACCTGTGGCAGCGCCGGATCGGCGACGGCTCCGGCGCGCTGCTCTGGGACGACCTGAGCGCCGCCTTCCCCGACTCCGAGCCGCGCCCGCCGCGGCTGTCCTGGAGCATGACCGAGCGCGTGGTCGAGTGCCTGGTGGTGGCCGCCGGGGTGATCGGGCAGACCCCGATCCGCAGCCCCCGGCTGATCGAGGTCGCCACCGACCTGCTCAGCGAGGCCGACCACCTGCTCGACAAGGAGATGATGCAGCTCAGCTCCGGCGGCTTCCGCTCGGTCCAGGACACCCTGCACGAGGCCGAGGTGCAGCTGCAGCGGGCCCGCAGGATCCTGCGCGACCGCCCCGGAACGGCCTGCGCGCTCGCCCTGGAGGTGCTCGCCAAACTGGACGGCCTGGCCGCCGCCCGGGCGGCCGGCGGGAGGTCCTGACCCGTGCTGATCTTCGCCACCTCGGACAAGGGCGGCACCGGTCGGTCCGTCACCAGCGCCAACATCGCCTACCGCCGGGCCCTGCTCGGCGACGACGTCTGCTACCTCGACTTCGACTTCGGCTCGCCGACCAGTGCCGCGGTCTTCGACGTGCCGACCGCGCTGCGCGGCGTCGACCAGGCCGGCCTGCACTCCTACCTGCGCGGCAACGTCGCCGAACCCAAGCGGGTCAACGTCTGGGCCGAGTCCGACAGCCTCAGCCTGCGCAACCGCCCGCCCGGCAGCGGCCAGCTGGTCCTGGTGCCCGGCGACCGCGGCGGCGGCGAGTTCGTCACCGGCAGCGACGCGGTCCGCCGCTGCACCGAGCTGTTCCTGCGGCTGGAGGAGGAGTTCGACATCATCCTGGTCGACCTCAGCGCCGGCCGCTCGTACGCCGCCGAGATGGTGCTGGAGGCCACCTCGCGGCCCGAGCTGGCCGAGGTGGTCAGCCGCTGGCTGGTCTTCCACCGGTGGACCCGGCAGCACATCATCGCCGCCTCCGGGCTGGTCTACGGCGACCGCGGCATCATGGCGGCCGGCACCGCCCGCGGCCACGACGAGGAGGAGCTGCGCGACCGGGTGCGCTTCGTCCGGGCCGCCGTGCCCGACCCGGCCTCGCCGATGTTCACCCTGCTGCGGCCCGCCCAGGCCGCCTGGCTGCGGGCCTGCCACGAGGACCTGACCCGGCTCGCCTCCCAGCACCGGCTCGGCCAGACCCTGGTGCTCGGCACCGTCCCGCTCGACCCGGTCCTGCAGTGGCAGGAGCAGCTGATCACCGACGACGACGTGCTGGCCAGCCGGGTCGCCAACACCGAGACCGCCGAGGCCTTCGCCGCGCTGGCCGCCGCGCTCACCCACGACCGGGCCTGGGAGACCCCGCTCTGACCGCCGCCCAGGTCACTCGTCGCCCGGCCCGTGTCGAACGCCAGGAGTGAGCAAGCACAGTGGACACCACCTTCCGCGAGGTCTCGGCCGACCCGCGCACCGCCTCGGTGCCGCTCTCCCACCTGTCCCTGGAGATCGGCCACCTGTACATGGACGACTTCATGGCCGGCCCGGAGCGGCTGCGCGAGCAGTTCGCCCAGGTCAAGCCGTGGGTCGACGCCGCGCGCGCGGCCTGCCCGGTGCCCGCCGGGCGGCGGCCGCGGATCTCCACCTGCTTCCTGATCGACGACTACTTCACCCGTTTCTCCACCCCCGCCGAGGTCGTCCCGCAGATCGTCGCCGAGGCCGAGGCCTGCGGCCTGACCGTCGACTACCTGGCCCGCGAGTCCGCCTGCGCCGAGGCCGACGGCCGCCAGCCCGCCCGGCTGGTCGAGGCCCGGCTGGTGGAGTCCCCGCCGCCCGGCACCAACGGCTCCCGGCCGCCCGCCACCGCCACCGGCTGGCTCTCCAACGGCGAGCGCACCCCCGCCGACGACCTGGACGAGGCGATGGGCGCCGCCGGCGGCGGCTGGCGACCGCCCCGGGAGACCGAGGCCGGCCGCCACTCGGTCTTCCTCGACGTCGAACTCTGGGACGCCCGGCACGGCGGGCGCACCTGGTCCTGCCCCTACCTGGCCGCCGTCTGGCAGCTGCTGAGGCTCGGCCTGCTGCGCGACCGCGGCCAGGAGGTGTTTCCGCCGGCGCCCCGGCCGGACGCCTTCCCGGACAGCTGGGACGCCCTGCCGCCGCTGGTCCGGCTCAACCCGGCCGCCGACCCCTTCGCCGCGTACCGGACCTTCTCCGTGCTCGCCCGGCGCTTCCTGCCGATCGAGCACGCCGTCACCGTGCTGCTCGAACAGTGGGCGCCCGAGGAGCCGGTGCTGAGCGCGCTCGCCGAGCGGGCCCGGCAGGAGGGCGTCCCGCTGCCCGACGCGCTCACCGGGCGGATCGGCTACCTCTTCCACGGGCAGTCATGAGGCCCGACCGGCCGGGCGAGGGCCCGGCGCTGCTGCTCGGCGAGGTCCGCACCGGCCTGCTCCAGCACTCCGTGGAACTGCCCGGCGCCGCCACCGAGAAGATGCTCGGCCTGCGCCACGGCGGACGGGTCCGCTCCTCGCAGCGGCCCAACGTCCGCGCCCAGTCGCCCGACCTGCTGACCGGCGTCGACTGCCCGCTCGCCACCACCTCGCACCGGGCCGTCCGCGGCGTCGGCACCGTGCTCTCCCACGCCGTGCTCACCGAGGGCCGGGTGCTGCAGGCCTCGGCCCTCGCCCGGATCGCGGCCGGCGGCGACCGGCGCCGGCCCTGGGGCCACTACCTGGCCCACCCCGGCACCGTCGAGGTGATCGGCCGGGGCGAGGCGGCGGAGCTCGCCGCCGGCCACCTCGCCGCGGCGGAGCCCGGCACCGGACTCGACCTCGGCGGGCTCACCGAACGGCTGCTCACCGAGGTGCAGCGGGAGGCCGGGCTGGACCGCCGCGCCCCGTTCCGCTCCCGCCGCACCCGGCTGCGCTGGACCGCCGTCCGCGCCGACCTGGCCGGCGAGGAGCCCGGCGGCCGGCTCACCGTCGAGGACGACACCCGGCGCACCCTGCGGCTCACCCTGGAGAGCGTCGACCCGGTGGAGGTCGCCGCCTTCTGCGAGGACCTCGCACTGCACGACTGGCTGCTGTCCACCCTGGGCAGACTGATCGAGCGCAGCGGCCTCGGCTCCGACCCGGGGCCCGGCCCGGTGCAGCGGCTGCGCCCGGCCGTGAACCACCTGATGCACCTGTGGATGCCCGGCGCCCGGGTCGCCCGGCCGCTGGCGCCGCTCTGGGAGGGCCTGGAAACCCGTCCCGGCTTCACCCGGCAGTGGACGGCCTCCGTCCAACGGGTCCGCGACCACCTGGCGCTGCAGGCCGTCGGCCTGACCGCGCCGACCGTACGGGGGGACTGACCGGCCGGGCGACCGACCGGGGCCTCACACCACTCACGAGCTCGGGGGAGCTGTGGACATACGCCTCACTCCGGCCCTGCGCCGGATGCTCACCAGCGCCTTCACCGGCGCGCTCACCTTCGTGATCAGCCAGCTGGTCGCCCAGGACGTCAGCACCAGCGTCATGCTGACCACGGTGCTCGGCGCGACCGTGCTGATCGCCGACTTCCTGGTCTCCTTCGAACGCCGGCTCGCCGCGTACGAGGGCGCGCTCAGCTCGCACACCCGCGAGGTGGAGTCACTGGTCGACCGCGGCTTCGCCCGGATCAACAAGGCCACCGCACTGTACGCCCGGCTGGAGGAGTCCAAGCTGGACATCGCGGTGATCGACCGGCTGGTGCGCAGCGCCGCCCACCTCGGCGGGCAGCCGGAGATCGTGCACGCCTTCGTCCAGCGGGTGGTGGACCGGGTGGTCGCCCTGATGGAGGGCCTGCAGGCCGGCGTGGCCGGCTACGACGGCGAGGACCGGGACTGGATCCTCACCCTGGCCGACTCCACCGCGGTCTCCATCGACGCCACCAGCACCGCGGTCGACGCCGGCTTCTGGAACTCCGAACTCGGCCTGCGCTACCTGGCCGCGCAGCGCGAGGCGATCGCCCGCGGGGTGAAGGTCCGCCGGGTGTTCATCCTGGACGACCCCAGCCCCGAGGACCTGGAGGAGGCCCGCCAGGTCGGCCGGGCGCAGGCCGCGCTCAACGTCGCCGTGCGGATCGTCGCCACCCGCGACCTGCCGCACGCCGCCCGGCTCGGCCCGATGATGGACTTCATCGTCTTCGACCAGGCGGTCAGCTACGAGGTGACGCCCGGTCTGCCCGTCGAGTCGCTCGGACCCGCGATGATCGCCGGCATCCAGGTGGTGGCCAGCCCCGACCGGGTGTCCCGGCGGATGCAGCGGTTCAACGACCTCTGGAACGCCTCCGAGCCCATCGAATAGCCCACCCCGTAGACTGCGACCGCCCCTTACCAGCCGTGATCGGGAGAACAACCGCCATGACCCAGAGCGCCGTCGAGAGCACCGCCGATGTGATCGTGGTCGGCGCCGGTCCGGCCGGTGCGACCACCGCCTACTACCTCGCCCAGGCGGGGCTCGACGTCCTCCTGCTGGAGAAGACCGAGTTCCCCCGGGAGAAGGTCTGCGGCGACGGCCTCACCCCGCGTGCCACCAAGCAGCTGATCGACATGGGCATCGACGTCTCGGTGGAGAACGGCTGGCTGCACAACAAGGGCCTGCGGATCATCGGCGGCGGCGTCCGGCTGGAACTCGACTGGCCCGAGCTGGCCGAGTTCCCCAGCTACGGCCTGGTCCGCAAGCGCGCCGACTTCGACGAGATGCTGGCCCGACAGGCCGTCAAGGCCGGCGCCCGCCTGGTCGAGCAGTGCAACGTGACCGGCCCGGTGCTGGACGACCGCACCGGCCGGATCACCGGCGTCACCGCCAAGCTCGGCGAGGACAAGCGCGAAGTCTCCTACTCCGCCCCGCTGGTGGTCGCCGCCGACGGCAACTCCACCCGGCTCTCGCTCGCCATGGGCCTGCACCGGATCGAGTCCCGCCCGATGGGCGTCGCCTACCGCACCTACTTCACCTCGCCGCGCAGCGAGGACCAGTACCTGGAGTCCTGGCTGGAGCTGTGGGACACCCGCGGCGGCGAGAAGAAGCTCCTGCCCGGCTACGGCTGGATCTTCCCGATGGGCGACGGCACCTCCAACGTCGGCCTCGGCATCCTCAACTCCTCGCCCGCCTTCGGCGACCTCAACTGGCGCGAGGTGCTCAAGAGCTGGTGCGCCTCGATGCCCGAGGAGTGGGGCTACACCCCCGAGAACATGACCGACCCGATCCGCGGCGCCGCGCTGCCGATGGCCTTCAACCGCAAGCCGCACTACACCCGCGGCCTGCTGCTGGTCGGCGACGCCGGCGGCATGGTCAACCCGTTCAACGGCGAGGGCATCGCGTACGCCATGGAGTCCGGCAAGATCGCCGCCGGCGTCATCGTCCAGGCCCTGGCCCGGATCACCGACACCGGCCGGGAGAAGGCGCTCGCCAACTACCCGCAGGTGCTCAAGGAGACCTACGGCGGCTACTACACGCTCGGCCGGGCCTTCGTGAAGCTGATCGGCAACGACAAGGTGATGCGGGCCGCCGCCGAACGCGGCCTCACCCACCCGCTGCTGATGAAGTTCACCCTCAAGCTGCTCGCCAACCTGACCGACCCGCAGGGCGGCGACGCGATGGACCGCGTCATCAACGGCCTCACCAAGATCGCCCCGCGCGCCTGAGCCCGCCCCGGGGCCGGGCGGCCCGCGAAATCCGCTACCGTCCGGCTCCCGGGAACTGACAGCATTCGGCAGTGAATTCGAATCGCAGCCACGCCTTCCTGGTGGCGGGCCACGTCGTCGTCCGGCTCGCCGGGTCATGCCTCGTCTCCGTCCTGGCCTACTGGGGCATGGCCGGATTCTTCGACCGGCACACCCCGGGGGCGATGGCCTGGGGAAGCCTGTCGACGACGGTCGTCGCCGTACCGGTCGCCCTGCTCGCCGGCGTGTTCGCCGACCGATGGGACCAGCGACGCACCATGATCGGCGCCGCCGTGGTGGGCGCGGTGACAGCGGGTCTCGCGGCGGTGCTGGCCGAGCTGCTCGGGCCGTACCAGACGCTCGTGCCGGTCCTGCTGACCGTGCTGGGCATGGGCGCCACGCAGGTCTTCGGCCCGGCCCGGTTCGCCGCGATCAACCGGGTGGTCGACGCCGAGCGGCGCGAGCACGCCGCGGTCGTCAGCGCGGCGGTCTCGCTGCTCGTTCCCGTCCTCCTCGGCGGGGTGCTGGCCGGGCTCCTGTGGTCGGCCCTGGGTATCGGGGGCGCGCTGGTGGTCGACGCCGGCCTCTACGTGGCCGGTGCCGTCCTGCTCCGCGGGGTGCGGCTGCGGCCGGCGGATCCGCTCGGGCCGGGCCGCGGCCTCCTTCCCGAACTCGATGCGGGCCTGCGCGCGGCGCTCGGCAGCACGGCGGCCCGGTCGGTGCTGCTCGCCCTGCTGGCGGTGCTGGTCGGCGGATCGCTGCTCACCGGCCTGGGCACCGTGTTCGTGCTGGCCGGGCTGCACGCCGGCTCGGCGGAAGCCGGATGGCTGTCGGCGGCCTACTGCGCCGGCCTGCTGCTGGGCACGCTGGTACTGCTCCTGGCCCGGCCGGACCGCACCCGGGTGCTGCGGTCCGGCGTGCTGGCGGCCGGTGGCGGCCTGCTGTTGTACGGCTGGCTCACGTCGGTGTGGGTCGCGCTTCCGGTGGTGTTCCTGATCGGCGCAGCAACGGCCGCGGTCACCTGCGCGGCTGCCCCGCTGCTGCTCGCGGCGGTGCCCGCCGACCGGCTCGGCCGGGTGGTCGGGGTGGTCGACGCGATGGGCCAACTTCCTGCCGTGGCAACCTTCGTGGTCATCTGGTGGGCCGCCGCGGGGGTCGACGTGATCGGAGCGGACCGGATCGTCGGCGTGTTCGGTGTCGCGGGCCTGCTGGCGCTCGCCGCCGGGGGCTTCCTCTGGTGGAGCCGTCGGGCCGACCGGAGCCCGGTGCAGGCCGGGTGACGGCTCGGCCCGCGCTCGACGGCCGGTCGTCCGGCGCTTCCGCGCTCAACGGTCGGGCGTGGGTCGCTTCCCGCGCCTGAGCTCCCAGCGGGCCTCGCCGTCGAGCATGCGGTCGGTGGGGAGCAGTCCGGCCGCGCGGGCGACGGCGGCGGAGGCGGTGTGGTCGGGGTGGACGTGGGCCACCACGGTGGGCTCGGGCAGCGCCGCGACCAGGGCGCGGGCGGCCTCGGCGGCGTAGCCGCGGCCCTGCCAGGCCGTGCCGACCACCCAGGCGACCTCCGCCTCCGCGGCCCGCACGGTGGCCTGGACGTAGCCGCACAGCCGACCGTCCGCCCGCAGGACCCAGTTGAACCACGCCTCCGCCGGGTCCGGCGAGCCGGCGGTCTGCCGCTCGTACCGGGCCCGCAGCTGTTCGACGGTGGGCGGCTCGCCGCCGGTGAAGGCGTACAGCGCCGGGTCGGCGAGCACCGCGGCCATCTCCTCGGCGTGCTCGACCCGCAGCGGGAGCAGGTCGAGCCGGGCGGTGGACGGTATTTCCACGGTGCTTCGGGTCATCCCGTCATCATCGCGGGTTGCCGTTGGAGTCCGTGTCCAGGGTCTGGGTGTTGAACTTGATCTGCCAGACCACCACGCTGCCGTCGGGGTTCTCGCAGACCACCGCGCCGTCCTGCCAGATGCCGTTGCCGGCGTAGTGGTCGCCGGGCGGGTCGCCCTGGTTCTGGTGGACGTCGTGCACCCCCAGACCGGTGTCGAAGGCCTGGCCGAAGACGTAGAGCCGGCTCGCCGCGTGCAGGTGCGGCTCCAGCACGTCCAGGGCGTTGTCGCCGTCGCTGGACACCCAGGGGAAGAGGCGGAAGGCCGAGTACCGGCCGAGCCGCCCGGCCAGCAGGTCGGCGAGGTTCGGCCGGAACACCGGGTCGCCCGGCGCGGGGCGGCGCCAGAGCAGGCCGAGCCGGCGCAGCAGCTCCTTCAGCCGGTCCAGCCAACTCGGGTCGCGCAGCATCGGGCTGCGCACGTAGTCCAGGGCGCCGGAGGTCGGGTTCGAGGCGAGGAAGTGGAACCCGTCGGCGAAGGCCCGGACCGTCGCGATGTCGATCGTCCGTAAGTCGTCCACCACCCGGTAGGAGACCCCGACGCTGCTCGGCGCGTCCACGTCGAGCGCGGCCTGGTAGGTGCCCTGCGGCGTGCTCAGGGCGAGGTGGCCGTGGTACCAGTGCCCGAAGTCGTGACTCGGGTCCCGGCTGAACGACTGGAAGGTACCGATGGCCACGCCGTAGCGGGGGAGAGGCATGTCTCAAGTCTGAGCGCCTCCCGGAGGCCCAGCATGCCGAGCCCTCTCGTGAGCTTGTGAACGAAGGGTCAAGCGGCTGACATCCGGGGTCCACCTGGCGGGTGAGACCCCTTATCACGTCAACCTGATCATGAAGAAATTTGCCCCGGTCGCCCTGTGATTGATATGTGCGCGGGCCTCTGACCAGTCGCTTCACACTTGAATGCGACAGATTGTGTCCGTTCGCCTGCTTTGCGTTGACCGATTGGGACTTGGTGCGCTTTGCGACCGTCTGTCGGGTGGCGCAGATCACAAAGATCGTCGGGAACTGCGTGTCGCAGATCACAAGCCGACGGGCATAGGATGCGCTCGATCCGGGCTTTGTGAACTGCCTCACATGGGGGTGGATCTCACGAAGTGGATCACGGGATCACCCCACGGTGACCCGTCGGTTCCGATCTGCAGTCAAGGACGACTGGACGGAGGGAGCGGGGGCTATGAATGCCTACGCGCCGATCCTCGTACTCGGTGCCATCGCGGCGGCGTTCGCGGTCGGCTCCGTCGTGATGGCCTCGCTCACCGGCCCGAAGCGTTACAACCGGGCCAAGTTGGAGGCGTACGAGTGCGGCATCGAGCCGACCCCGCAGCCCGTGGGCGGCGGTCGGTTCCCGATCAAGTACTACCTGACGGCGATGCTCTTCATCGTCTTCGACATCGAGATCGTCTTCCTCTACCCGTGGGCGGTCAGCTTCGACGCCCTGGGGATCTTCGGGCTGGTGGAGATGCTCCTGTTCATCGCCACCGTGTTCGTCGCGTACGCCTATGTCTGGCGTCGCGGCGGTCTGGAGTGGGACTGAATCCTGACCTTGTGAACGGGCGGACAAGCCACCGGACTTGAGGGTATTGAGAGGGAACGGATGGGAATCGAGGAGAAGCTGCCGAGCGGCTTTCTGCTCACCAGCGTGGAGGCTGCCGCAGGGTGGGTGCGGAAGGCGTCGCTCTTCCCCGCCACCTTCGGCCTGGCCTGCTGCGCGATCGAGATGATGACCACCGGCGCGGGCCGCTACGACCTGGCCCGCTTCGGCATGGAGGTGTTCCGCGGTTCGCCGCGGCAGGCCGACCTGATGATCGTGGCGGGCCGGGTGAGCCAGAAGATGGCGCCGGTGCTGCGACAGGTCTACGACCAGATGGCCAATCCGAAGTGGGTCATCTCGATGGGCGTGTGCGCGTCCTCCGGCGGCATGTTCAACAACTACGCGATCGTCCAGGGCGTCGACCACATCGTCCCCGTGGACATCTACCTGCCGGGCTGCCCGCCCCGCCCGGAGATGCTGATGGACGCCATCATCAAGCTGCACGAGAAGATCCAGAGCGAGAAGCTCGGCGTGAACAAGCGCCGGGCCGAGGAGCTCGCCGAGGAGCTCGCGCTGCAGGCCACCCCGACCAGCGAGATGCGGGGGCTGCTGCGATGAGCGAGGAGCCCCAGGTCCCCGCGACCCGGAAAGAGATCCCGATCGAGGTGGTCGGGAAGCGCCAGGGCATGTTCGGCGCGCAGGGCACCGGCGACACCTCCGGCTTCGGCGGCCTGCAGGCCCCGATCGCCCTGCCCGGCGCCTCCTCCCGCCCCTACGGCGGCTGGTTCGACGAGGTGGCCGACGAGCTGGAGGGCGCGCTCGAGGAGCAGGGCCTCGACGTCTCCGACGTGATCGAGAAGACCGTCGTCGACCGGGACGAGCTGACCTTCCACATCGCCCGCGAGCACCTGCTGCGGACCGCCCGCACGCTGCGCGACGACCCGGCGCTCCGCTTCGAACTGTGCCTCGGTGTGAGCGGCGTGCACTACCCGCACGACAAGGGCCGCGAGCTGCACGCCGTCTACCACCTGCGCTCGATCACCCACGGCCGGCTGATCCGGCTGGAGGTCACCGCGCCCGACGCGGACCCGACGGTCCCGTCGGTGGTGTCGGTCTACCCGACCAACGACTGGCACGAGCGGGAGACCTACGACTTCTTCGGGCTGGTCTTCGAGGGCCACCCCGCGCTGACCCGGATCATGATGCCGGACGACTGGCTGGGCCACCCGCAGCGCAAGGACTACCCGCTCGGCGGCATCCCCGTCGAGTACAAGGGCGCCCAGATCCCGGCTCCCGACCAGCGGAGGTCGTACACCTGATGAGCGTTCACCACGAAGCAGGCTCGCGGGAGACCACCGAAGGGCGGGTCTTCACCGTCACCGGTGGCGACTGGGGCGAGGTCGCCGAGGCGGTGGCCCGCGCGGACGACGAGCGGATCATCGTCAACATGGGCCCGCAGCACCCGTCCACCCACGGCGTGCTGCGGCTGATCCTGGAGATCGACGGCGAGACGGTGACCGAGGCCCGCTGCGGCATCGGCTACCTGCACACCGGCATCGAGAAGAACATGGAGTACCGGACCTGGGTCCAGGGCACCACGTTCGTGACGCGGATGGACTACCTGACGCCGCTCTACAACGAGACGGCGTACTGCCTGGCGGTCGAGAAGCTGCTCGGCATCACCGACGACGTCCCCGAGCGGGCCTCGGTGATCCGGGTGCTGATGATGGAGCTCAACCGGATCTCCTCGCACCTGGTGGCGCTGGCCACCGGCGGCATGGAGATCGGCTCCACCACGCTGATGATCTACGGCTTCCGCGACCGCGAAGTCATCCTGGACATCTTCGAACTGGTCACCGGCCTGCGGATGAACCACGCGTACGTCCGCCCCGGCGGACTCGCCCAGGACCTGCCGCCCGGCGCCGTCGACCAGATGCGCGAGGGCATCAAGCTGCTCCGCTCCCGGATGCACGAGTACGACAAGCTGGCCACCGACAACCCGGTGTTCAAGGCCCGCCTGGTCGACGTCGGCCACCTGGACCTGCCCGGCTGCCTGGCGCTCGGCGCCACCGGCCCGATCCTGCGCTCCACCGGCCTGCCGCACGACCTGCGCAAGACCGACCCGTACTGCGGGTACGAGAACTACGACTTCGAGGTCGCGGTCGCCGACACCTGCGACTCCTACGGGCGGTTCCTGATCCGCCTGGAGGAGATGAAGCAGTCGCTGCGGATCGCCGAGCAGTGCCTGGACCGGCTGAAGCCCGGCCCGGTCATGGTCGCCGACAAGAAGATCGCCTGGCCGGCCCAACTGGCCATCGGACCGGACGGGATGGGCAACTCGCTCGACCACATCCGGAAGATCATGGGCACCTCGATGGAGGCCCTGATCCACCACTTCAAGCTGGTCACCGAGGGCTTCCGGGTCCCGGTCGGCCAGGCGTACGCGGCGGTCGAGTCGCCCAAGGGCGAGCTCGGGGTGCACGTGGTCAGCGACGGCGGCACGCGGCCCTACCGCGTCCACTTCCGCGACCCCTCGTTCACCAACCTGCAGACGATGGCGGCGATGTGCGAGGGCGGCCAGGTCGCCGACGTCATCGTCGCGGTGGCCGGGATCGACCCGGTGATGGGAGGCGTGGACCGGTGAGCAACGTCGAACTCGGCCTGCCGGCGCTGCCGGCCAAGCCCTTCCCGCCGGAGGTGCACGAGCGGCTGGCGAACGACGCGCGCGAGCTGATCGCCCGCTACCCGGTCGGCCGCTCCGCGCTGCTGCCGCTGCTGCACCTGGTGCAGAGCGAGGAGGGGTACGTCTCCTCCACCGGCATCCGCTTCTGCGCCGAGCAGTTGGACCTCACCACCGCCGAGGTCACCGCCGTCGCGACCTTCTACACCATGTACCGCCGCCGGCCGGCCGGCGAGTACCACGTCGGCGTGTGCACCAACACGCTGTGCGCGGTGCTCGGCGGCGACCAGATCTTCGACGAGCTCAAGCAGCACCTCGGCATCGAGAACAACCAGACCACCGAGGACGGCTCGATCTCGCTCGAACACATCGAGTGCAACGCGGCCTGCGACTACGCCCCCGTGGTGATGGTCAACTGGGAGTTCTTCGACAACCAGACCCCGGAGAGCGCCAAGCAGCTGGTCGACCGGCTGCGCGAGGGCCAGGAGGTCAGCCCGACCCGCGGCGCCAAGCTCTGCTCCTTCAAGGAGAGTGCCCGGATCCTGGCCGGCTTCCCCGACGAGCGGCCCGGCGCCAACGACGAGTCCGGCGCCGGCGGCGCGCCCTCGCTGGCCGGCCTGCGCCTGGCCAAGGGCGAGGCACTGCCCGGCACCCCCGGCACCAAGGTGGTATCCCCCCGGCACGAAGGGACGGAAGCGTGATGACCTCCGCCGAGCCGGCCGAGAAGCTGCTCTCGCCGGTGCTCTCCGCCTCCTGGGACGACTCCCGCCCCTGGACGCTGGCCACCTACCGCCACCACGGCGGCTACGAAGGGCTGCGCGCCGCCCTCGCCCTGCAGCCCGACGAGGTCATCGGGCTGGTCAAGGACTCGGGCCTGCGCGGCCGCGGCGGCGCCGGCTTCCCGACCGGCATGAAGTGGCAGTTCATCCCGCAGAACGACGGCAAGCCGCACTACCTGGTGGTCAACGCCGACGAGTCCGAGCCGGGCACCTGCAAGGACATCCCGCTGCTCTTCGCCAACCCGCACTCGCTGATCGAGGGCATGATCATCGCCTCGTACGCGATCCGCTGCGAGCACGCCTTCATCTACCTGCGCGGCGAGGTCGTGCCGGTGCTGCGCCGGCTGCACGCGGCCGTCGCCGAGGCGTACGAGGCCGGGTACCTCGGCAAGAACATCCTCGGCTCGGGCATCGACCTCGACATCACCGTGCACGCCGGCGCCGGGGCGTACATCTGCGGCGAGGAGACCGCGCTGCTCGACTCGCTGGAGGGCCGCCGCGGCCAGCCGCGACTGCGCCCGCCGTTCCCCGCCGTCGCCGGCCTGTACGCCTGCCCGACGGTGGTCAACAACGTCGAGTCGATCGCCTCGGTGCCGCCGATCCTGGCCAAGGGCAAGGAGTGGTTCAAGGCGCTGGGCACCGAGAAGTCGCCCGGCTTCACCCTCTACTCGCTCTCCGGGCACGTCACCAACCCCGGCCAGTACGAGGCGCCGCTCGGCATCACGCTGCGCCAGCTGCTGGAGATCAGCGGCGGCATCCGGGCCGGGCACCGGCTCAAGTTCTGGACGCCGGGCGGCTCGTCCACCCCGATGTTCACCGACGAGCACCTGGACGTGCCGCTCGACTACGAGGGCGTCGGCGCGGCCGGCTCGATGCTCGGCACCAAGGCGCTGCAGGTCTTCGACGAGACCACCTGCGTGGTCCGGGCGGTCACCCGGTGGACCGAGTTCTACGCCCACGAGTCCTGCGGCAAGTGCACCCCGTGCCGCGAAGGCACGTACTGGCTGGTGCAGTTGCTCAAGCGGATCGAGGCGGGCCAGGGCGTCGCCGGCGACCTGGAGAAGCTGCTCGACATCGCCGACAACATCAACGGCAAGTCCTTCTGCGCGCTCGGCGACGGCGCCGCCAGCCCGATCGTCTCCTCGCTGCAGCACTTCCGCGAGGAGTACGAGCAGCACATCACCGAGCGCCGCTGCCCCTTCGACCCGGCGGCGTCCACCGTCTGGGCCGGCCGGGCGCACGTCCACGAGTCCGCCACCGAGAGGGAGGTGCACGCGTGACCGTCACCGAGTCCTCCACCGGAGTGGAGCTCGTCACGCTCACCATCGACGGCGTCGAGGTCCAGGTCCCCAAGGGGACGCTGGTGATCCGCGCCGCCGAGCAGATCGGCACCCAGATCCCGCGCTTCTGCGACCACCCGCTGCTCGACCCGGCCGGCGCCTGCCGGCAGTGCATCGTCGAGGTCGAGGGCCAGCGCAAGCCGGTCGCCTCCTGCACGATCCCGGTCGCCGAGGGCATGGTGGTCAGGACGCAGGTCAGCTCGCCGGTCGCCGAGAAGGCGCAGCGCGGCGTGATGGAGCTGCTGCTGATCAACCACCCGCTGGACTGCCCGGTCTGCGACAAGGGCGGCGAGTGCCCGCTGCAGAACCAGGCGATGTCCACCGGTGACGCCGACTCCCGCTTCGAGGGCATGAAGCGCACCTACGAGAAGCCGATCCCGCTCTCCTCGCAGGTGCTGCTGGACCGCGAGCGCTGCGTGCTGTGCGCCCGCTGCACCCGCTTCTCCCAGCAGATCGCCGGCGACCCGTTCATCGACCTGATCGAGCGCGGCGCGCTGCAGCAGGTCGGCATCGGCGACGACGAGCCGCTGACCTCGTACTTCTCCGGCAACACCATCCAGATCTGCCCGGTCGGCGCGCTCACCTCGGCGGCCTACCGGTTCCGCTCCCGCCCGTTCGACCTGGTCTCCTCCCCGAGCGTGTGCGAGCACTGCTCGGCGGGCTGCGGCCAGCGCACCGACCACCGCCGCGGCAAGGTGCTGCGCCGGCTGGCCGGCAACGAGCCGGAGGTGAACGAGGAGTGGAACTGCGACAAGGGCCGCTTCGCGTTCCGCTACGCCCAGCAGCGCGACCGGATCGCCACCCCGCTGGTCCGCGACGACAGCGGTGAACTCGTCCCCGCCTCCTGGCCGGAGGCGCTGGCCGCGGCCGCCGCGGGCCTGCGCGGCGCGCGCGCCGCGGTGCTGACCGGCGGCCGGGTGACGGTCGAGGACGGCTACGCGTACGGCAAGTTCGCCCGGGTCGCGCTCGGCACCAACGACGTGGACTTCCGCTCCCGCCCGCACAGCGGCGAGGAGGCGGACTTCCTGGCCGCCGCCGTCGCCGGCCGCGGCGTCGACCTGGACGGCGAAGGGCTGAGCTACCACCAGCTGGAGGCCGCCCCTGCGGTGCTGCTGGTCGGCCTGGAGGCCGAGGAGGAGGCGCCGATCGTCTTCCTGCGGCTGCGCAAGGCCAACCGGGCCGCCGGCCTGCGGGTCTTCGCGATCGCCTCGCACGCCACCCGGGGCCTGGGCAAGCTGCGCGGCGCGCTGCTGCCCGCCGCCCCCGGTACCGAGGCCGAGTGGCTGAACGCGCTCGGCGGCGACGAGGTGCTGGCCGACGACGCCGGGCGCTGCGCGGACGCGCTGCGCAGCCCGGGCGCGGTGATCCTGGTCGGCGAGCGCCTGGCCCAGGTGCCCGGCGGCCTGACCGCCGCGCTGCGGCTCGCGCACACCACCGGGGCGAAGCTCGCCTGGGTGCCGCGCCGGGCCGGCGAGCGGGGCGCGGTCGAGGCCGGCCTGCTGCCGGGCCTGCTGCCCGGCGGCCGTGCGGTCACCGTGCCCGCCGCCCGGGCCGAGGCGGCCGAGCTGTGGGGTACCGCCGAACTGCCGTCCCGGCCCGGCCGGGACACCGACCAGATCCTCGCGGCGGTGCTCCAGGGCGACCTGGACGCGCTGGTGGTCGGCGGCGTCGGGGTCGAGGACCTGCCGGACCCGGCGCTCGCCGAGGAGGCGCTCGGCCGGGCCTTCACCGTCTCGCTGGAGCTGCGCCCGTCCGCCGTGACCGCGCTCGCCGACGTGGTGCTGCCGGTCGCGGCGGTCGCCGAGAAGGCCGGCACCTTCCTGGACTGGGAGGGCCGGGTCCGGATGTTCGAACCGGCGCTCAAGCCCGACCAGCTGATGCAGCGCCACCTGCACGCCGAGACCCGGGTGCTGACCATGCTGGCGGACGCCCTGGAGCGCCCGATCCGGCTGCCCGACGTCCGGGCGGCCCGGCTGGAGCTGGACACCTTCGCCCCCTGGGCGGGCGACCGGCCGAGCGCCCCGGCGGCGCACCCGGCGCCGCTGCCCCGCCCGGCCACCGGCCAGGCGGTGCTGGCCGGCCACCGGATGCTGCTGGACAACGGCTCGCTGCAGGACGGCGACGCCCACCTGGCCGGCACCCGCCACCCGGTGGTGGCCCGGATCTCCGCGTCCACCGCCGAGGAGATCGGCGCGGCGGGCGTCCTGCGGATCACCGGCCCGGCCGGCTCGCTGGTCCTCCCGCTGGAGATCACCGACGCGATGCCGGACCGCACGGTCTGGCTGCCGCTCAACTCCACCCCGGGCGGCGGCGTCCACCGCTCGCTCGGCACCACGGTCGGCCACCTGGTCACCATCGCCCCGGCGGAGGACGCCCAGTGAACACTCTCGCCGCATACGAGACCCTCGGGTACTTCGGCCGCGACCCCTGGTGGCTGGTGCTGCTGAAGGCGGTGTTCGTCTTCGCCTTCCTGGTCGGCACGGTGCTGATCGCGATCGTCTGGGAGCGCAAGGTCGTCGCCTGGATGCAGCTGCGGATCGGCCCCAACCGGCACGGTCCCTGGGGCATGCTGCAGTCCCTCGCGGACGGCGTGAAGCTGGCGCTCAAGGAAGACCTGGTGGTCAAGGGCGCCGACAAGGCGGTCTACATCCTGGCGCCGATCGTGTCCGCGATCCCGGCCTTCATGGCCTTCGCGGTGATCCCGTTCGGCCCGGCCGACGACCAGGTGTCGATCTTCGGCACCCGGACGCCGCTCCAGCTGACCGACCTGCCGATCGCCCTGCTCTACATCCTGGCGACCGCCTCGATCGGCATCTACGGCATCGTGCTGGCCGGCTGGTCCTCCGGCTCGACCTACCCGCTGCTCGGCGGTATCCGCTCCTCCGCCCAGATGATCAGCTACGAGATCGCGATGGGCCTGTCCTTCGCGGCGGTGTTCATCTACTCGGGCTCGATGTCCACCTCGGAGATCGTCGCCTCCCAGCAACCGACCTGGTTCGCGGTGCTGCTACCGGTCTCGTTCATCGTCTACATCATCGCGATGGTCGGCGAGACCAACCGGGCGCCGTTCGACCTCCCGGAGGCCGAGGGCGAGCTGGTCGGCGGCTTCAACACCGAGTACTCCTCGCTGAAGTTCGCGATGTTCATGCTGGCCGAGTACGTCAACATGGTGACCGTCTCGGCGGTGGCGTCCACGCTCTTCCTGGGCGGCTGGCGGGCCCCGTGGCCGATCTCCACCTTCTGGGAGGGGGCGAACCACGGCTGGTGGCCGATGCTCTGGATCACCCTGAAGATCCAGCTGCTGCTGTTCTTCTTCATCTGGCTCCGCGGCACCCTGCCCCGCCTGCGCTACGACCAGTTCATGAAGCTGGGCTGGAAGGTGCTGATCCCGGTCTCGCTGGTCTGGCTGGTGATGGTCTCCAGCGTCCGGGCGCTGCGCAACGAGGGCTACGACTTCGCCCGGGTGGTGCTGTACGTCGGCGCCCCGCTCGGCGCGGTCCTGCTGCTCGCGCTGGTCTGGGACCTGATGCGGCGCAAGCCCGAGGAGAAGCCGCAGGAGGAGAACGGCGGCGCCTTCGACCCGATGGCCGGCGGCTACCCCGTACCGCCGCTGCCGGGCCAGGAGCTACCGCCCGTCCCGCGCCGGCGCAGCCGGGCCCCGCAACTCCAGGACGCCCTCAACGGGGCCGACCATTCCGAAGGGAGCTGAGCCGCACATGTCCGACGAGTCATCCGAGAAGTCGATCCTCGGCCCGGCGGCCGGCTTCGGCGTGACCTTCAAGGCCATGTTCAAGAAGCGGCTCACCGAGCAGTACCCGGAGTACAAGAAGCCCACCGCGCCGCGCTTCCACGGCCGCCACCAGCTGAACCGGCACCCGGACGGCCTGGAGAAGTGCGTCGGCTGCGAGCTGTGCGCCTGGGCCTGTCCGGCCGACGCGATCTACGTCGAGGGCGCCGACAACCGGGACGAGGAGCGTTACTCGCCCGGTGAGCGCTACGGCGCGGTCTACCAGATCAACTACGCCCGCTGCATCCTGTGCGGGCTGTGCGTCGAGGCCTGCCCGACCCGGGCGCTGACCATGACCAACGAGTACGAGCTGGCCGATTCCAGCCGGGCCGACCTGATCTTCACCAAGGAGCAGCTGCTGGTCGGGTTGACCGAGGGCATGGTCGACTCCCCGCACTCGATCTTCCCCGGCGCCGACGAGGGCGCGTACTACCGGGGCGAGATCACCGGTGCGGCGCCCGGCACGGTGCAGCAGGAGAAGCACCCGCACGAGAAGGAGGTGCAGTCATGACCTCCACCGGAGAGGCCGTCCAGTTCTGGATCCTCGCCGTGATCGCCGTCGGCGGTGCGCTCGGCATGCTGCTGATGAAGAAGGCGGTGCACAGCGCGCTCTGCCTGGCCGCCACGATGATGGCCCTGGCGGTCTGCTACCTGGCGCAGGGCGCGGTGTTCCTCGGCGTGGTGCAGATCGTCGTCTACACCGGCGCGATCATGATGCTCTTCCTGTTCGTCGTGATGCTGGTCGGCGTGACCAGCGCCGACTCGCTGAAGGAGCAGCTGAAGGGCCAGCGGATCGCCGCGGTGCTCTGCGGCCTCGGCTTCGGCGTCCTGCTGATCGCGGGCATCGCCAACGCCAAGCTGAAGGACTTCACCGGGCTGTCCGCGGCCAACGCCGAGGGCAACGTGCAGGGCCTGGCCCGGCTGATCTTCACCAAGTACGTCTGGGCCTTCGAGATCACCGGCGCCCTGCTGATCACCGCGGCGGTCGGCGCGATGGTGCTGACCCACCGCGAGCGGGTCCGCAAGCCGCTGACCCAGCGCCAGCTCGCCGCGCAGCGGGTCAAGGACAACATCCAGGTGCCGCCGATGCCGGCGCCCGGCGTGTACGCCCGGCACAACGCGGTGGACATCCCGGCGCTGCTGCCGGACGGCACCATCGCCGAGGACTCGGTGATGGCCACCCTGCGCGAGCGCGGCCAGATCCGCGACGTCAGCCAGGACATGCTGCGGCGGATGGCCGAGCTGGAGGAGACCACGGCCGACCTGCTCGGCCGGCCGTCCTCCGCCCGGCCCCCGGTGACCGGCCCCCGGCAGGCGCTGGAGACCGTGCCGAACCACGAGGAGGCCGCGGAGTGAATCCGGTCAACTACCTCTATCTCGCCGCCCTGTTGTTCACCATCGGTGCCTCCGGCGTGCTGATCCGGCGGAACGCGATCGTGCTGTTCATGTGCGTGGAGCTGATGCTCAACGCGTCCAACCTGGCGCTGGTCACCTTCTCCCGGATGCACGGGAACCTGGACGGCCAGATCATCGCGTTCTTCACCATGGTGGTCGCGGCGGCCGAGGTCGTGGTCGGCCTCGCCATCATCGTGTCCATCTTCCGGACCAGGCACTCGGCTTCGGTCGATGACAGCAACCTGATGAAGCTGTAGGCGGAGGGCCTTCGGTGAACTCTCTCATTCCGGCGCTGATCGCAGCGCCCCTGGTCGGAGCTGCCCTGCTGCTGCTCGGCGGCCGCGCCCTGGACCGCTTCGGTCACTGGCTCGGCACGCTGGCCGCCGCGCTCTCCTTCGGCTTCGGCCTGACCCTGTTCGCACAGATGCTGGGCCGCGCCCCGGAGGACCGCGCGGTC
The DNA here is from genome assembly GCF_043200835.1 of Kitasatospora sp. NPDC048365. Lineage (NCBI taxonomy): Bacteria > Bacillati > Actinomycetota > Actinomycetes > Kitasatosporales > Streptomycetaceae > Kitasatospora > Kitasatospora sp. NPDC048365. Next base: position 176,154 of record NZ_JBICYJ010000012.1, read on the forward strand.
ACCGAGCACCTGTACAGCTGGATCCCGGTCAACGGCTTCCAGGCCGACGTGGCCTTCCAGCTCGACCAGCTGTCCATGACCTTCGTCCTGCTGATCTCCGGCGTCGGCACCCTGATCCACGTGTACTCGGTGGGCTACATGGCCCACGACGAGCGCCGCCGCCGCTTCTTCGGCTACCTCAACCTGTTCCTGGCCGCCATGCTGCTGCTGGTGCTGGCCGACAACTACCTGCTGCTGTACGTCGGCTGGGAGGGCGTGGGCCTCGCCTCGTACCTGCTGATCGGCTTCTGGCAGCACAAGCCGAGCGCCGCGACGGCCGCCAAGAAGGCGTTCATCGTCAACCGGGTCGGCGACATCGGCCTGTCGGTCGCGATCATGCTGATGTTCGCCGAGTTCGGCTCCTTCGCCTTCGGCCCGGTCTTCCAGGGCGCCGGGGAGGCGAGCGAGGGCAGGCTCACCGCGATCGGCCTGACGCTGCTGCTGGCCGCCTGCGGCAAGTCCGCCCAGGTGCCGCTGCAGTCCTGGCTCGGCGACGCGATGGAGGGCCCGACCCCGGTCTCGGCCCTGATCCACGCCGCCACCATGGTGACCGCCGGCGTCTACCTGATCACCCGCTCCTCGGCGATCTTCAACCTGGCGCCGGACGCGCAGACCGCGGTGGTCGTGGTCGGCGCGGTCACCCTGCTCTTCGGTGCGATCGTCGGTTGCGCCAAGGACGACATCAAGAAGGCGCTGGCCGGCTCGACCATGTCGCAGATCGGCTACATGATCCTGGCGGCCGGCCTCGGCCCGATCGGCTACGCCTTCGCGATCATGCACCTGGTGACCCACGGCTTCTTCAAGGCCGGGCTCTTCCTCGGCGCCGGATCGGTCATGCACGGCATGGACGACGAAGTGAACATGCGTCACTACGGCGGCCTGCGCAAGTACATGCCGATCACCTTCGCCACCTTCGGCCTCGGCTACCTGGCGATCATCGGCTTCCCCGGCCTGTCCGGCTTCTTCTCCAAGGACAAGATCATCGAGGCGGCCTTCGCCAAGGGCGGCACCGAGGGCTGGATCCTCGGCCTGTGCACCCTGGTCGGCGCCGCCGTCACCGCGTTCTACATGACCCGCGTGATGGTCCTGACCTTCTTCGGCGAGAAGCGCTGGAAGACCGACGCCGAGGGCCACGAGCCGCACCCGCACGAGTCCCCGAAGACCATGACCCTGCCGATGGTCGTGCTGGCCTTCGGCTCGGTCTTCGCCGGAGGGCTCTTCGTCTACGGCGACTCCTTCGTCGACTGGCTGGAGCCGGTCACCGGCTTCTCCGAGGGCCACTCGCCGCTCTCCGCGCTGACCGTCACCGCGATCACCACCGTCTGCATGCTGGCCGGCGTCGCGGTCGCGTACCTGATGTACGGCCGCAGCCCGGTGCCGGTGATCCCGCCGGTCGGCTCCCCGCTGACCCGCGCGGCCCGCCGCGACCTGCTCCAGGACGACTTCAACCACGCCGTCCTGGTCCGCCCGGGCACCGCGCTGGCCGCCACCCTGGTCTGGTTCGACAGCAGGGGCCTGGACGGCTTCGTCAACGGCCTGGCCGCCACCATCGGCGGCATCTCCTCCCGGCTCCGCCGGGTGCAGACCGGCTTCGTCCGCACGTACGCGCTCTCCATGTTCGGCGGCACGCTGGTGCTGGTCGCCTCCACTCTCCTGATGAGGTCGGTCTGATGAGCTACCTCCTCTCCGCCACCTGCGCGGTGCCGGCCGCGGGCGCGGTGCTCACCGCCGCGCTGCCGGCCGGCACCACCGAGGCCCGGCGCCGCACCACCAAGACCGTCGCGCTGGCGGTCTCGGCCGCCACCCTGGCGCTGGCCGCCGCCGTCGCCGCGTCCTTCGAACCCGGCGGGGCGCGCTACCAGCTGACCGAGTCCCACAGCTGGATCCGCTCCTTCGGCATCAACTTCTCGCTCGGCGCCGACGGCATCGGCACCGTGCTCGTCCTGCTCACCGCCGTGCTGGTCCCGCTGGTGATGCTGGCCGGCTGGCACGACGCGGACCCGGCGGCCGTCGAGGGCGGCTTCGAGTCCAAGCGCCGCACCCAGGGCTTCTTCGCACTGATCCTCGCCGTCGAGGCGATGGTGATCGTGTCGTTCCTGGCCACCGACGTCTTCGTGTTCTACGTGTTCTTCGAAGCCATGCTGATCCCGATGTACTTCCTGATCGGCGGCTTCGGCGACCGGGCCGGCGGCCCCGAGTCGGACCGGCAGCGGTCCTACGCGGCGGTCAAGTTCCTGCTGTACAACCTGCTCGGCGGCCTGGTGATGCTGGCGGCCGTGATCGGCCTGTACGTGATCGCCGCCGGCCAGGGCTTCGGCACCTTCGACCTGCCGACGCTGACCGACGCCATCGCGAGCGGCAAGCTCAACCTCGACCCGAACGCGGAGCGGGCGCTGTTCCTCGGCTTCTTCTTCGCCTTCGCCGTCAAGGCGCCGCTGTGGCCGCTGCACACCTGGCTGCCGAACGCGATGGGCGAGTCCACCGCCGGAACGGCCGTGCTGATCACCGCGGTGGTCGACAAGGTCGGCACCTTCGCGATGCTGCGCTTCTGCCTCGGCCTGTTCCCCAACGCCTCGCGGAACTTCGCCACCGTGATCGCCGTGCTGGCGCTGATCGGGATCGTCTACGGCGCGCTGGTGGCCATCGGCCAGAAGGACATCAAGCGCCTGGTGGCGTACGCCTCGATCTCGCACTTCGGCTTCATCATCATGGGCATCTTCGCGATGACCAGCCAGGCACAGTCCGGGGCGACCCTCTACATGGTCAACCACGGTGTCGCCACCGCCGCGTGGATGCTGGTCGCGGGCTTCCTGATCTCCCGCCGCGGCTCGCGCCTGATCGCCGACTACGGCGGCGTGCAGAAGGTCGCGCCGGTCCTGGCGGGCACCTTCCTGATCGGCAACCTGGCCACCCTCTCGCTGCCCGGCATGGGCCCGTTCGTCAGCGAGTTCCTGGTCCTGGTGGGCACCTTCACCCGGTACCCGGCGATCGGCATCGCCGCCACCTTCGGCATCGTGCTGGCCGCGCTGTACGCGCTGCTGCTCTACCAGCGCACCATGACCGGCCCGGTGAAGGCCTCCGTCGAGGGCATGCCCGACCTGAAGGCCCGCGAGCTCGCCGTGGTCGTCCCGCTGGTGGCCCTGACCCTGCTGCTGGGCGTCTACCCCAAGCCGCTGACCGACATCGTCAACCCGGCGGTGGACGCCACCCTCTCCCAGGTCCACGAGACCGACCCGGCACCGGCCCACCCGGTCGCCGCCACCACCGGAGGTGAGCAGAAGTGAGTTGGCTCGCTGCTGCGGGCGGCAACAGCCCCAGCATCCCCGCGCCGCACGTCGAGTACGGCCAGCTCTCCCCGATGCTGGTGGTCTTCGGAGCGGCCCTGGTCGGGATCCTGCTGGAGGCCTTCCTGCCCCGCCGGATGCGCTTCACCGCCCAGGTCACCACCGCCCTGCTCGGCCTCGGCGGCGCCTTCGCCGCCGTGGTGGTGCTCGCCGCCACCGGCCACGGCACCACCAAGGCCGGCCTGCTGGCGATGGGCGCCGTCGCGATCGACGGCCCGGCGCTCTTCCTGCAGGGCGTGATCCTGCTGACCGCCGTCCTCGCGGTGCTCACCTTCGCCGAGGGCCGGCTGGAGCCGCGCCTGAACGGCCACACCGTGGACGCCTTCACCGCCCAGGCGGCCGCCGCCCCCGGCGGCGAGCAGGAGCGCGACGCCACCCGGGAGGGCTTCCGCACCACCGAGGTCTTCCCGCTCACCCTGTTCGCGGTCGGCGGCATGCTGCTCTTCCCCGCCGCCAACGACCTGCTGACCATGTTCGTGGCGCTGGAGGTCTTCTCCCTCCCGCTCTACCTGCTCTGCGCGCTGGCCCGGCGCCGCCGCCTCCTCTCCCAGGAGGCCGCGGTCAAGTACTTCCTGCTCGGCGCCTTCGCCTCGGCGTTCTTCCTGTTCGGCACCGCGCTGCTGTACGGCTACGCCGGCTCGGTGTCGCTGCCCGACATCGCCGACGTGATCTCCGGCGTCGCCCCGGTCACCCCGGCGCTCGCCGTCACCACGCAGAACGACGCGCTGCTGCTGATCGGCCTCGCCATGGTCTCCGTCGGCCTGCTCTTCAAGGTCGGCGCCGTCCCGTTCCACTCCTGGACCCCGGACGTGTACCAGGGCGCCCCGACGCCGGTCACCGGCTTCATGGCCGCCGCCACCAAGACCGCCGCCTTCGGCGCCTTCCTGCGGCTGTTCTACGTCGCCTTCCCCGGCCTGCGCTGGGACTGGCGGCCGGTGATGTGGGGCGTCGCGATCCTCACCATGGTGGTCGGCGCGATCCTCGCCGTCACCCAGCAGGACGTGAAGCGCCTCCTGGCGTACTCCTCGGTCGCGCACGCCGGCTTCATCCTCACCGGCCTGATCGCCACCGACAAGCAGGGCCTGAGCGCGGTGCTCTTCTACCTGCTCGCGTACTCCTTCGTCACCCTCGGCGCCTTCGCCGTGGTGACCCTGGTCCGCGACTCCAAGGGCGAGGCCACCCACCTCTCCAGCTGGGCCGGTCTCGGCCGGCGCTCCCCGCTGCTGGCCGCGGTGTTCGCGCTCTTCCTGCTCGCCTTCGCCGGTATCCCGCTGACCAGCGGCTTCACCGGCAAGTTCGCGGTCTTCCAGGCCGCGGCCGCGGGCGGGGCCACCCCGCTGGTGATCGTCGGTGTGCTGAGCTCGGCGGTCGCCGCGTTCTTCTACATCCGGGTGATCGTCCTGATGTTCTTCTCCGACCCGCAGCCCGGCGGCCCCTCCGTCGCGGTGCCCAGCCCGCTCACCGCCACCGCCATCGGCGTCGGCGTGCTGGTCACCCTGGGCCTCGGCCTGCTCCCGCAGTACTTCCTGGACCTGGCGACCAAGGCCTCCGTCTTCGTCCGCTGAGCCCTCGACCCGCAGTACTTCCGGCCCCCGCCCGCCACGGGCGGGGGCCGGACCGATGTTCCCCCTCCTGACCTGCGCAGACCGATCCGGCACCAGCCGGACCAGCACGCCCGTGCAGTGATCCACTCGTGACCGGATACGCTGCCTACTACGTGCAACGGCGGGGGTCAGGGACCGCCTCGCTGGATAGATCAGGGACAGGAGTGGTCTTCGTGACCGTCGTGGGGCCCTTCGGGCTGAGCGTGCAGGACCGCGATCTGACCCGTGACGTCCAGGCCGGAATGGACGCCGTGGAGGCCGCCCTCATCGAGGCGGTGAAGAGCGACGTCCCCTTCATCACCGTCACCGCCAGCCACCTGATCGAGGCCGGCGGCAAGCGCTTCCGGCCGCTGCTGGTGATGCTCGCCGCCCAGTTCGGCGACCCCGCCGCCCCCGGCGTCGTCCCGTCCGCCGTGGTCGTCGAGCTCACCCACCTGGCGACGCTCTACCACGACGACGTGATGGACGAGGCGCCCGTGCGCCGCGGCGCCCCCAGCGCCAACAGCCGCTGGGACAACTCGGTCGCCATCCTGACCGGCGACTTCCTGTTCTCCCGCGCCTCCCAGGTGCTCTCCGACCTCGGCCCCGAGGCCGTCCGGATCCAGTCCGACGCCTTCGAGCGCCTGGTCACCGGCCAGATCCTGGAGACCGCCGGCCCCCGGCCGGAGGACGACCCGCTGCGCCACTACCTCGACGTCATCTCCGGCAAGACCGGCTCCCTGATCGCCGTCTCCTGCCGCTTCGGCTCGATGATGGCCGGCGCCGAGCGCTGGATGGTCGACACCCTCGCCCAGTACGGCGAGAAGATCGGCACCGCCTTCCAGCTCGCCGACGACGTCCTCGACATCGCCAGCGACGGCCACGAGTCCGGCAAGACCCCCGGCACCGACCTGCGCGAAGGCGTCCCCACGCTGCCCGTGCTGCTGCTGCGCCAGCTGCCCGTCGACCCCGCCGACCCCGACGACGCGCGGCTGCGCGAGCTCCTCGACACCGACCTCGCGGCGGACGACGCGGCGCACGCCGAGGCCCTGCGACTGCTGCGCCGGCACCCGGCGCTGGAGCGGGCCCGCCGCGAGACGCTGCGCTACGCCGAGGAGGCCCGCGCCCTCCTCGACCCGCTCCCGGACTGCCCGGCCAAGGCTGCCCTCCAGGAGCTCTGCGACAGCGTGGCCATCCGCACCATGTGAGCCGGGAGCACGCACTAGTCTGACCCCCATGTTGCGAGTGGTGATCGCCGAGGATTCGGTACTGCTCCGGGAGGGGCTGACGCGGCTGCTGACGGACCGGGGGATGGAGGTCGTCGCCGGGGTCGGGGACGGCGAGGCGCTGCTGAAGACGGTGGACGAGCTGGCCGCCGCCGACGCGCTGCCCGACGTCGTCGTGGCGGACGTCCGGATGCCCCCCACCCACACCGACGAGGGCGTGCGGGCCTGCGTGGCGCTGCGCGCCCGGTACCCGCTGCTGGGTGTGCTGGTGCTGTCGCAGTACGTGGAGGAGCGCTACGCCGGCGAGCTGCTGGCGGGCTCCACCCGGGGGGTCGGTTACCTGCTGAAGGACCGGGTGGCGGAGGTCCGCGAGTTCGCCGACGCGGTGGTCCGGGTGGCCGGGGGCGGCACCGTGCTGGACCCGGAGGTGGTGCAGCAGCTGCTCAGCCGCAGCCGGCAGGGCGACTCGCTGGCCGGGCTGACCCCGCGCGAGCGGGAGGTGCTGGGTCTGATGGCGGAGGGCCGCAGCAACGCGGCGATCGCCAAGCAGCTGGTGGTCTCCGACGGCGCGGTGGAGAAGCACGTGTCGAACATCTTCCAGAAGTTCGGCCTCGGTCAGAGTACGGACGACCACCGCCGGGTCCTGGCGGTGCTGACCTACCTGGAGTCCTGACCGCGCCTGCCCGGGGAAGTTCGGCGGCCGGTGACGCGTTGTACCTGGTCGTAGGGGAAAGAAGCGTCCGGTGGGGTCCGACGGCGCCGGGCCGTGTGCCTGAGTTCCCCTCCAGCCAAGCTCGGCCCGCTTAGGATGCGATTCGGTGCACCAGGCGGACGGGGCACACGGCTCACGCCCGCGGCTGGCGCCCACGAGGAGGTCCGCGGCAGTGACCAGTCAGGTCGATCAGTCAGAGGCAGTGGACGGTTCGGACGGGGAAGGCCGGTCGGGCCCGGTCTCCCCGCCAGGACGCCACGGTCGGCCGGCGAAGCCGATCCGGCGGCTGGACCGGGTGATCATCCGGTTCGCCGGTGACTCCGGTGACGGCATGCAGCTCACCGGTGACCGCTTCACCTCCGAGACGGCGTCGTTCGGAAACGACCTCTCCACGCTGCCGAACTTCCCCGCCGAGATCCGGGCGCCCGCCGGCACCCTGCCCGGCGTGTCGTCCTTCCAGCTGCACTTCGCCGACCACGACATCCTCACCCCGGGCGACGCGCCGAACGTGCTGGTCGCGATGAACCCGGCCGCCCTCAAGGCCAACCTGCCCGACCTGCCGCGCGGCGCCGAGATCATCGTCAACACGGACGAGTTCACCAAACGGGCGCTGGCCAAGGTCGGCTACGCGGCCGATCCGCTCGGCGACGGCTCGCTGGAGGCGTACCACCTGCACAAGGTGCCGCTGACCACGCTGACCCTGGAGGCGCTCAAGGACAGCGGCCTGGCCCGCAAGGACGCCGAGCGGGCGAAGAACATGTTCGCGCTCGGCCTGCTGTCCTGGATGTACCACCGGCCGACGCACGGCACCGAGACCTTCCTGCGCCAGAAGTTCGCCAAGAAGCCGGACATCGCCGAGGCCAACATCGCGGCGTTCCGGGCCGGTTGGAACTTCGGCGAGACCACCGAGGACTTCGCGGTCTCGTACGAGATCTCCCCGGCCTCGCTGCCGCCGGGCACCTACCGCAACATCTCCGGCAACCTGGCGCTCTCCTACGGCCTGATCGCCGCCGCGGAGCGCTCCGGGCTGCCGCTGTTCCTCGGCTCGTACCCGATCACCCCGGCCTCCGACATCCTGCACGAACTGTCCAAGCACAAGAACTTCGGCGTGCGGACCTTCCAGGCGGAGGACGAGATCGCCGGCATCGGCGCGGCGCTCGGCGCGGCGTTCGGCGGCGCGCTGGGCGTCACCACCACCTCCGGGCCCGGGGTGGCGCTGAAGTCGGAGACCATCGGCCTGGCCGTCTCGCTGGAGCTGCCGCTGCTGGTGGTGGACATCCAGCGCGGCGGCCCGTCCACCGGCCTGCCGACCAAGACCGAGCAGGCGGACCTGCTGCAGGCGATGTTCGGCCGCAACGGCGAGGCGCCGGTGCCGATCGTCGCCCCGGCGACGCCGGCCGAGTGCTTCACCGCCGCCCTGGAGGCGGCCCGGATCGCGCTGACCTACCGCACCCCGGTCTTCCTGCTCTCGGACGGCTACCTGGCCAACGGCTCCGAGCCGTGGAAGATCCCCGACGTCGAGGAACTCCCGGACCTGACGGTGGAGTTCACCACCGAGCCGAACCGCCCGGACGGCACCTTCTGGCCCTACCTGCGCGACCCGGCGACCCTGGCCCGTCCCTGGGCCGTCCCCGGTACGCCCGGACTGGAACACCGGATCGGCGGCATCGAGAAGCAGGACGGCACCGGCAACATCTCCTACGACCCGGCCAACCACGACTTCATGGTCCGCACCCGGCAGGCCAAGGTGGACGGCATCACCGTCCCCGACCTGGTGGTCGACGACCCCGGCGGCAACGCCCGCGTCCTGGTGCTCGGCTGGGGCTCCACCTACGGCCCGATCGCGGCGGCGGCCCGCCGGGTCCGGGCGGACGGCGGCGCGGTCGCCCAGGCGCACCTGCGCAACCTCAACCCCTTCCCCGCCAACCTCGGCGCGGTCCTGCGCGGCTACGACAAGGTGATCGTGCCGGAGATGAACCTCGGCCAGCTCGCCCTGCTGCTGCGCGCCAAGTACCTGGTGGACGCCCAGTCCTACAACCAGGTGCGCGGACTCCCCTTCAAGGCGGCCCAGCTGGCGGACGTGCTGTGGGCCGCGATCGGCAACCTGGACGAGGAGGACAATCGATGACCGAGCAGCAGCACCGCTTCCCCTCGCTCCGGCTGGTGCCCAGGAGCGACGAGCCGCAGACCGCCAAGGACTTCAAGACCGACCAGGAGGTGCGCTGGTGCCCGGGCTGCGGTGACTACGCCATCCTGGCGGCCGTCCAGTCCTTCATGCCGGAGCTCGGCATCCGCCGGGAGAACACCGTCTTCGTCTCCGGCATCGGCTGCTCCTCGCGCTTCCCGTACTACATGAACACCTACGGGATGCACTCCATCCACGGCCGCGCCCCGGCGATCGCCACCGGCCTGGCCGCCTCCCGCCCCGACCTGTCGGTGTGGGTGGTCACCGGCGACGGCGACGCGCTGTCGATCGGCGGCAACCACCTGATCCACGCGCTGCGCCGCAACGTCAACCTGAAGATCCTGCTGTTCAACAACCGGATCTACGGGCTGACCAAGGGCCAGTACTCCCCGACCAGCGAGGTCGGGAAGATCACCAAGTCCACCCCGATGGGCTCGCTGGACGCCCCGTTCAACCCGCTGTCGCTGGCGATCGGCGCGGAGGCGACCTTCGTCGCCCGCACCATCGACTCCGACCGGCAGCACCTGACCTCGGTGCTGCGGGCCGCCGCCGAGCACGAGGGCACGGCGCTGGTGGAGATCTACCAGAACTGCAACATCTTCAACGACGGCGCGTTCGAGGTGCTCAAGGAGCCCGGCACCCGGGACGAGGCGCTGATCCGCCTCGAACACGGGCAGCCGATCCGCTTCGGCACCGACCAGGGCGTCTTCCGCCGCCCGGACGGCGAGCTGTACGTGGACACGGTGACCGACGGCAACCGGGACCGCCTGCTGGTCCACGACGCCGGCGCGGCCGGCCCCGCCACCGCCTTCGCGCTCACCCGGCTCGCCGACGCGGACACCCTGCACCACACCCCGATCGGGGTCCTGCGCTCCGTCGGCCGGCCGGTCTACGACACCCTGATGGCCGACCAGCTGGCCCGCGCCGCCACCGAGAAGGGCCGGGGCGACCTGGCCGGCCTCCTCACCGGCAACGACACCTGGGCAGTCGTCTAGCGGCCCGACAGGGGCGCGAGGAACTGCGCGACCGGCCACCGCTCTCCCGGGGCGCACGGCCGGACGCGCAGCTCCTCGCGCCCCCGGCCTTTCACCGGTGTGCGTCGTAGCGCTCGCGGGCGGCGTCGACGTCGTCCATCCGCAGGGCGACCCAGCGGGTGAGGCTGCTGAGCGCCTCGGCGGCCTCGCGGCCGAGCGGGGTGAGGGTGTAGTCGACCCGGGGCGGGATGACGGGGTGCGCCTCGCGGTGGACCAGGCCGTCGCGCTCCAGGGTCTGCAGGGTCTGCGCGAGCATCTTCTCGCTGACCCCGGCGACCCGGCGGCGGAGCTCGCTGAAGCGGTGGCCGCGGTCCTGGAGGGCGGACAGCACGAGGACGCCCCACTTGCTGGTGACGTGCTCCAGCACCAGGCGGTGCGGGCAGTTGCGGTCGTACAGGTCCGGGACGGTCTCACTCACCTTCACGTCAGTACCGTACTTCAAAGTGCGTACTTACCAATAGTTAGTGCCTCGCCTACGTTCGTTGTCGAAGCGGAAACGAACGAGGGAGCAAGGACATGATCGTCGTCACCGGTGCCACCGGACAGCTGGGCCGCCTGGTCGTGGAGGGCCTGCTGGCGAAGGTGCCCGCCGCCGAACTGGCGGTGGCGGTGCGCTCGCCGGAGAAGGCCGCCGACTGGGCCGGGCGCGGGGTGGCCGTGCGCGAGGTGGACTACGGGCGGCCCGGGACGCTGGCGGCGGCGTTCGGCGCGGGCGACCGGGTGCTGCTGATCTCCGGCAGCGAGGTCGGTGCCCGGGTGCCGCAGCACACCGCCGTGGTGGAGGCGGCGAAGGCCGCGGGCGTGGCGCGGCTCGTCTACACCGGCGTGCTGGGCGGGGACGAGGCGGGCTTCGCGCTCGCGGACGAGCACAAGGCGACCGAGGCGGTGATCCGCGCCTCCGGGCTGCCGTACACCTTCCTGCGCAACGGCTGGTACACCGAGAACTACACCGCGAACGCGGCCGCCGCGATCGAGCACGGCACGGTGCTCGGCAGCAGCGGCGACGCCCGGATCGCCACCGCCTCCCGGCAGGACTTCGCGGACGCGGCGGTCGCGGTGCTCACCGGCGAGGGCCACGAGGGCCGGGCGTACGAGCTGAGCGGTGACACCGCCTGGTCGTTCTCGGAGTACGCGGCGGAGCTGGCCGCCGCCTCGGGCCGCCCGGTGGCGTACCGCAACGTCGGTGCCGGGGAGCACCGGGCGGCGCTGGTCGGCGCCGGGGTGCCGGAGGTCTTCGCGGACATCCTGGTGGACGTGGACGCCGCCATCGCGCGCGGCGAGCTGGCCCGGGACCGGGGGGTGCTGAGCGGGCTGATCGGCCGCCCGACCACGCCGCTGGCCGAGACGGTGAAGGCCGCGCTGGCGGGCTGATTCCGCAGGTCGGGGGCCGTGACGCAACTGTCATGACCAAAAGGTGGATACGGAGATGACAGTCCGCCCTCCGGGCCGCTACCGTTCGACCGGAGCAACAGCGCGCGCGGAGGGTGGCCGGCATGGCGACAAGCACGGGGCGGGAGGCCCGGGCCGGGCTCTGGAACGGCTTCGCGGCCTACGGCATCTGGGGGCTCTTCCCGCTCTTCTGGCCGCTGCTGGAACCCGCCGGAGCGGTCGACATCCTCGCCAACCGGATGACCTGGTCGCTGGTCGCGGTCGCGGTGATGATGCTGGTCCAGCGGCGCTGGGCGTGGATCCGCCCGCTGCTCGCCCAGCCCCGCCGGCTCGCCCTCTCGGTCCTCGCCGCCGCGGTGATCTCCCTCAACTGGGGCGTCTACATCTGGGGCGTCAACTCCGGCCACGTCGTCGAGACCAGCCTCGGCTACTTCATCAACCCGCTGGTCACCATCGCCTTCGGCGTCCTGCTGCTGCGCGAGCGCCTGCGCCGCGCCCAGTGGTTCGCGGTCGGCATCGGCGCGGCGGCCGTCGCCGTGCTGACCCTCGCCTACGGCCGGCCGCCGTGGATCGCGCTCGTCCTCGCCTTCTCCTTCGGCAGCTACGGCCTGCTGAAGAAGAAGGTCGCGCTCGGCGGCCTGGAGAGCCTCGCGCTGGAGACCGCCGCGATGTTCCCGTTCGCGGTCGGCTACCTGATCTGGCTCGCCGCCCACGGCCAGGGCACCCTCTTCCGGACCGTGCCCGGCGAGTACGGCTGGGGCCACTCGGCGCTGCTGGTCCTCAGCGGGCTGATCACCGCCGTCCCGCTGATGTGCTTCGGCGCCGCCGCGCTCCGCGTCCCGCTGACCACCCTCGGCCTGCTGCAGTACCTGGCCCCGGTGTTCCAGTTCTCGATCGGCGTCCTGGTCTTCCACGAGTCCATGCCGCCCGCCCGCTGGGCCGGCTTCACCCTGGTGTGGGCCGCCCTCGCGGTGCTCACCTGGGACGCGCTGCGCCGGGTCCGCGCCGACCGCCTGGCCGCCGCCGCCGTGCCGCTGCCCGTCCCGCAGTACGACCGCGCGGCCGGCTGACCCCGGCCCGCCCGGGTCAGCCGGACAGGGCCATCCGCAGCCGGTCCGGGTCGCGCTGCTCCACGTACTCGGCCAGCGCCGCGTCGATCCCGGCGCGGCGGGACGGCCCGACCAGCCCGCCGTGCGCGAGCGAGTCCAGCGGCGGCAGCACCCCCCACTCCTCCAACGACCAGCGCGGGTACGGGCCGAACAGCGTCCGGGCGGTGGCCGGCAGGTCGATCCGGGCCGGGACGGCGCCGCGCGCCCCGTTCAGCGCCAGCTGGCCGTCCGAACTGCCGCACTCGGCGAGCCACACCAGCGCCGCGTCCCGGTGTCTCGCCCCCCGGGGCAGCGCGAACGCGTCCACCCGGCACTGGTACACCCGGTCCGTACCGGGCGCCGCGACCCAGCGGTAGCCGCTGAACGCCCGCAGCCCCAGCACCTCCCGCAGCATGCCCTCGGCCCAGTCGCCGGTCAGCTGGTAGCCGGCCTGTCCGGATCCCAGCAGCCGGGTGGCGTCCGCCCAGGTGCCCGGCGTCGGGCCGCCGTACGCCAGGTTGGAGTACCCCAGCAGCTCGTCCAGCCAGCGCAGCGCGGTCGCCACCCGCGGCGTCGACCAGCCCCGGCCGTCCTGCCACAGCGCGGTCCAGGCCTCCGGGCCGAGCGCGTCCAGCAGCACCGTCTCCAGCAGCTGCTCCAGGCACTCCGGGCCGCCCAGCGCCAGCCCGTGGCAGCCGGTCGCGGCGACCTTGCGCAGCGCGTCCAGCAGGGCCGGGAGGGTCCGCGGCGTCGGGTCCGCGTCCGCCCCGGCGACCACGGCGGAGGAGGACCAGAGCAGGTTGGTGCGGCGCACGCCCACCGGGACGGCGTACCTGACCGGCCCCACGCCGAGGCGGGGGAGCAGCCCGTCCGGCAGCCGCTCGGCCCAGCCCTCCCGGTCGTACAGCGCGTCCAGCGGCTCCAGCCGGCCCGCGGCGGCGTACGCCGACAGCTCCGCGCCGCCCCGGGTCAGGAAGCAGTCCGGCGGGTTCCCGGCGGCCATCCGGGCGGCCGGGTCCGCGCCCGCGGGGGCCGGCACGAAGGTCACGTTCGGCGCCCGGCCCTTGAAGTCCGCGAGCAGCGCCAGCAGGCCGTTCGCCTCCGGGCCCGTCGACCAGGGCGTGCACACCTCCAACAGGCCCGCGGGGCCCGCGGCCTCGGCCCTGGCGGCGGTCGCCCGGCCGCACCGCGAGACCACGCCCAACGTCGCCAGGGCGCCGCCGCCCAGCAGAAGACTTCGACGGCTGATCGGCACGGTACTCCCGGGATGGACGAAGGCGGCAGGACAGGCGGGGGCGCGGGGGCGGCGCTCAATCCCACCGTCAGGCGCCGTGCACGTCAAGGGGCGGGAAGGCGCGCACGAGGAGAACCTCGCACTCCGGATCTCCTCAAGCGGAGGGGTGGCCTGCTAACGTGCGGGTCCTGAACCCACCCGCCGCTCGGCGCGTGTCCCTGGAGAGCTCGCCATGGTCCACCTCATCGGGCCTGCCACCCGTCCGTTCCGGCGTGCCGCACGAGCCCGGGCGGGCGCGGACCAGCCGGTTCGCGTTCCCGCCGTGCGGCGCGAACGCAGTATCTCCGAGACCGGCGAACTGATCGTCAACCCCGGTGCCGCCACGATCTGCTGGCAGAGCCCGGGCGGCCCCGCCGTCCTCCTCGAACCGCCGTACCGGCTCGACCGGGTCGACCTCAAGGGCTCCTACCGCGCCCGCCTCCACGGCCTGACCGCCGGCATCCGGCTGATCTGCCGCGACCACGCCCCGCTCTTCCTGATCGCCCCCGACCGGCTGCCCCTGCTGGCGCTCGCCGCCGCCGCCTCCCGCGGGCACCGCTGAACCCGGGCACGCGCACGGGCCCGGGGAGACGTGCTCCCCGGGCCCGCGGCCGCCGCGCGGCGGTGCCTACTTGGCGGCGTTCTGCAGGGTCGGCAGGGTCACCGCGCCCGCGAACAGCCGGCCGTCGTCGGTCACCAGCACGTTGACCACCTTGGTGGAGATCAGCGTGCCGCCGCCGACCGGCTTGCCGAGCATCTTCACGGCGGAGCCGACCTCCTGGCCGCCCCCGGCGACGGAGAGCACCGACGTCCACCCCTCGCCGATCACCTTGGTGTCGGGCCCGGCGCCGTCCGGCTTCGCGCCCTGCTTCGCGGCCTCCTGCTTCGCCTGCTCCAGCGCCGCGGCGATCTCGCCGGAGTGCTCCTTCGCGTCGCCCTGCTCGGTCACCTTCGCGCCCTTGGGCGCGGTGAACTCGAAGGTCTTGGCGGACGGCGCGGCGAAGTCCACCGTGCCGAAGTGCGCGTCGAACACCTTCGACCCGTCCACCGTCCGCACCTGGACGCCGAGCGGCACACCGCGCTCCGCGTCCACCGAGATCCGCACCTCGGCGATGGTCGAGCCCTGCTGCGCGGGCTTCACACTGAGCCGGTAGGCGGCCCGGTCGGCGACCTTCTCGGTGCCGTCCACGGTCACCGTGGTGGTGCCGGCGCTCGCCGACAGGAAGCGCTTGGCGAGCTCCTGCGGCGTCGGCACCCCGGCCTCCGGACCGCGCCGCGCCTCCTTGCCGCCGTCCTTGCCCTCGGCGGGCAGGACGCCGTGCACGCCCTCGTTGCGCTTGCCGTCGAACGCCCAGAACTGGTCGCCGTTGTGCACCAGCTGGTACCCGCCGGGCAGCACCACCCGCTGCCGGTCCGGCCCGTCGGCCGCGACCGTGATGACGTGCTCGCCGCCGAGCAGCTCCAGCGCCTTCCCGGTCGGGGCGATGCCGGTGCCGCCGATCCCGCCGCCGCCCGAACCGCCGCCGGCCCTGCCCAGGTCGAGCCCGGGGACCGGGCTCGCGCCGCCGGCCATCGACAGCAGCTGGCTGGGCAGCCCCAGGTCGGCGCTGATCTTCACGGTGCCGCTCAGCGTGTCGGTGTCGGCCGACAGCACCTTGGCCACCAGCTGCTCCGCCGAGACGGCGGGCAGGCTCGGCGCGCTGTCACTGGCGAGTGCCGGCACCAGGCCGACACCGGTCGCCACGGCGGCCGCCACCGCGACCGGCACCGCCACCCGTACCGCCGTCCGCCGACGTGCGCGGTGCGGTGTCTGCTGCGGCGCCTGCGCCGTGTCCTCGTTCTCCAGCATGTTCCCCTCCTCGGTCGTCGTCCTTGCCTCTTCCATTACAGGCCCGCGCAAGGGCCCCGGCATCGACCCGGAGGGTGGGATCGGGGTACGTCTGGCGGCGCAGTCGACCCTGAGGCCTCCTCAGGGTGACGTAGTCCGAGAGGCGGAGAGGCTCGCGTATCGTCGCTGCATGGACACACCGGACCCCTCGCCGACCCCGCCGACCGCCAACGCGATGCGCCGCGCGCTGCGCCGCGCCCGCGACGGCGTGGCGCTGGACACCGCCGAGGCCGCCGTGCTGCTCCAGGCGGGTGGCGAGGACCTGCGCGACCTGTGCGCCAGCGCCGCCCGGGTCCGCGACGCGGGCCTGGCGGCGGCCGGCCGGCCCGGCGTGGTCACCTACTCCAAGAAGGTGTTCGTCCCGCTCACCCGGCTGTGCCGGGACCGCTGCCACTACTGCACCTTCGTCACCGTCCCGGGGAAGCTCAAGCGGGACGGCCACGGGATGTACCTCTCCCCGGACGAGGTCCTGGAGATCGCCCGTCAGGGTGCCGCGCTCGGCTGCAAGGAGGCGCTGTTCACCCTCGGCGACCGGCCCGAGGACCGCTGGCCCGAGGCCCGCGAGTGGCTGGACGCGCACGGCTACGACGACACCCTGGCGTACGTGCGGGCGATGGCGATCCGGGTGCTGGAGGAGACCGGCCTGCTGCCGCACCTCAACCCGGGCGTGCTCGGCTGGACCGACTTCCAGCGGCTCAAGCCGGTCGCCCCGTCGATGGGCATGATGCTGGAGACCACCGCGACCCGGCTGTGGTCCGAGCCCGGCGGCCCGCACCACGGCTCGCCGGACAAGGAGCCGGCGGTGCGGCTGCGGGTGCTGGAGGACGCCGGGCGCAGCTCGGTGCCGTTCACCACCGGCGTGCTGATCGGCATCGGCGAGACGTACCGGGAGCGGGCCGAGGCGCTGTTCGAGATCCGCCGGATCGCCCGGCAGTACCACGGCGTCCAGGAGGTGATCGTGCAGAACTTCCGCGCCAAGCCGGACACCGCGATGCGGGCCATGCCCGACGCCGAACTCACCGAGCTCGCCGCCGCGATCGCCGTCACCCGCCTGGTGCTCGGCCCGTCCGCCCGGATCCAGGCCCCGCCGAACCTGGTCGACCGCGAGTACGCGCTGATCATCGGCGCCGGCATCGACGACTGGGGCGGCGTCTCGCCGCTCACCCCCGACCACGTCAACCCCGAACGCCCCTGGCCGCACATCGAGGAACTCGCCGCCCGCACCGCCGAATCCGGCTTCGAGCTGCGCGAACGCCTCACCGTCTACCCCGAGTACCTGCGGCGCGGCGAGCCCTGGCTCGACCCGCGGCTGCTGCCGCACGTCACCGCCCTCGCCGACCCGGAGACCGGGCTCGCCGTCGAGGACGCCCGCCCAGTCGGCCTGCCCTGGCAGGAGCCCGAGGACCTGCCCGCCGCGTACGGCCGCACCGACCTGCACCGCACCATCGACACCGAGGGCCGCACCGGCGACCGCCGGGCCGACTACGACGAGGTGTACGGCGACTGGGCGGTGCTGCGCGAGCAGGTCCCCGCGCAGCAGGGCGCCCCCGAGCGGCCGGACGGCGAGGTGCGGGCCGCGCTCGCCGTCGCCGCCGACGACCCCACCCGGCTCACCGACGCGCAGGCGCTGGCCCTGTTCCACGCCGACGGCCCGGCGCTGGACGCGCTCTGCCGGATCGCCGACGCGGTCCGCCGCGACACCGTCGGCGAGGAGGTCACCTACTGCGTCACCCGAAACATCAACTTCACCAACGTCTGCTACACCGGCTGCCGCTTCTGCGCCTTCGCCCAGCGCCGCACCGACGCCGACGCGTACACCCTCTCCCTGGAGCAGGTCGCCGAACGGGCCGCCCAGGCCTGGGAGGTGGGCGCCACCGAGGTCTGCATGCAGGGCGGCATCCACCCGGACCTGCCCGGCACCGCGTACTTCGACATCGCCCGCGCGGTGAAGGCCCGCGTCCCCGGCATCCACGTGCACGCCTTCTCGCCGATGGAGGTGGTCAACGGGGCGACCCGCACCGGGCTGTCGATCCGCGACTGGCTGGCGCGGGCCAAGGAGGCCGGGCTGGACTCCATCCCGGGCACGGCGGCGGAGATCCTCGACGACGAGGTGCGCTGGGTGCTCACCAAGGGCAAGCTGCCCGCCGCCACCTGGGTCGAGGTCGTCACCACCGCCCACGAGCTGGGCCTGCCCTCCTCGTCCACCATGATGTACGGGCACGTCGACACCCCGGCGCACTGGCTCGGGCACCTGCGGCTGCTCGCGGAGATCCAGCAGCGCACCGGCGGGTTCACCGAGTTCGTGACGCTGCCGTTCATCCACACCAACGCGCCGGTCTACCTCGCCGGGATCGCCCGGCCCGGGCCGACCGCCCGCGACAACCGGGCCGTGGTCGCGATGGCCCGGCTGCTGCTGCACCCGCACATCCGCAACATCCAGACCAGCTGGGTGAAGCTGGGCGCGGAGGGCGCGGCGGAGATGCTCCGCTCCGGGGCGAACGACCTCGGCGGCACCCTGATGGAGGAGACCATCTCCCGGATGGCCGGCTCCTCGTACGGCAGTTACAAGTCCGTCCGCGACCTGGAGGCGATCGCCGAGGCCGCCGGACGCCCCGCCCGCCAGCGCACCACCACCTACGGCGAGGTGCCCGCCGAACGCCGGGCCGCGGCCCTCGCCTCGGACGGGCACCTGCCCGAACTGCTGCCCGTGCTCGACTAGTTCGCCTGCTCCAGGCCCGCCTCGCGGGCGTCGATCAGCTCGTCCCAGTGCTGCTCGGCCCACGCGCAGGCGGTGTCCAGCGGGCCGAGCAGGCTGCGGCCCAGCGGCGTCAGCGCGTACTCGACGTGGCGGACCGGGCCCCGGTGCTCCCGGCGGCTGACGAAGCCGTCCCGCTCCAGGGCCCGCAGCGACTGGGTGAGCACCTTCGCGGTGATCCCGCGCAGCGGCACCCGCAGCTCGGAGAACCGGCGCGGGCCGCCCTCCAGACAACGGATGATCATGCCTGCCCACTTGTCCCCGACCCGGAACGGCATCAGGTCCGTCGGGCACACCGGGTCGAACATCTCGGGATCCAACGGCGCACGCGTCACCCCCTCACGGTAGTACCGCGATCGCTCCGGACGGGCCGGACCGGAGTCTTCCGCAGCCCGCGCGGCCCCGGTGGTACCCCGGCGGTAACCGGGCCCCCGGTTAGCGTTCCGGCACACGGAGATCGCGACGGGAGAGCGAGGCAACCCATGGGTGGAATCACGGTGTTCGGGGCCGGCGGCCGGGCCGGGCGGGCGGCGGTGGCGGAGGCGGTGCGGCGGGGCCACGCGGTGACCGCGGTGGTGCGGGAGCCGCAGTCGCACCGGGACCTGGCGGCCGAGGGCGTCCACCTGGTGGCGGGTGACGTCACGGACGCCGCCGCCGTCGCCCGGTATGCGGAGGGGCGGGACGCGGTGCTGGCGGCGGTGTACGACCCGGCCGCGGACCCGGCCGCGTTCTTCGCCGCGGCGGCCGGCGCGCTGGGGGAGGGCATGGCGTCGGCGGGCGCGGAGCGGCTGCTGTTCGTGGGGCTGGCGTCGGTGCTGCCGGACGCCGCCGGCACGCCGCTGATGGACACCCCGGGCTACCCGCAGGAGTACCGCGGGTTCTACCTGGCGCACGCCGCCGGCCGCGACGCTCTCGCCGCGACGGGGCTGGACTGGCTGGTGCTCAGCCCGAGCGGCGACTTCGACCACGGCGGCGCGCCGACCGGCGGCTACCGCACGGCCCCGGCCGACGCGGCGGCCCGGATCGCGTACGGCGACTTCGCCCTCGCGCTGCTGGACGAGGCGGAGCGCCCGCGCCACCACCGGATGCACCTCGGGGTGACGCGGGCCTGACCGCCGCCGCGGACGGGCGTCAGCCCTCCAGCAGGGAGCGGCGCAGCTGCCGCAGCTCGTGCCGGTCCAGGCCGAGGCCGTCGGTGAGGTAGGCGTCGAAGCCGCCGAAACGGTCCTGGACCTCCTGGTAGCCGGCGGCGAGGTAGGCCGGGCGGACGTCCAGCAGCGGCTTGTAGACCGCCTGGTAGGCGGGCGGCAGCTTGGCGAGCAGGGCGGCGTTGGCCTCGGCCCGGTAGGTGTTGGAGGCGAGGTAGTCGGCCTCGACGGTGGCCCGGTCGACGCCGAGCGCGGTGAGCAGGGCGGCGGCGCCCCAGCCGGTGCGGTCCTTGCCGGCGGTGCAGTGCAGGACCACCGCGCCGCGCTCGCCGACGGCGGCGAACAGCGAGCGGTAGGCGGCCCTGGCGCTGTCCGCGGAGACCATGGTGCGCTCGGCGGCGATCATGGCCTGCTCGGCGGCGGCGGGGCTGGTGACGTTGAACGCGCCGGTGTCCTGGACGCCGAGCACGTTGGCCTCGACGACGGTGGCGCCGGCCGGGACGCGGTCGGGGGCGGCCTGCCGCTCGGCGGGGGTGCGCAGGTCGACGACGGTGCGGATGCCGAGGCGGCGCAGCTTGGCGAGGTCCTCGTCGGTCAGCCTGCTGAGGTCGTCGGAGCGGTAGACCTCGCCGAGCCTCACCCAGTGGCCGTCGGCGGTGCGGTAGCCGCCGGCGTCGCGGAAGTTCGGGGCGGAGGCGAGGTGCAGCGAGCGGTCGGCGACGGTGAGCTCCTCGCCGCGGTCCGGGACCAGCCGGAAGTACCAGCGGTCGGCGGCGGCGAGGCCGCTCACGGTGACGGTGGCCGAGGCGCCGCCGCGGGCGACCGGGACGCGGCCGGTGAGGTGGTCGCGGTCGGTGGAGGCGTACACGGTGACCTTGCGGGCGCCGGTCGCGGACCAGGCCAGGGTGAAGCTGCCGTCGGCCTGCTGGGTGGCGGTGGCGGCGGTGAAGGGGATGCCGTGCGCGGGCCGCTGGTCGGCCCGGGAGACGGACGCGGCGGCGGAGGCGGGGGTGGCGAGCGCGGGGGTGCCGACGAGGGTGGCGGCCAGCAGGGCGGCGGCCGCGGCCCGGGTACGGGTGGTGGTGGTCATGGGCGGGAACGGTAGAGACCGCGCGTCCGACCTCGGTGACCTGCGGATGTCCTCGATGCAACAGACTGTTGACGTTCTGTTGTTCGGCACTGGTACCCGATTGGTTGGAATCTTCGAATACAGTGCACCACTGTCCGGCCCCCGAGGAAAGGCCCCGACCCGTGATGCCACTGTGGTCCCGCGCGCAGCAGCAGGAGTTCCGCAGCCGGGTGCGCGGCTGCCTGCTCGGCGGCGCGATCGGGGACGCGCTCGGCGCCGGCATCGAGTTCGAGCCGCTGGAGAAGATCCGCGCCGAGCACGGCGAGCGGGGCGTCACCGGCTACGTCCCGGCGTACGGGCGGCGCGGCGCGGTCACCGACGACACCCAGATGACGATGTGGACGGTGGACGGCCTGATCCGCGCCCACATCAGCCGGGACGGCGGCGCCTGGCACCCGCCGAGCGACGTCCACCGCGCGTACCTGCGCTGGTACGCCACCCAGCAGGACTGGGGACCGGACGAGCGCCGCGCCGACCTCGGCTGGCTGGGCCGCGAGGAGTGGCTGTACGCCCGGCGCGCCCCCGGCCAGGCCTGCCTGTCCGGCCTCTCCGGGCCGGACGCCGAGCGGCTGGGCACCGTGGAGGAGCCGCGCAACCCGCACTCCAAGGGCTGCGGCACGGTGATGCGGGCCGCGCCGTTCGGGCTGCTCACCGCCTGGGACCCGGGCCTGGTCTTCCAACTCGCGGTGGAGTGCTCGGTGCTGACCCACGGCCACCCCACCGGCTACCTGGCGGCCGGCGCCTTCGCGGTGATCGTCCACTCGGTGGCCCGCGGCGGCACCCTGGAGGAGGGGGTCCACCTGGCGCTCGCGCTGCTCTCCGAGCGGCCCCGGCACGAGGAGACCACCGCCGCGCTGCGCGGCGCGCTGGACGCGGTGCGGGCCGGGACGCCCTCGGCGGAACGGGTCGAGGAACTGGGCGAGGGCTGGGTCGCCGAGGAGGCGCTGGCGATCGGCCTGTACTGCGCGCTGGTCGCCGAGGACGTCAAGAGCGGACTGCTGCTGGCGGTCAACCACTCCGGGGACAGCGACTCCACCGGCTCGATCTGCGGCAACCTGCTGGGCGCGCTGCACGGCGAGACCGCGCTGCCGCCGGAGCTGGTGGCCGAGCTGGAGGGCCGGGGCACCCTGCTGGAGCTGGCCGACGACTTCGTGCTGGAGCTGCTGCACGGTCCGGACCTGCACAGCAGTCCCGCCTGGGCCGGGCGCTACCCCGTCCCCTCCTGACCGCGGACGGCCCGGACACGGCGGTGCCCGCCGCCGCGTGAGCGGGGCGGGCACCGAAGTACGGGGCGATCAGACCTCGCCGAAGGCGCCCGCCGCGGCGGCGGCGGCGAAGGCGGCCCAGCCCTGGTTGGAGAAGCGGAGCTGCGGACCCTCCGGGTCCTTGGAGTCGCGGACCGCGATCGACGCGGTGTCCGGCACGGCGATCTCCACGCAGGCGCCGTTGCCGCCGCTGTGGCTGCTCTTGCGCCAGACCAGGTTGCTCGTGGACTTGCTCATTTCATGAACCCCTCTCCGTAGCTGTGTATCAATGACCGGCTCTCCGCGACACTCAGCGCCGCGGCCCGCAGGTGGTCGTACAGATTGGTATAGCGGCGTACATCGGCGTCCTTCTCGAGGTAGAGATCGCTCGTCACTCCTTCGAAGTAGACAACCGTCGAATCCGCCGACTCGGGGAACTCCATCAGGGAGAATGTCCCGGTCATGCCGGGATGCGCACCGTGGCTGAACGGGATGACCTGGAGGTTGATGTTCGGCCGCTCGCCCAGCTCCACCAGTTGGAAGAGCTGTTCCGCCATCACCTCGGGCCCGCCCACCCGGCGGGTCAGCACCGCCTCGTCGATGACGACCCAGAGGCTGCCCAACTGGTCCTCGCCGTATATCCGGTGCTGGCGCTTCAGCCGGACGTCCACCCGGCGCTTGATCGCCGACGGCTCGGTGTCCGGCTGGGTGCCCGCGACCACCGCCTCGGCGTACGCCCGGGTCTGCAGCAGGCCCGGCACGAACGAGGACTCGTACGCCCGGATCGACGAGGCCTCCGCCTCCAGCCCGATGTACACGCTGTACGGGATGTCGCCGAACTCGTGCCACCAGCCGCGCTGGCGGGACTCCCGGGCCATCTCCATCAGCCCGGCGCGCACCCGCTCGTCGTCGACCTCGTAGACGTCGCACAGGTCGCGGACGTCGCGCTGGCTGATGGAGCGTCGGCCGTTCTCCAGCCGGCTGATCTTGGACTGGGAGACCATCAGGCGGCCGGCGACCTCCTCGGCAGTCATTCCCTTCACCTCGCGCAGGCGCCGGAGCTCGGCTCCCAGCCGCCTACGGCGCACCGTGGGATTGACGCTGGCGGACACATCGACCTCCGGCCGGACTTCTGGCAACAGTGCGGAAATTGGTACCAACCCCCCTGACGTGGAGCAGCATGCCATCTCACCTGCGGTCTGTGCCCAGGAATCGCTGGAGCGCTGTAGAACAGATCATCGGAAAAACGTTCATACGGGATACCGGCCCTTGCGTCCGTCCACCCGGAACGATAAAGGGACCGAGCCGCGCCGATGACCGCCCGATCGTGCCGCGCGGCGGCGCGCACCCGGCCCGGGAACGCCTCGGGGCGGCCCTCCCGGCGCCTCGGCGCCGGGCGGACCGCCCCGGGAAGTGAACTGCCGGCTAACGGCGCGCGCCGTTCATCGCGCGCCCACGCGGGTGGCAACCCCGCGCCCGCCCACGGCGGGGCGCCCGGCCGGCCTGCCCGCCTGAGCGGGCGCCGGCCGGCCCTGCTGGGCCGGCAGACCGTTCTGCACATCCATCACCGCGTGCGCGACCATGCCGCCCAGCGGGTCGTACCTGATCAGGTCGCGCAGCCGGGACCGTGAGGACCGGCCCTCGTTGCCCGGGTACAGGTGCTTGCCCAGGCCCACCGCGTGCGCCAGCGCGGCCAGTGCGGCCGTCCTGGGGTCCGGCGGGACACCGGTGCGGATCGCGGTGTCCAGCCGCTGCTTGATCGCGGCGTTGGTGCAGTCGTCCGACGCCTGGTACCGCGTCGTCGGCAGCACCCCGCACACCTGGCCCGCGACCGCCGTCACCATGCCGCACCGCTCCAGGTGCGCCAGGTACGTCTGTCGGAGACCCAGGCGCGGGCCGCCGATCCAGTGCGCGGCACGTACCGGACTGCCGCGACGGCGCAGCAGCTCCAGTGCGTGGTCCAGGGTCGGGTCGCCCGTCGGCCGCGGCACCACCACGGCGATCCGGTCACCGTCCGGGACTATCCTTCCGGCCAGGGACAGCTCCACGAGCTGCGCCCCGGCGAGTCCGAGGTCGAGGGTCTGCGGCTGCGCCGTGGTACCCGTGGCCGGGTCCAGTGCGAGCAGCAGGAGCTCCTCGGGAATTGTTCTACGGCCTCTGCCCATCCAAGCCTCCCCGCGTGGATGAATGACAGCGTGACGCCTCTCACACAGGCTTGTCGAGTACGCCTCCGAATCGTGACCTTGCGGAGGACGGCGGGGAACCGGCACACGACGGCCCGGCGTCTGACCCGGCAACGGGCCGGACGGGCGGCAAAACCGCCGGTCGGGCGGGGTGCGGCCGGGACAACGGCCGCCGGTGCCGGAGACTGTACAGGTGGCCGGGGCAGGTGGAGAACCTGCGGGAAACAGTTATTTCGTACGGCGTCCGGCGGTGGCCCGGACCGTGAGGAGGATGGCAGTGGGCGAGTCCCCCGAGGATGAGCGGCAGGCAGACGGGCGCGGGCCGGTCGAGCCCGAGGCGGCCGAGCCGGACACCGAGGCCGGGGACGCGGACGGCGCCGAGGCGGCCGGGGCCGTCGAAGCCGGGGAGGGAGACGGCGTCGAGGCGGCCGAGCCGGACACCGAGGCCGGGGAGGCAAGCGGCGTCGAGGCCGCCGAGGCCGTCGAGGCCGCCGATGCCGAGGGGACCGATGCGGAGGAGCCCGCCGGCCCGGAGGGCCCGAGCGGATCCACCGTGCAGCTGCGCGTCCGCGATGTGGACACCCGCACCACCACGCTGCGGATGCCCACCGACCAGGCCACCACCACCCTGCGGGTCCGCGAGGACAACGCCACCACCGTGCTCCGCGTCCCCGCCGGAGCGGCCGACGGCGGCACCGACCCGAAGGCCTCAGCCCAGCTGAAGGCCGCCGGCGACGGTGCCGACACCGGCGCCGGGGCCGCAACGGACGCCGCGCCCGCCGGGTCCGGGGACAAGGCGGCGGAGCAGCCGGCCGCGGCCGGCCCCGCCGATCCGCCCGCGACCGAGGCACCCGCCCGATCGGCCGGCGTCGACCCGCGTCTCGCCATGCGGGACAGCCGCGAGACCGCCGGCGCCACCCTCAAGGGCACCACCAAGCCCACCCGGGAACCCGCCCCCACGGCGGCCCGCCCGGCCGCCCCCGGGACCGCCGCGTCGGACCCCGAGGCCGAGGCCGACGCCGCGCCCGCCCGTACCGCCGCGCCCGAGCCGTCCGCTGCGGCCGGGCCGTCCGCTGCGGCCGCCGCCGGCGCCACCGCCGCATCGGCCGCCGAGGCACCGGCTGCCGAGGCGCCGGCCGCGCCGCCCCGCTCGTGGGCTTCCCCCGGGACTGCCGCGACGTCGGGCCCCGAGGCCACCGTCAAGCTGACCCGCCCGGCCGCCCCCGCGGCTGCCGCCACGCCAGCCCACGAAGCCACCGCCAAGCTGACCCGCCCCGCTGCCCCCGCGGCTCCTGCTGCTCCCGCTGCCCCTGCGGCTCCGGCCGCGTCGGCCCGCGAGGCCGCCGAACCGGCCGCCCGACCGGCCGCCGCACCCGGCGGAGCGTCGCAGCCGCCGCCGGCCGGGCCGCCGTCCGAGCCGCCGGCCGCGCCGGCCCCGCCGCCGCCCGGCCCGGACAGCACCATCGAGGCGATGGAGGTGCTGGCCGCACTCAGCGCCCGCCCGATGACCCCGGCCCGGCGCGCGGTGAAGCGGATCACCGTCTGGTCGGTGTTCCTGATCGTGGTGCTCGCCGTGCTGGTCTCCGTCCAACTGCTGCGCCCGCTGCCGGACGCCAGGGCGAAGCTGAGCCTGGCCGACGCCTACACCTTCGCCGGTGACGCGCTGAACGTCCCGTGGCCGGCCAAGGGCCAGGCCGCCGCCGAGGTGGTCGGCGTGGGCAGCCTGGGCAGCTCGGGCCCGGAGACCCCGGCCTCCATCGCCTCGGTCACCAAGGTGATGAACGCCTACCTGATCCTCCAGGCGCACCCGCTGAAGAAGGGGGAGAGCGGCCCGTCGATCACCGTCGACAAGCAGGCCGCGCAGGAGTCCTCCAACGCCGACGAGTCCAAGGTCACCCTGACCGAGGGCCAGCAGCTCAGCGAGTACGAGGCGCTGGAGATGCTGATGCTGCCGTCCGCCAACAACGTGGCCCGGCTGCTCGCCCGGTGGGACTCCGGTACCGAGGCGGCGTTCGTGCAGAAGATGAACGACACCGCGAAGTCGCTCGGCATGACCAACACCACCTACGTCGACCCGGCCGGCTACAACCCGGACACCAAGTCGACCGCCAAGGACCAGCTGAAGCTGGCCGAGCAGGTGATGAAGAACGAGATCTTCCGCCAGGTGGTGGCCGAGCCCGACACCAGGTTCAACGGTCAGCGGATCTTCAACACCAACGCGCTGCTCGGGAAGAACGGCAACATCGGCGTCAAGACCGGCTCCTCCACCCCGGCCGGTTCCTGCCTGATGTGGGCGGCGTACAAGGAGATCGGCGGTGTGAAGCGGATGGTCCTCGGCGTGACCCTGGGCCAGCCCGCCACCAAGGAGGAGCCGAGCCTGGTGCGCGCCGCGCAGCCGGTCAGCCAGAAGATCAACGTCGCCGCGCAGTCCGCGCTCGCCGGCCAGACCCTGGCCAAGCAGGGCGACGTGGTCGGCCACGTGGACGACGGCCTCGGCGGCACGGTGCCGCTGGTCGCCGGCAAGGACCTGACGGTGGCCGGCTGGTCCGGCATCACCGCGAAGCTGAACCTCGCGCCGGTCGGCACGCTCGGCCACACCGCCAAGGCCGGCACCCAGGTCGGCACGCTGAGCGCCGGTGACGGCGACGGCCGGGTCGAGGTGCCCGTGGTCCTGCAGCGCGACCTGGCGCCGCCGTCCATCATGTCCCGCCTGCTGCGGCTGCTCTGAGCCCGCACGGAGAGCGGCCCCGGACCTGGGACAGGTCCGGGGCCGCTCTCCGTTCTCCCGGGCTCCCCGGGGGCCCGCTCAGCGCTTGCGCTGCCACAGTCCGGGCTCGGTCCTGGTGCCCAGGTAGCGGGAGACCGCGGGCTCGTCGGCGATCACCCGGCCCAGGACCAGCGCCAGGGTCACCGCGGTGAACAGCGCGATCAGCCAGGACAGCGAGGTGAACACCACCCCGTACGGCCCGAACTTCTGCACACTGCGGCTGACCGCCCCCGGCAGGTACACCTGCGAGGCGATGCTCAGCCCGACCTGGCCGACGCCGCACAACGCCGCCCCCGGCAGCAGCGGGTACCAGCGCACCCGGCCGCCCAGCAGCAGGTGCTGGGTCCACCACCACAGCAGCGTGGAGGCGGTGAAGAGCAGCGGGAGGCCCAGCCACAGGCCCAGCCCGAAGCCCTTGCGCAGCGGCACCTGCACCACCAGGAAGACCAGCCACACCGCCAGCCAGACCAGCCAGCGCCAGGCGGCCACCCGCGTCCCGGACTTCGGCAGCTCCCAGGCCCGCTCGCAGACGCGCTGAAGGGCCCGGCTGAGGGCCGTCGCGGACAGCAGGGTGACCAGGGCGCCCACCACGCCGAAGCTCTGCGCCACGTCGTCGTGCCCGGCGCTCATCACCTGCCGCAGCTGGTCCTGCGCCGGACCCTGGATCCCCAGCTGGTCGCGCAGCGAGCCGGCCACCCCGTCGCGGATCGTCGCCGGTGCGAACACCGCGACCACGAACAGCGCCGGCAGCGCGCTGAGGAAGGCCTGCGCGGCCAGCCGGGTCGCGTTGTCCAGCAGGTTCACCCGGAGCAGCTGGCCCACCGCGCGGCCGAGCATCGGCACCCGCTCGGGCATGCCCTTGGCGGTGCCGGCCCACCGGGTCGCCCGCTCCCGGGCACGCGACCACCGGCCCGGGTCGGGCTCCTGTTCCGCCCGACTCACCGAGGAATCCGTCATGCCGACCTCCGGGGCCTGGGAATCGATCCCATCCTCACCCGGCCCCGGGGCACCCGCACCCGCACCCGGTCGTAGGGCTGACGCCCCGTCGACCGGCCGGTGCGCTACTTCTTCTTGCCGGTCAGCTTCGCCACCCGGGCGCCGACGCCCCAGACCGTCACGCGCCACAGCGCCTCGACCACGATGTTGCGGCTCATCTTGGACGCGCCGTGCTCGCGCTCCACGAAGGTGATCGGCACCTCGGCCACCTTGAAGCCGGCCTTCACCGCGCGCCACGCCAGGTCGACCTGGAAGCAGTAGCCCTGCGAGGCGACCTCGTCCATGCCCAGGCCGAGCAGGGTGTGCTTGCGGAACGCCCGGTAGCCGCCGGTGACGTCGCGGATCGGCACGTTCAGCAGGACCCGCGAGTACAGCGAGCCGCCCTTGGACAGCAGCTGGCGGTGCGGCGGCCAGTTGACCGTGCCGCCGCCCGGCACCCAGCGCGAGCCGAGCACCAGGTCGGCGGTGCGCAGCGCGGTGAGCAGCCGGTGCAGCTCCTCGGGCTGGTGCGAGCCGTCCGCGTCCATCTCCACCAGGACGTCGTACCCGGCGTCGATGCCCCAGCGGAAACCGGCCAGGTACGCGGCGCCGAGGCCCTCCTTGCCCTTGCGGTGCATCACGTGGACGTTGCCGTCCTCGGAAGCGATCTTGTCGGCGATCTCGCCGGTGCCGTCAGGGCTGTTGTCGTCCGCGACCAGCACGTGGACCTCGGGCACCGCTGCCCTGACCCGGGAGACGATGCGCTCGACGTTCTCGGCCTCGTTGTACGTCGGAATGATCACCAGCACCTTGCCGAGGTCGGCGAAGGGGGTCTCCTGTGGGGCAGTCACGTCTGTGCCTTTCACGTCTGATGTGGCGCGGGGGATCGGCCGGGCCGAAAGTCATCGCCCGTGCCGATGGTAACGATCGCCGGGAACGACTTGGCACCGGTGCCGCCCACCGGGACGCCCGACTCCACCACACCGGGGTAGTTCGCGTCCACCGGGGGCCGGCGGCACGGAGCTGAGCAGGCACGATGCGGCCGCCGGGCCCGCCCGGCCGGGGGCGGTCCGAAACCACGACCGACATCCCGCCCCAGGTCCGCTACGCTGTGGTCTGGTCTGCTGCCGTTCGGCGGCGCCACATCCCGCCTCAGTAGCTCAGGGGATAGAGCACGGCTCTCCTAAAGCCGGTGTCGCAGGTTCGATTCCTGTCTGGGGCACAGAGAAGGACGCGTAGGCCCCCACCCGTCCCGGGTGGGGGCCTACGGCGTTCCTGGGGCTCCGCGGTCAGCGGCGGTGCTTGCCGCTGCCGACCGGGGTCGGGTCGGGGTAGGGGATGCGCAGGCGGCGGGCCAGCGGGGCGACGGCGGGGCCGGCGCCGAGCGGGCGGGCGAAGAGGAAGAGCGAGACCAGGACGGCCAGCGAACCGGCCGCCAGGCCGGCCAGGTTGCCGAACAGGCCGCTGCCGAAGCGGGCGGCCAGCCAGTGGCCGCCCAGCGCGCCCGGCACGCAGGCGAGCGCGAGCGCGACGTGCAGCCAGAGCACCCGGCCGCCGTCCAGCCCGGATCGGCCGGTGGCCCGGCCGAGTTGCACGGTGGCGTCGGCGGGCCGGGCGGCGGCGGACTCCCGGAGCAGGCGACGGCTGAGCGCCCGACCAGTGATGATCATGCCGACGGTGGCGGCCACGGTGTGCGCCGCACCCATGCCGATGATGATCCAGCGGGTCGGCAGCGTGGCGTACGCGACGGCGGACAGCGCGACGTTGGTGCCCGCGATGGCGGTGGTGAGCCAGAACGGGGTACGGGCGTCGCTCATCGCGTAGAAGCCGCGGGCCAGCGCGTACTGCGCGCAGAAGGAGGGCAGGCCGAGTGCGAAGGCCATCAGCATCTGGGCGACCACCCAGATGTCGTCCTGCCCGACGTTGCCGTGCCCGTAGGCGAGCCCGGCGATCTGCGGGGCGAAGGCCAGGAAGATGGCCGTGGCGGGGACCAGCATCCCGGCGGAGTTGCGCAGGGTCTGGGCCAGCTCGCCGCCGACCTCGCGGAACTGGCCCGCGCTGACCGAGCGCGAGAGGCTCGGCAGGATTGCCGTCACCAGAGAGACCGTGATGATGCCCTGCGGGACCACGAAGAGCAGGTAGGCATTGTTGTAGGGGGTGTAACCCAGGCCGATGTGCAGGCCCTGGTTCTCGGCCTGCGAGCCGGCTCCGGTAGCCAGCCGGGTGATCGCCAGGAAGGCGAACTGGGTGACCACGACGAGCAGCAGGGCCCAGCCGGCCGCGCGCAGCGGCTGCATCAGGCCGGCTCCGCGCCAGTCGAAGCGCGGGCGGTACCGGAAGCCGGAGGAACGCAGCGAGGGCAGCAGTGCCAATGCCTGGACCAGGATGCCGAAGGCGCTGCCGAGGCCGAGCAGCATCGTCGCGCCCGAGCTCATCTCACCCGCGTTCCGCGCGTGTGCACAGATCGCCATGTAGAGGCTGAAGACGCCGATCACCACGACGTTGTTGAGCACCGGCGCCCACATCATGGCCCCGAACCGGTCCCGGGAGTTGAGCACCTGGCCGAGCAGGCCGAACAGGCCGTAGAAGAGGATCGCGGGCAGGCAGTAGCGGGCGAGCGCGAGGGTCAGGTCCCGTTGGACCTGCTGGTCCGCCCCGTAGTGGGTGTACGCGTCGACGATCCAGGGCGCCCCGAACGAGGCGACCGCGGTGATGACCACGAGCAGGACGCCGCAGACGGTCAGCAGCCGGTTGGTGTACGCGACGCCGCCGTCCCTGTGGGTCTGCGCGGCACGGACCAGCTCGGGGACGAACACCGAGTTCAGCACGCCGCCGATGAGCATGATGAAGACGGTGTTGGGGAGCATTGTCGCCACGGCGTAGCCGTCACCGAGCAGGCCGGTGCCGAGCGCAGCGGTGATCACACCGGCCCGGACGAAGCCGAGGGCGCGCGAGGTGAGCGAGCCCAGCGCCATGATCAGGCCGTTGCGGGCGGTCGAAGAGGCCTTGGGCTGCTCGTCGGCGGCGGCCTCGGTGGTCCCGGTCGGGCCGGTGCCCGGTGCGGCGCTCTGCCCGGGGATGCCGGGCGGCGCGGCGGGCATCGGGGGGAGCGGCGGTTGGCCGTGTGCCTGCCCGTGGCCGGGCTGCGCCGGAACCTTGCCCAGTTGCATGGTGGGCGGGTCGGCGTACACGTGCGGCTCGGAGGGACCGTCCGTGGTGTGCATGGTCATCGGACCCCCGTCACTCGGTGCCCGTCCGGCGGCTCGTGGGTGTACGGAGTCGGCTTGTCCGTGCTCCTGGTGCCGGGTGCAGGTACACCCAGCCGGAGCAGTCTGCCTTACCGGAGCACGTGCTGGGGAGTCGGAAGCCCGGCGCGGATGATCTCGATCGCGACGCGTCGCGGTGCGCCGCGGGCCGGGGCGCCGGAATTCGGGCCGAATTTCCCGGAATCAGTGGATTGTCGACCACGTCCGATCCCTCCCCGGTGGTTCCGCCCGCGTGGGTGTGACCTTGCTCACTGACCGTCAGGTGTCCTTGTCGGGGCCGCCCCTCGGCGCCGCGCCGGTGGCGAGGACGCGCTGCACCCGGGGCCGGGTCCGCCAGTCCACCCGGCGGGCGTCGCGCAGCAGCGCGCCGGGGCGCCACAGCTCCACCGCGACCGTGACTCCGCCGAGCACCACGCCGGCCGCCAGCCAGCCGCCGACCACGTCGCTGGGCCAGTGCACGCCGAGCGCGATCCTGGTCCAGCCGACGGCGAGCACGGCGAGCGCGGCGGCAGAGCTCGCCACCGCCCGCCCGACCCGGTCGGCCCGCGGCCAGACCAGGGCGAGCAGTGCCGCGCAGGTGATCGCCGAGGCCGTCGCGTGCCCGGACGGGAAGGCGCCGCCGGAGGCGTGCCCCACCGCGTCGGCGAAGTGCGGGCGGGGCCGGTCGATCGCGGCCCGGGCGGCCGCCGCCAGCGCCCAGCCGACCAGGGCCTGCGCGGCCGCCCAGAAGGCCAGCGTCCGGGCGCCCAGGCACCACAGCCACACCGCGGCGGCGCCCAGCAGCACCCGCATGGTGACCGTCCCGCCGAGGTCCGCCAGGGTCTGCATGGAGGCCGTCCAGGCGGTGTGCTCCCGGGCGTAGTCGTGCAGCGGCCGCACCCAGCCCCGGTCCAGCCGGACCAGCGGCCCCCACCGGGACTCCACCAGGGCGAGCAGCACCCCGAGCAGTGCGGCACAGCACAGCGCCAGCCCGGCACACCTGAGCAGGTTCCGGCGTTGTACGTCCCGTAGGGCCGCGGCCCGACCGGCGGCGACCCGCTCGGTGGCGGTGGGATGGTGCATGGCAGACACCTTCCCAGCGGAGAGCGGCGTTCCGGCGGTGCCGCGATAGCGATTCGGCATCGGTTGTTTGAAGGACCTGCGGTCGCCTCGCGAATGCCCGGTGTGCACGCCGGATCACGCTCCGTGCAGGATCCGGATGAAAATCGGCAGGATACTGCATCTCTCATGGAAATCTGAGCGTCTTGGGAATGTTGTCCGATTTCTGTGCGTTGGATCGTTACGTGTGAGCCTCCAGGAGGGAGCCTCCGGGCGGCCCGCATCTCTTTGCCCGGCAACACCAGAGGGGCCGGTACCAGCAGCAAGGGAGCAAGCATGGCCACCCGTGCCGTCGTTCGCGACAGGGCCGACCGGAGTCGCGCGGCCCGCCCGACCAACCTCGAGGCCGACCGCGATCTCGTCGGCATGTACCTGGACGAGATCGCCAGGACGCCCCTGCTCGACGCCGCCGAGGAGGTCGAGCTCTCGCTGCGCATCGAGGCCGGCGTCTTCGCCCAGCACCTGCTGGACGAGGGCGGGCTGCCCGAGGGCGCGACGCGGGAGGAGCTGGAGGTGATAGCCGAGGACGCGGAGCGTGCCAAGGACGTCTTCATCCGTTCCAACCTCCGTCTGGTGGTCGCGGTCGCCCGGCGCTACCCGCGCAGCGGCCTGCCGCTGCTGGACCTGATCCAGGAGGGCAACGCGGGCCTGGTCAGGGCGGTGGAGAAGTTCGACTACTCGAAGGGCTTCAAGTTCTCCACCTACGCGACCTGGTGGATCCGGCAGGCGATCACCCGCTCGATCGCGGACCAGTCGCGCACCATCCGGCTGCCCGTCCACCTGGTCGAGGAGCTCGGGCGGATCCGGCGGGTGCAGCGGGAGAAGGCGAAGGAGCTGGGGCGAGAGCCCGAGCCGGCCGAGATCGCGGCCGAGCTGGACACCACCGAGCAGCGGATCAAGGACGTGCTCGACTGGGCGCGCGACCCGGTCAGCCTGAACATGTCGGTCGACGACGAGGGCGAGACCCAGTTCGGCGACCTGGTGGAGGACACCGCCGCGGTCTCGCCGGAGGACGCGGTGATGGTGATGCTCCGCCGCGAGGAGCTGGACGACCTGATCGGTCGGCTGGACACCCGTACCGCCTCGATCATCCGCTCCCGCTACGGGATGGAGGACGGCCGCGAGCGGACCCTCACCGAGGTCGGCAAGCAGCACGGCCTGACCCGTGAGCGGATCCGGCAGATCGAGAAGCACGCGCTGGCCGAGCTGAAGAAGATCGCGGACCACGCGGGCTTCGAGGCGGCCTGACCGGCATCCGGGGCCCCGGCAGCGGGGGGGGGCGCCGCGGGGGGGGGGGGGGGGGGGGGGGGGGGGGGGGGGGGGGGGGGGGGGCGGGTCGGGGGGGGCGGGGGGGGCGCGAGGGGGCAAGCGGGCG
>NZ_JBICYJ010000013.1:0-199974 GCF_043200835.1 Kitasatospora sp. NPDC048365
GGGGGCCCCCCCCCCGCCCCCCCCCCCCCGGCGGGGTCCCCCCCCCCCGGCCCCCCCCCCCCCCCCCCCCCCCCCCCCCCCCCCCCGGGGGGGGGGGGGGGGCCCCCCCCCCCCCCCCCCCCCCGCGCCGGTCTGCCGGAGAGTCAGCCGATGGCGACGTCGTCGACCAGGAAGATCGTGGAGGCGTAGGCGTCCTCCTGGCCGGCGAACTCGAGCTTCACCGTCTGGCCCTTGTAGGCGCTCAGGTCGACGGTCTTCTGCACGTACGCGGTGCCGGCGTTGGCGTTGGAGTACGTGGCGAGGGTGGTGCCGTTGACGTTCACCTTGAGGGTGTCGTAGACGGTGGTGCCGGTCTCCTGGGTGGTGACCTTCAGCCAGAAGGTGAGCTTGGGGGTGCCGGTGGCGGGCACCGCGATGTTGCTCTGGGAGAGCGACTCGGTGGCGGCGCTGCCGTAGCCCATCATCCAGGCGTACCAGGAGCCGCCGTGGGCGGCCTGCTGGGTGGAGTTGGTGATGTCCTGGGCGCTCTGGGTCCAGCCGGTGGTGCCCTGTTCGAAGCCGCCGTTGGCGAGGGCGTTGCCGCCCGGGGTCGGGCTGGAGGTGGGGCTCGGGGTGGGGGTGGGGGTGCCGTTGCCCGGGTCGGGCAGGGCGGTGCCGACGCTGACGGCGGCCCAGGCCTTGGAGGCGAGGTACCGCTCCTGCGAGTTGGTGCCGTACAGGTCGGCGGCGGCCTTGAGGACGGCGGTGCGGGCGCCGGAGTAGTTGGTGGTGGAGGTCATGTAGGCGCTGAGGGCGCGGTACCAGATGGCGGCGGCCTTGTCCTTGCCGATGCCGGCGAAGGTGTCGTTGTTGCAGGTGGTGCCGTTGTGGGAGCGGCCGCCGATGGTCTTGGTGCCGGTGCCTTCGGACAGCAGGTAGAAGAAGTGGTTGCCGATGCCGGAGGAGTAGTGGACGTCCACCGAGCCGGCGTTGGAGTTCCAGCAGCCGAGGCTCTTCCCGTCGACGGCGGGGTTGTCCATGCGGCGGAAGTAGCCGGTGGACATGTTGAGCTTCTCGCCGATGTAGTAGTCGCCGGGGTCGTTGGCGTTGGCGGAGTAGAACTCGACCATGGTGCCGAGGATGTCGGAGGTGGCCTCGTTGAGGCCGCCGGACTCGCCGGAGTAGTTGAGGCCGGCGGTGGCGGCGGTGACGCCGTGGGTCATCTCGTGGCCGGCGACGTCGAGCGAGGTGACGGGGGTGTAGTTGTTCTGCGAGCTGCCGTCGCCGAACGACATGCAGAAGCAGTTGTCGTCGTAGAAGGCGTTCAGCAGGTTGTTGTCGACGTGGACGTAGGCCGGGGCGCCGCGGCCGTCGTTGCGGATGCCGCTGCGGTTGAAGGTGCTCTTGTAGTAGTCCCAGGTCTTGGCGAGGCCGAACGCGGCGTCGACGGCGGCGCTCTCCCGGTTGTTGGTGGAGCCGTTGCCCCAGCTGTTGCTGCTCGACTTGCTGAACAGCCGGGCGTTCTGGCCGGGGTTGGACTGCGGGCTGTTGTTGGAGTCGTAGATCGCGGTGTTGCCGTGCAGGCCGTCCACCAGCTGGTAGTTGCTGCCGGACTGGGTGGTCTCCAGCGACACCTGGCCGTCGTGGACGCCGTTGCCGCTGCCGGAGACGTCCTGGTGGAGTTCGTACTGGTCGAGCACGGCGCCGCCGGCGGCGTCCAGGACGACCGCCTCGCGGGAGGCGGCGCCGTTCTCGCCCGCGCCGGAGACCGTGGAGCGGTACGCGAGGACCGGTATCTTGCCGACCGCGTACACCACCAGTTGGCCGCCGGCGGTGTCCGCCTTGGCGTTCTTCACGTGCTTGGCGCTGCGGACGGCGTGCGCGGACGCGTCCGCCGCGGTGAGCCGCGGGGTCACGGTGGAGAGCGTGACCGCGCCCTGGTGGGCGAGGTCGGTGCCGGTGATCCGGCCGTCCGCGGCGCGGTGCACCACCAGGTCGCCGCCGATCACCGGCAGGCCGCGGTAGGTGCGGTCGTAGCGGACGTGGCGGGAGCCGTCGGCGTCCACCAGGACGTCCTTCGCCACCAGCTTCTCGTCGCCGCCGAGGCCGAGCGCGCGGGCGGTCGCCGACGCCTCCCGGTCGGCCGCGCCGAGGGCCTGCGCACGGGCGTCCGCCGAGAGCGCCTGGAAGCCCGGGGTGGGGCGGGCCGAGCTGGCGAGCGCGGTGGACTGGGTGACGGCGACGGTCGCGGTGCCCAGGGTGAGGGCGGCCGCGACGGCGGCCGCGAGGGCGGTCTTGCGGGTCATCAGATTCCTCCCGCCGAGCCGGGGTTGTTGGGGGAAACCGGTTCGGCGGGAGGACGCTAGGGGCGGCCGCGGCGACGGCTCCATCCGGAGGACGAATTCACGGATACGCAGAAATCGCGGCGGCCGGCCGGCGGGCCTCCGCAGCGGTGGGGTGCGCGGCGGGGCCATTGATTAGGTATCCGGATCCTGCCCCACCCGTATGTTCGCCGGGCGGGCCGGGCCCGTAGGTTCCCGGTTGTCG
Organism: Kitasatospora sp. NPDC048365; assembly: GCF_043200835.1. NCBI lineage: Bacteria > Bacillati > Actinomycetota > Actinomycetes > Kitasatosporales > Streptomycetaceae > Kitasatospora > Kitasatospora sp. NPDC048365. Next base: position 2,527 of record NZ_JBICYJ010000013.1, read on the forward strand.
GTCCACCGGACGGGCGAGAGCCAGCAGGAAATCCCTGACCGCCCGCCTCGGTCGCCGACACCGCCCCGGTCCGCGGATCGCGCTGTGCGACCGCCTCCCGGCAACCGCCGTACGCACCCCCACGCCTCTGTGCGACGGAAGCCCGTACGCGGACCGGGGCACCTTCGCGACCGCGGCCCGCCCGCGGTCGGCGGAGTCCGGGGAGGCTGCCCCCGGCGCCGCCCTGTGGGACGATCGGTGGTTCGACACCGACGCCTGCCCGGGGTGGCCCGGCGTGGCGTACGAGAGAGGTGACGCGGTGGCCGCGACACACGGTTTCGCCTGGCCGTCCGTCCTGGGGCGTGCCCTGGCCGACGGCGCCGAGCCGGTGCTGGTGCTGGTGGAGGGGGCCGCCGGCCTCGGCAAGAGCCACCTGCTCGACGCGCTGAGCACCCTGCCGCAGGCCGCCGAGGCGAATCGGGTGCGCTGGCGCTGCGGGTCCGGCGGGCCGCGGCCGCGGGAGGACCGGTGGGAGGGACCGGTCCTGCTGTTGGTGGACGACGCGCACCGGGCGGACCAGGACGAGCGGGAGTGGCTGCGCGGCCTCCTGGAACACCCCGGGCGCGGCCTGGCGGCGGTGGTCGCCCACCGGCCCGAGGAGCTGGCCGTACCCGGTCTGCCACTGGGCGCCCCGCCGGTGCGGTACCCGTCCGAGCTGGTGGTGCTGCGGCACCGGATCGCGCCGTGGGGCCCTGACCGCGTCCGCGAGGCCGCACGGGAGGTGCTGGGGGAGCGGTGCACGGAGGAGGCCGCCGAGCGGCTGCACGAGCGCTCCGCCGGGGTGCCCCGGGTGGTGGTCGACCTGCTCGCCGCACTGCGCGACCGGACGGACGGCGGACGGCCCGGAGCCGAGCGCCCGGGTGGCGACCGGCCGGGTGGCGAGCGCCCGGGGAGCGGGCCCACGGGGAGCGGGCCCACGGGGGAGGCGTGCACGGCCGAGGACGTGGATGCGGCCGGGGTGCCCGTCCGGCTGGCGGAGCTGGCGCTCGGCCGCACCGCTGCGCTGCCCCCGGCCCACCGGCCGATCGTCTGGGCCGCCGCCGTGCTGGACGGACCGGCCGCCCGCGACGAGCTGGTCGCCGTGGCCGGCCTCGACGCGGCGGCCGGCCGGGACGCCCTGCTCGCCGCCCTGGCCGGTGCGGCCCTGGCGGAGTGCGCGGAGGCCGCGTACGGGCTGCCCGTCCCGCTCGCCGCCGCCGCGTTCGGCGAGGCCGTGCCCGGACCGCTGCGCCAGGAGCTGCACGGCCGGGCGGCGGCCGTCCTGGTGCGCCGCCAGCCGGTCCCGTGGGAGGCGGTGGCCCGCCACCGCCGGGCGGCCGGCCAGATCGGCGGCTGGCTGCGGGCGGTGGAACGGGCGGCCCTGGCCGACGCCGACGCGGGCCGGCACCAGCGGGCGATCGGACTGCTGGAGCGCACCCTCGCCTCGCCCGCGGTCCCGCCGCAGGTCCGGGCCCGGCTGGCGCCGCTGCTGGCCCGCAGCGCGGTGGTCGCGCTGCGCTCGGACCAGACCGTGGAGGTGCTGAGCCAGATCGTCCGGGACGCCACCCTGCCCGCCGCCGTCCGCGGCGAGCTGCGACTCGACCTCGGCCTGATGCTGTGCAACCAGATCGGCCGGTACGGCGCCGGCTGCGCGGAGCTGGAGACCGCGGTGGCCGAACTGCGCGAGATCCGGCCCGACCTGGCGGGGCGGGCGATGGCGGGACTGGCCTTCCCGTACCTGTTCGGCAGCCCGATCGACCTCAACCGGCGGTGGCTGCACCAGGCCGTCGCCGCCGCGGAGGCCAGCGGCGACGAGGCGCTGCGCGCGGCAGTCCTCGCCAACCGGACGACGTTCGCGATGAGCTGCGGCGACCGGGAGGCCTGGGAGCTGGTGGAGGCCCTGCCCACCGACAGCCCCGACCCGGTCTGCCGCCAGCACGCCGCCCGCGGCCTGTGCAACGCCGCCGACGCCGCGGTCTGGCTCGGCTTCTACGAGCGCGCCGAGCACCTGCTCGCCGACGGCCTCGACCTCTCCACCACCAGCGGCGCCCCGTACAGCGAGCACACCGCGCTCGGGACCAGGCTGCTGCTGGAGTGGTGGACGGGTCAGTGGGAGGGGCTGGCCCAGCGGTGCGAGCGGTTCGTCTCGGCCACCGCCGACATGCCGTTCATCGCCTCCGACGCCCGGGTGGTGCGCGGGCTGCTCGCCTTCGCCCAGGGCGACTGGGGTTCGGCGCTCGGCTGGCTGTCGGACCGGGGCGCAGCCGGGCCCGGCGACCTGCCGGCGCCGCTGGCCGCGACCGTCTCCGGCGCGCTGGTCCGGCTCGCCCTGGCCCGCCAGGACCCGGCCGCCGCCGAGCTGGCCCGACGGGCGTGGGCGGAGGTGTCCGCCAAGGGCGTCTGGCCGTGGGCCGCCGAGCTGGCCCCCTGGGCGGTGGAGGCGGTCGCCCGCGCGGGCGACCTGCCGGCGGCCGAGGCCATGGTGCGGGACCTCGACCGGGGCATCGAGGGCCGGGAGGCACCCGTGGCCCGCGCCGCGCTGCTGTGGAGCCGGGCCGCGCTCGCCGAGGCGCGCCGGCGGCCGCAGGAGGGAGTCGGCCTCTACCGGGAGGCCGCGGCGGCCTACGCCGCGCTGCCCCGGCCCTACGCCCGGGCGCTCACCGCGGAGGGCGCGGCCCGCTGCCTGCTGGCCGCGCGGCCGGAGGCGGCCTCCGCCGAGCACCCGGCGACCGACCCCGGCACGGTCCGGGCCGTCGCCGAACTCCAGTCCTGCGAGCAGCAGTTCACCGACCTCGGGGCGACCTGGGACGCCGCCAGGGCCCGCGCGCTGCTGCGCACCGAGCAGCCGGCCAGGAAGGGCCGCCCGCCCGGCCGCCCCTCGCACGCGGACGGGCTCTCGCCGAGGGAGAGCGAGGTGGTGGAACTCGCGGTGGGCGGGCTGACCAACCGGGAGATCGCCACCACCCTGCACCTGTCCCCGCGCACGGTCGAGCAGCACATCGCCAGCGCCATGCGCAAGACCGGCACCCTCTCGCGGCACGACCTCGCGCGGTTCACCTCGTGAGCACGCGGTTCAGGCCGTGAGCGGCGGGCGGTTCACGTCGTGAAGAGCAGGCTGTCGCAGTGCCAGTGGGCGACGGTCGCGGCCGACCAGTCGTGGGTCCAGCCCGGGCGCACACCGCGCGCACCCCACCCGTCCGGGCGCCGGATCGGCACGGCCAGGCCCGCGGACCGCGCGGCCAGCGCCGCCTCGCAGGTCGCCCGCGCGAGGGACAGCGCCTGCGACCCGCTGGCGGCCTGCCCGACGAGAACGTGGAAGCCCTGCCCGGCAGGCGCGTCGGTGCTCCTGATCGGCACGTCGACCTGGAACCAGAGCTGATCCATGATCCCATCTCCCTTGCTGCGCTGACGTGGAGACGAACCTAGGGCGCGCAGCGGTGGGGTGAATATACGGGTTCCGGATCCCGCTATACCTGATTTATCCCGGTCCGCGTCCGGCGTGTCCCGGCAGCGGCCGGGGTCAGGCGGTCACGGTCCGCTCGATCAGGTCGAGCGCGCTGAGCAGGCTGCGCGGCGCCGCGGTGCCCTCCGGGTGGTCGGAGCGGCCCCAGCCGGGGCCGGTGGCCAGCACCAACGCCCGGTTGCGGGAACCGCGCGGACCCCACACCGCGTGGACCACGTGCCGGACCAGCCCGGCGTCGGCGGTCTGCGGGCTCTGCGCCCACAGCATCACCGCGCCCGGCCCGATCCGGTGGACGGCGTCCAGCAGCGCCCGGGGCGGGACGGCCGCGCCGAGCATCCGGAACGGGACGGCGCGCTCGGTCAGACCGGCGGCGACCGCGTCCAGCGGGAGGGTGTGCTGCTCGGCCGGCATCGCGGCCAGCAGCACCGGCGGCAGGGCGCGCAGCGGCTCGGGACGGACGGCGGCCGCCCGCAGCGCGGTCGCCACGTGCCAGGACAGCAGGTGCTCGACCTCGACGTACTGCTCGCCGTCGGTCGCCCACTTGCGGCCGACCGCGCGCAGGGCGGGCATCATCACCTCGGTCCAGGCGTCGACCGGGCCGAGCGCGGCCAGGACCTCCTGGAGGATCCGGGCGACCTCCGGCGCGTCCAGCCGGACGGCGGCGCGGGCCAGGCCACGGCACTCCGGGCGCACGGTGCCCACGTGCAGGGCCCGGCTGCCGCCCGGGCCGGTGGCCGCAGGCGCGGTGGCCGCCGGGGCGTCGGGCTGCGCCGGCGGGTCGGTACGGCGTCCGGCGCCCTCGCCGGCGAGCACCACCCGGGCCGCCTCGGCGGGCGGCACCCCGCGAGCCGTCAGGCGGCACATGGCCTCCAGGACGGCGATGTCCGCCGGGCTCCAGCGCCGGTGGTGGCCGGGCCGGCGGCCGGCCGGTCCGATGCCGTAGCGCCGCTCCCAGGAACGGACCGTGGTCGGCGACACCCCGAGGTGACGGGCCACCGCGCCGGTCGGCATGCCGGCCTCGTCCGGGGCACCGGGCGCCGCGGCCGCTCGCGCCGGGTCCTGGGTGTTCGACTGCGCCGCGGTGTCCTGCGCGGACGCCCGCGCCGCCGCGTCCTGCCTGCCCGGCTGCGCCGCGGTGTCCTCCGTACCGGCCTGCGCCGCGGAGCCCTCCGTAGCGGCCTGTGCCGCGGTGTCCTGCCCGCTCACCGCCGCCTCCGTTCCGCCGTCGCCGTCGTCCCTGCCGGCTCGCGGTCGTCGAGGGCGGCGCGCAGCCGGAGCAGCCCGTCCCGCATGCGCGTCTTCACCGTACCGAGCGGAAGGCCCAGGTACTGCGCGATCTCGCGCTGCGAGTAGCCGCCGTAGTACGCCAGCACCAGGGACTCCCGCTGCGCACGGGTCAGCGCCGCCAGCGCGTGCCGCACCCGCTCCCCGTCGAGCAGCCGCTCGGCCTGGTCGGCGACGGACTCCGCGGCGGGCCGCTCACGCAGCGCAACCCGCACCTCCCGCGCGTCGGCCGCCTGCGTGGCGCGCACCCGGTCCACCGCGCGCCGGTGGGCGATGGTCAGCGCCCAGGCCAGCACGGTGCCCCGCTCGGGCCGGTACGCGGCGGCCGTGCGCCACACCTCCAGCAGCACCTCCTGCGCCACCTCCTCCGCGTGCGCCGGGCTGCGCAGCGTCCGCAGCGCGATGCCGTACACGGGCGGCGCGAGCGTCCCGTACAGCGCGGCGAACGCGTCCCGGTCGCCGCGGGCCACCGCCGCCATCAGCTCGGCGGGGTCGGCCGCGCGGGCCGGGACGGCCGGCGGCGGGACGGGCGGTGCGCAGGTGCTCGGGGTCACGACGCCACCGTGCAGCGATTGTGCAGCGCCGGACGACTCGCATTCATTGTGCAGCGTTTCCCGGGCCGGTGCCGCGTAGCGTCGGAACCCGGGCAATCCGGTCGCCGGACGGACTCCGAACATGCGGGAAGACGCCAGCCGACGGCTACCGCACCGACCCCGAGGAACACCGATGACCGTCTCCGTCGCCCTGTTCACCCAGGACCTGCGACTGCACGACAACCCGGTCCTGCACGCCGCCGCCCGCGCGGCCGACCAGGTCGTTCCGCTGTTCGTCCTCGACCCCGCCGTCGAGGCGGCCGGGTTCGGCGCCCCCAACCGGCAGGCCTTCCTCGCCGACTGCCTCGCCGACCTCGACGAATCGCTGCGCCGCACCGGCGCCCGCCTGGTCGTCCGGCACGGCGACCCGGCCGAGCAGGCCGCGAAGGTGGCCGCCGAGACCGACGCCGACAGCGTGCACGTCGCCGCCGGCGTCAGCGCCTTCGCCCGGCGGCGGGAGAACCGGCTGCGGGAGCGGCTCGGCGAGCGCCTCCACGTCCACGACGGCGTCCTGACCGTGCTCCCGCCCGGCCAGGTCACCCCCGCCGGACGCGACCACTACGCCGTCTTCACCCCCTACCACCGGGCCTGGCAGCAGGCCCCGCGCCGCTCCGTGCACGGCGCGCCGCGCACGCTCAGCACCCCCGACGGCGTCGGCGGCGAAGCCCTGCCCACCGCCACCGCGGCCTCACCCGCCCTGCCGACCGGCGGCGAGAGCGCCGCCCGCGAGCAGTGGCGGCGCTGGGACGTCGACGGGTACGCCGACCTGCACGACGCGCTCGCCGCCGACGGCACCTCCCGGCTCTCCCCGTACCTGCACTTCGGCTGCCTGTCCGCCGGTGAACTCGTCGCCCGCGCCCTCAAGCACGGCGGCGAGGGCGCCGAGGCCTTCGTCCGGCAACTCGCCTGGCGGGACTTCCACCACCAGCTGCTCGCCGCCCGGCCCGAGGCCGCCCACCACGACTACCGCAGCCGCGAGGACCACTGGCACCACGACGAGCGCGAGGCCCGCGCCTGGCGCGAAGGCCGCACCGGCTACCCCGTCGTCGACGCCGGCATGCGCCAACTCGCCCACGAGGGCTGGATGCACAACCGGGCCCGGCTGCTCACCGCCAGCTTCCTCACCAAGACCCTCCACCACGACTGGCGGACCGGCGCCGCGCACTTCCTCGCACTGCTCGTCGACGGCGACCTCGCCAACAACCAGCTCAACTGGCAGTGGGTCGCCGGCACCGGCACCGACACCCGCCCCAACCGGGTGCTCAACCCGCTGCGCCAGGCCGACCGGTACGACCCCGACGGCGCGTACGTCCGCCGCTGGATCCCCGAACTCGCCCACCTGCCCGGCCCGTCCGTCCACCGCCCCTGGCTGCTCGCCCCCGACTACCCCGCCCCGCTCGTCGCCCCCGAGGACCTGAACACCAGGCTCCGGGCCGCCCGCTCCCTCGACTGACCCGGAGACCGCCATGACCGCACCGCCCACCTGCCTGGTCACCGGCGCCACCGGCTACATCGGCGGCCGCCTGGTCCCCGAACTCCTCGCCGCCGGCCACCGGGTGCGCTGCCTCGCCCGCGACCCCGGACGCCTGCGCGACCAGCCCTGGCGCGCCCGGGTCGAGACCGCCACCGGCGACGTCACCCGCCCCGACACCCTCCCCGACGCGCTGCGCGGCATCGACGTCGCCTACTACCTCGTCCACTCGCTCGGCACCGGCCCCGGCTTCGAGGCCACCGACCGGCAGGCCGCCCACGACTTCGGCGCCGCCGCCCACGCCGCCGGGGTACGCCGCATCGTCTACCTCGGCGGACTCGTCCCGCGCGGCGTCCCCGCCGCCCGGCTCTCGCCCCACCTGCGCTCGCGCGCCGAAGTCGGCCGGGAACTGCGCGACAGCGGCGTCCCCACCGCCGAACTCCGCGCCGCCGTCATCATCGGCTCCGGCTCCGCCTCCTTCGAAATGCTCCGCTACCTCACCGAACGGCTCCCGGTGATGGTCACCCCGCGCTGGGTCAACACCCGCATCCAGCCGATCGCCGTCCGCGACGTCCTGCGCCACCTCGTCGCCGCCGCCGACCTCCCGCCCGACATCAACCGGACCTTCGACATCGGCGGCCCCGACGTCCTCACCTACCGGCAGATGATGCAGGGCTACGCCCGGGTCGCCGGCCTGCCGCCCCGCCTGATCCTGCCCACCCCCGCCCTCACCCCCTGGCTCTCCAGCCACTGGGTCGGCCTGGTCACCCCCGTCCCGAACTCCATCGCCCGGCCGCTCGTCGAATCGCTGCGCCACGAAGTGGTCTGCTCCGAACACGACATCGCCAAGTGGTCGCCCGACCCGCCCGACGGCCCGATCGGCTTCGGCCGGGCCGTCGCCCTCGCCCTGCGCAGGATCCGCGACGCCGACGTCCGCACCCACTGGTCCTCCGCCTCCCTTCCCGGTGCCCCCAGCGACCCGCTGCCCACCGACCCCGACTGGGCCGGCGGCAGCCTCTACCAGGACCTGAAGGAACTCACCGTCACCACCCCGCCCGAGGACGTCTGGCGCGTCGTCGAAGGCATCGGCGGCGCCAACGGCTGGTACTCCTTCCCGTTCGCCTGGGAAGTCCGCGGCCGGCTCGACCGCCTCGTCGGCGGCATCGGCCTGCGACGCGGCCGCCGCGACCCCGGCCGGCTGCGGGTCGGCGACTCCCTCGACTTCTGGCGGGTCGAGGAGATCCAGCCCGGACACCTGCTCCGGCTGCGCGCCGAGATGCGCCTCCCCGGCCTCGCCTGGCTCGAACTCTCCGTCACCCCCGACGGCAACGGCGGCACCCACTACCGCCAACGCGCCCTCTTCCACCCGCACGGCCTCGCCGGACACGCCTACTGGTGGTCCGTCGCCCCCTTCCACACATTCGTCTTCGGCGACATGGCCCGCAACATCACCGCCCGCGCCCGCGCCACCCACTGACCCCCCGACGGAGGAACCACCACGATGGACCGCACCCTGCTCCGGACCGTCGGCGCCGCCACCGCCGCGTACGGCATCGCCGTCGCCGCCCGACCCGCCCTGCTCGCCCGCCCGTCCGGCCTCACCGCCCCCGACGGCACCGTGCCCACCGACACCGCGACCTGCCTGCGCCCCCTCGCCCTCCGCGACGCCGCCTGCGGCCTCGCCATGGCCTGCGCCCCCGACGACCGCAGCCTGCGCACCGCCACCCTGCTCCGCATCGCCTCCGACCTCGGCGACGCCGCCCTGCTCACCGGCACCCTCCCCGGCCGCCGACACCGCGCCATGGCCCTGACCGTCTCCGTCGGCTGGGGCCTGCTCTCCGTCATCGGCCTCGCCCGGGCGGACCGCTGACCTCAGCCGGCGCCGGGCCCGGGCAGTGCGGCCACCACCGGATGGTCCTTCGGGAACGGGCCCACCTTCGCACTGCTGCCCGGGGTGCCGATGTCGGCGAAGAACTCCGCGTTCACGGCGTTGAACACCCGCCACTCCTCCGGCGTGTCGTCCTCGTAGAAGATCGCCTCCACCGGGCACACCGGCTCGCACGCACCGCAGTCGGTGCACTCGTCCGGCTGGATGTACAGCATCCGCTCGCCCTCGTAGATGCAGTCGAGCGGGCACTCGTCGACGCACGCCATGTCCTTGACGTCCACACAGGGCAACGCGATCACGAACGTCATCGGGCAGCCCTCCTCTCAGGGTTGGTTCCTGCCTGCCGTTCCGACACAGCCGACGCTATGACCTCAAGTAATCTTGAGGTCAAACAGGAGGCCGCCCCGCATGACCAGCAACCCCACCGGCAACCCCCGACCCACCCCCGACGACTGGCTGAGCATCGGCGAAGTCAGCGCCCGCACCGGAGCCGCCGTCTCCGCCCTGCGGTTCTACGAAGAACTCGGCCTCATCGCCTCCGAACGCGACGAACGCAACCAGCGCCGCTACCCCCGCCACATGCTCCGCCGCGTCGCCCTCGTCTCCGTCGCCAAACGCATCGGCATCCCCCTCCAAGACCTCCGCGAAGCCTTCGCCGACGTCCCGCTCGACCGCCCGCCCAGCCACCAGGAATGGCAGCGCGCCTCCCGCGGCTGGAAACGCCGCCTCGAAGAACGCCGCCAGACCATCGAACGCCTCGAAACCGAACTCACCGGCTGCATCGGCTGCGGCTGCCTCTCCATGAAAGCCTGCGCCCTCCTCAACCCCGGCGACACCCTCGCCGAGGACGGCGCCGGCCCCCGCCGCCTGTGACGGCCCCCCGATCCGCCAACGCGAGATCCGCCGCCCCACGCCGGCGCACCGTCAGGCCGGACCGGGCCGCCGTCGAGTCGGGCGCGCCTCCAGCACCTGCCGGATAGAGGCGGGGATTACCTCTCCTTGGGCCCTCCTCGGCACGGTTGTGGCAGTGACTCGAATCGGACTCATGTCCGCGGGTGTCGCACCCATCGGCGTCGGCGGGAATTTGCTGTTTGATCGCAAGCCCGTTCGTGTACCTTGGCCGGCGGCGCCGCGAAGGGTGTGCGGCAGAGGGAGAGTGAAAGTCGTTCATGACCGATGTTCGGATTACCCGGGCGGGCCTGCTGCAGGATCCGTCGATGAGCGAGTCGGCCCGGTACAAGCGCCTGCGCATGGCGATCGTGGCGATCGTCGGAGCGGTGCTGATGATCAGCAGCGTGCCGCAGTCGGTGGATGCGCGGGAGACCGCCCACCGTCCGGTGCTGCGCATGACCATCAGCTCCTGCGTCACCTGGGAGGCGTCCGGACACCGGACCGTGGTGTGCAGGGGCAGTGAGTCCTCCCGCAGCAACGACTTCGCAGCGGCCAAGTGGACGCTGACCGACCTGCCGAAGCCGCTTCCGGGGGGCAGCGAAGTACCCGTCCTGTGCGACCCGGACGGCACGTGCACGTCGCCCGTGACCGGGCGCTGGTACCTGGTCCCGCTCGGCGCCGCCGTGTTCGGCGGACTGCTCGTCGCCCTGGGGCTGACCTACCTCGCTGTCAACCGCCGCTCGGACCAGCTGCTCTGGATGTCCCACCGGCGTTTCCTTCCCGGGATGTGGATCTCCACCGGGACCCTCGCCGCACTGCTGGCCGGCGGCGAGGCCGCCTACCTGTTCGCCTGACACCTCGTCCGGCGGACCCTCGGAAGACTCCTGGCAGGACGGCACCGGTTACGCCGGCCACGAGACCCTTGGCGGCCATGACCGAAGGCGGTCTTCCCGAAACGGTCACCAGTCCCGATCGGCGGTCAGTTTCTCCGCATCCGCGTCCGTGAACCCGTACGCCGATGCGACGAAGCAGAACTCGTCACAGATCCACTCACGCGCAACCGTCTCGATCCCGCTCCCGGCCGCCATGAACTCCCGGTCCAGCAGGTTGAACTCCTCCGTGGCAGCCTGGGTGAGCGCGTACAAGGCCTCCGGATCCGACGGCCGCTCGGCCTCGACGCGCTCGCACAGTTTCAGCAGGATCGCCCTGCCCCGGTCGACCAGGTGATCAGGGAAGTACGAGTCGTCGTACATTTCCCGCAGAAACGCGTGTCCCGATACCTGCTGGTCTGTGATCGGCACGACACTTCCCTTTCCGAGAAGAGCTGACGCTCCGATCATGCACAGCGGCGCTGACAACGACGCCACCCAGTGCAGGTCCTGAGGGTTGTCCCGCTACTCCCGGCGGCTTGGCGGCGAAGGCGTGTCGGCAGGGCCTGAGACACTCCGGTCCGTGCTGATCAAGGGATACGACTACGGGCCGCTGGTCGCGGGTGAGCGGCTGCTTGAGCGTGCCGGGTTCTGGTCCAATCACCTGCCGGCCATGTGCCGGTTCTCCTCGGACGAGGCCCGGCCGGCACCCGAGTGGTTCGGTGACGACGGCGCCGACACGGACGCCCTGTCCGAGGTCCTCCTGGACGACCAGGCCTGGCCGGTGCTGCGCATCCCGTTCCAAGGCGGTCACAGCGCCGTCGTCGTCCACCGGAACCTCGTCGGCGACCTCGGGATCGACTACCTGCTGACCCGACCGGACTGGCCTCGGGCACAGGACCTGTCCAGCTACGACGGAGACTGGTACGGCCCGGGCCTTTCCTGGCGCGACATCGTGCACATCGCCGAGACGCCGGACCTGACGGCACCCGGCGTGCACGACACCGACGCCCGCCTCCTGCTTCTGCTGCCGATGCTCGCCGACGACGAACTGCCGCCGGAAGCGCCGGCACGGGTGAACGCCGCGCTCACGGCCGTCGGAGCACCGGACGACTCTGCCCAGGACGTGGCTGACCACCTCCTCCGGAACAGACGGCCTGCAGCCAGGCGCCGCGGTGGTGCCGACTCCCCTCTGAGCGGTGGCAGCCAACGGCACGCTGAGCTGGGCTCAGATGAATCGGCGGTGTTGTGGGCGCTCAATCTCACCCGGACCCAGAGCGATGTCCTCGCCGACGCCCTGGGAAGCAGGCCTCTGCCTACGCTGACGTCTTGAGGGCCGGCTGACTCTTGTTCGAGACGCAATGCTTCGCGATGTACGTTCTCGGGCTGTCCGAACGGCCTTCGCGGTGAAACGTGCAGATCGTGGTGCTCGGCCGTGCTCCGAACGCGGCACGTCGAGTCTGTGCACGTCCATCGCCCCGCCCGGTTGAGGCGCCGGACTGTCGCCGTTGGCCGCCTGCGGCGGCGGATGCGGTCGCGCCTGGCACGAACCGATTCGCGGATAGCGAGGACGTCCGCCAACTCGCAGTCGTCCTGCAGGTCTGCATCGAGAAGGACGTGGACCTGCTCTTCGGCTGACCACCAGCCGACGCCCCCTCCTTGTCCACCCGCTGTACGGGACAGCCCTTTTAACTTGGGGCCGGCGCTTGGCCGTGGCCGCCCGGGGGGTTCTGGGCCGTGCGGCGACGGGAGGTGGCCGCGAGGCCGGTGGCGAAGATCACGAGGCCGCCGATCGACTGGAACGCGATCGGGCCGGCGGTGAAGAGCCGCAACTCGCCGGCGGTCGCCGCGTTGTACTCCGCCTCGGTGATGTCCACCACCAGGTGCGGATGGGCGGTACGGTCCTTGTACCGGCGGTGGTAGCCGTGCGCGTCGGCGAACACGTCCTTCGCCGACGCCGCGCCGCTGACGAAACCGACGAAGGCCAGCAGGACCAGGGCGCCGTGGACGGCCCGCAGCCGTCCCGGCACCAGCCCGATCCAGGGCAGCAGCGCGGACGCGTCCCGGCGCCCCACCTCGGTCAGCCCCTCCACGGACGGCAGCAGGAACGCCATCGCGAAGACCGGAGCCACCGCGAAGAACAGGGCGAAGACGAGCCACTCGGGCGCGACGTACGGTTCGGGCAGCCACGTCGAGACCAGGCAGAGCACGCTGAGCCCGCACAGCACCCACGCCACCACCACGGTCACCCGGTAGTGCAGCGGAAACCCACCCAACCCAGCCATGCCCCAGCCCCCACCGCGTACGCGCCGGACCCCGCCGGCGTCACAGGTCGTGATCAGCGCGCCCACGGTATTCGTCCGGCCGTGCCCGCACCACCGCGATTCGCCGGGCCTCCCGGACCCTCCCGGGCCCTCCCGGACCTCCCGCGGACGAGGTGGGCCGCTGTGCCCGACGTCAGTCCGGGGCCGGGTGGCGGCTGCCGATTCGCGCTCGGCGAGGAAGGCGTCGAGGAGTTGGAACAGGACCTCGATCGCCCGCTGTTCGTCCTCGGGCGGCAGGTCCCAGAGGTCGTCCCAGCCGTGCGGCAGAGCGAGGTGCAGGACCTGTCCCGGCCAGCCGTGGTTGCAGTCGCGCCCGCGCCGGGCGACGAGCCACTCGTGCAGCCCGGTGAGCGGGCTGGGGCCGCCGTGCCGGCCGGCGTGCTCCGCATAGCCGGTCAGGAAGGCCGTCACCAGGTGGAACGAGGCCCTGCCCGTGAACATGCCGGGGCGCCGGCCGACAAGAGCGAGGTACTCGCGCTCGCTCATCTCCCGGGGTTTCGTCGCGGGCCGGAGCCAAGTGTTCCTCCCGCCCGTCCGCCAGGATTGTCGTGGCCGGCACGTAGAGTGCGGCCGCGGCCGCGCGCACCCCGCCGCGGACCCCGATCCGGACCGCTGGCCGGTCGCCGTCCGGTCGCGGTACCACGCAGCCTGGACGGTCTACCCGTTCGGAATGGCGGAGTTCCTCGTCAGGCTGCTGCGCGACCGGTTCGAGGAGTGGCCACTGAGCGACGTCGGCATCCAGGGCGGCGTCGCCGCACCGCGGTTCCTGCACGACGACGAGGAAGCCGCCGCAGACCTGGGCCACGACCCCTGGGAATGACCCCCGGCCGTCAGGTTGCAGCTCGGCCGGGTGAATTCGATCTGCTAGCCTCTCGCCTCGACCGCCACTCATGAACCGTACGAGGACCAGTTGGGCCATCTCATCGCCGACATTGCCCTGGGAATCCTCTGCGCGTGGCGAGCGGCACGGTCGGAACGTGAATCGAGGCTCGCCTACCTCATCGGCTGCGTGGGATTTCCACTCGGCGGGACGGCTGCCTATCTCGGGGAAACCGGCCTGCTGGTTTCGGTGATGGCGGTCATGTTCTCCGGGTTCCTCGCCTGCCTGGCGGTCCGAAGGGCGGGAGGTCGGCAGCGTGGATGACGGGTGTCGACCGTCGGGGGACTCGTCGACGACCGAGGCGGAGGGACGCGCCAAGAGGGCGCGGCTGAAGGGGACGGACTTTCTCTATGTGATCTCACCCCTGTGGTTCTTGATGGACGAGATCGCTTTCCCGTCCGGCTGGCACCTGGCAAGGCTGACTGTCTTCTCCGCCTGGGGAGCCATCGGGCTTGTCCTCTTCGTTCGCGCGTGGAGAAGGGACGGTCGGTGACCACCGACGCACGCTTGAGGCGATCGTGTGGACGTGCCGGACGGGTGCGCCCCGGCAGGGCGCACCCGCATGCGGCCGGGGCTCGCAGAGGGTGACGGCAGCCGGGGCGAGCCCGCCGACCACGCGATCGGGCGCTCGCGCGGAGGCCTGAGCGCCAAGGTTCATCTGGTCAGCGATGCCCGGGCCTGTCCGCCGGCGCTCGTTGTGACGGCCGGACAGGCCGGCGACGCACCCGCGTGCGCGATCGGCGCATCCCCACGGTCTTCCCGCAGCCGGTGGACCAGGTCCGCCACCGGCTGCGACGCGGCTCACGCGGAGACCGCCCGCCCGGCTTCGACCACGAGGCTGACAAGGAACGAAACACGGTCGAGCGGTGCGTCAGCCGCCTGAAGCAGTGGCGAGGACGGAGCGGGCCCAGTGCGACGGTCGGCCGGTCGACGGGCTCAGCCGCCGACGACGCTGTTCGGCGGCGTCAGCCCCACGCCCTCGAACATGGTGTGTGCCTGTCGCATCTGGTTCTGCGCCCCGTAGTAGTTCGGGTGAACGAGCGTGCACGCCTCACCGGCGATGAACGGCACCCCGACCGGGAGCGAGTTCTCGACCTCGTCGCGCATCCCGCAGTGGTACTGGCTCTGCGCGGGCTTGTCGACGCCGGGCGGGAGCACCAGCTTGTCGAAGACCCCGTACATCCACTTGTCCGGGTTGGGCGGCTGGTTGGCCCCGCCCGAGGGCAGACAGGCGCCGTGGGCGATGCTGCTGGTGTAGGTGTCCACGTACGTCGCCCCGGCCTTCGCCGCGGCACTCTCCACCTCGTAGTTGAGGCCCTGCTCGACCTCGTCGAACCAGGGGGCGTCCTCCTTCATCATGGAGCCGAGCTTGTAGAAGTTGGGGATGCCCAGGAACTCCCGCTTGCACTGGTCCTGGATCGGCGCCCCGGCCACCGCGGGGTAGCCCATGACGAACACCTTCGCCTGTGGGGCACGTTCCTTGATGGCCTGCATGGTGTCGGCGAGCCCCTCTCGCAGATTCGCCCAGCCCGCATCCAGCTCGGGCCTGCCGGGCCCGGTTTCGAAGTACGGCTGGCACCTCTGGTTCTCGGCGCCGAGCTCCATGCACTTCGTCATGATCGGGCCGAACCCGAGATCGTTGCCGCCGATCCCGACGGTGACGACGTCGGTGTCGGGTGCGATCGAGTCGACCTGCGGCGGGCGGGCCGGATACCCGCCTTCCGGGACGTCGTTGAAAGGCGGACCGAGCAGTGTGGTCTGCCGGCCGAGAATGCCGGCCTTGACGGTCGCACTGCCGCAGGTGACATCGGTCAGCTGCACCCAGCCCGGGCTCTGGGTGTTCAAGTGATCTGCCAGCTGCTGCTCCCAGTCGTGCCTGGACCGGCCGCAACCGTCCGCCTCGGCCGGCGTCTGCCACGACGGGACCATGACGTCCGCCATGTAGGAGTCACCCATCGCCACCCACTTCAGTGGCTTGCCCTGCTGTGCGGCAGCGCCCGGGGCCGTCAGGGTGGTCAGGCACCCGACCGTCGCGGCAATCCCGACGGCGCGAATCATCAGATTTCGAAGCATCGAACTTCCTCTTCGCTCAAAGTGACCTCGTGATCACGAGCGAGAGGCTAGGGCCGGCCGGCGAGACGTACACATACCACCCGCACTCGGGAGGGCATTTTCGCCATCAAGAGTGAATGTGGAGATGGTCATCAAATCGACATGCTCGGGCGCTGCTTGAAGTTGCTCCGGCTCGCCGTATTGAATTTGAAAGCGTGATGTCGGTCTGACGGAGGCCACGTCAGTGACGCGGCTCGGGGTCCGCCTGGTGGCGTTGGCGGTCCCCGTAGGATTGGGCTGCCAGACCCTTGCTCTGCCCGTCGTCTGTGGCTGGAAGAAACCGTGACCATCGCCGCTCGTCTCATCGCCACCGTTTCTGCTCCGCTGGACCTTGCGTCGGCGGAGGCTCCGCGGGTGCTGTGCTGGCCGAACCGCACGCTCCTCGTGCAGCGTGGCGACGCCGAGGTGGTGGTGGTCGATGTTGATCAGCCTGACGCCGGTCTAGGCGCTGAGATCCGGTTCCCGGCGCCCTGGCCTCGCCGCTTTGGGACGGTGACGGTGTCACCGGAGCGTGATGCGGCGGTGTTTGCCGGCGTTCATGCAGTGAGGTCGGTGGAGGCGTCCGGTGCGACGCGGTGGGAAGTGGGGCATGGCTGCTGGGGTGGCTGTCCTCTGCTGCACACGTCGTTCGACGAGTACGCGGACGACAGGGAGCACCTCTACGCGGACGGCGGTTCGGCCGCCGTCAGCGCGGACGGCGAGCTCGTCTGGGCACACGTCCGCGGGCCGCTGGCCGGCGACGGGAACACGGAGGACGACCAGGAACTGTGGGTGGTCCTGGACGCCGTCGACGGAAGGATCGTCGGACGTGTAAACACCGGGACCGTGGCCTCCAACTCCGAGCACACGTCACACCCGGACCCATCGCAGATGGGGCTGAGCCTCGGTGAGGGCGAAGAAGGGTCACCCGTGCTGTGGGGACGGTGGGACGGGCAGCAGTTGACCGCCGAGCAGATCGGCATTGAGCGGATCCTTCTCGCCGTGAGCCCATCCGGTCGGCGGCTCCTGACTGTTCCCGTCGGGCAGTGGCCCCTCTCGCTCCATCAGCTGGAGCACGGCTCGAAGGTCACGCGGAAGCTGGACGCCGCGGACACCGTGCCGACGCACCCGCAGAACACCGGCGACGACAGGGTCTACTGGGACTTCGAAGCGGCGTTCGTGGACGAGGACACCGTCGTTGCCGGCACCTCCGAGTGCGATGCCCGGTATGGATCGGTCCGTCACTGGCTCGTCGACGTAAAGGGCAGGGACCTGCTCGGCGAGATCTCCTACCCCATCCCAATCTCAGGACCTGCGCGCGCGGCTGGGGGCGGCAGGTGGTACACGATCTCGAAGGACGGGACTGCCGTGCACCTGTGGGGGCTGGCCAGCGAGAACTGACGTTGGCCGGGTGACGCCCGCACCGTTCGGGACGCAGCGCCTGCCGACACTCCATTACCGCAGGCAAGCCGCCGCCCTGCCGTGAAGATCAGGATCTACGTCTGGAGTGCTACTGGCTCGTCAGACCGTCGCGCCATCGTCGCGCGGCTTCAGGCTGGTCTTCACGCGCATGCGGAGCCGTCTCGATGGTATGCAGGAGAGTCCAGGCCACACCGAAGCACAGGTCCTCGCCGAAGCACTCCGCCAGAGCGTGCGCCTCCTCATCGGTCACGGGGCGAGCGATGCGACCCAGAAGATCTGCGGCTTGGTCGATGGCAGCTTCAACAACTTCGTCCGGCCGATCATCGTCCTCGGCGGGAAGCTTACCCAGAGCGATGAACTCGGCCACTTCCGGACGGATCACGACACAGCCTTCCTGGCGTTGGGATGAAGCCAACATGGCGGCCTCACCGCAGACTATCCGGCGTGAAGATCTTCCCATTCGTGATCACGATCTACGGCTGGACTGGGCGGGGCGTCGGCGGGCGAGGTGGACGGTGATGTCGGCGGTGATCTCGACCGTGTCGGGCAGGGCGAGCGCGATCGCGGTGTAGGCCTGCTGCCGGATCGGTGGTGGGAGTTGCAGGTAGGCGGAGACGGTCGACAGGTAGCCGACGTAGTTCTTGGCGCTCAGTGTCAGGCGACGCCGGACGGTGGTCTGCCGGACGTCGTGGAACAGCGGTGAGCGTTGCAGTTCCGTGCCGGGCCACTGCATCTCCGCGTCGGGTGCGGTCCCGTCGGGGGAGGGGATCTCGTCGGTGGCCAGGAACGGCGCGCGGGCCGTGCGCACGGACTCCTCGACGGCCGGGTCCGCGAGCTGGACCGGGCCGCCGAACGAGGCGAACACGCCGTCGGGTTCGAGGAGGGCGGCCACGTTCGGCCACCGGCCCTCCGGGCGGGTCCAGTGCAGGGCGGCCGCCGCGTAGACCAGGTCGTACGTCGTACCGGGCCGCAGGTCCTCGAACGCGGCCCGGACGGCCGTCACGTTCGGGGGTGCGGTCCTGGTCAGCTCGGCGAGCATGACGGCGTCGGGTTCGGTCGCGGTGACCGCGATCCCGTGTCCGGCGAACAGGCGGGTTGCCTTGCCGGTCCCCGCCCCGATCTCCAGGGCTGTCCGAAGCGGCCGGCCCGCGTACGCGGCCACCGCGTCGACGAGTTCCCGGGGGTAGCCCGGCCGGTACCGCTCGTAGGCCTCGGCGATCGCTCCGAAGCTCAGTGCCCGTGCAGCAGCCATGTCGAGCATCCTGCCACGGGCACTCCGGGTGACGCGTCGGGTCGGGCCGACGGGTAAGGGGGTGGTGAGGGACGCGGTGCGGCGGGGCCAATCCGCGGGCGGGGGCCAATCCGCGGGCGGGGCGGCTCCGAATGGGTGGTGCAAACCGTGGTCGGCCGCGCAGCGGTCCCGGTCAGAGAGGCCCCCCGTGAGCATGCCCGTCTCCGAGCAGATCAGCTCGCCCGTGCCGCGCCGCCAGGACGACGGCGGCGGACGTCCGCACCGCACCGTGGCCGTGGTCGGCGCCGGCGTCGCGGGCCTGACGGCCGCGTACGAGCTGCGCCGGGCCGGTGCGGAGGTGGTGCTGTTCGAGGCGGAGGACCGGCTGGGCGGGCATGCGCACACCCAGTCGGTGCCCGGCGCGGACGGCCGGGAGCTCGCCCTGGACACCGGCTTCCTGGTGCACAACGAGCGCACGTACCCCCATCTGATCGCGCTGTTCCGCGAGTTGGGGGTGCAGACGCAGGACAGCGAGATGAGCATGTCCGTGCACTGCGAGGGGTGCGGCCTGGAGTACGCCGGGGCGCGCGGCCCGGCCGGGCTGCTGGCGCAGCCGTCGGCGCTGCTGCGCGGGCGCTACATCGCGATGCTGGCGGACGTGCCGCGCTTCCACCGCCGGGCGAAGGCGCTGCTGGCGGATCCCGGCGCGGGTGATCCGAGCCTGCGGGAGTTCCTCGCCGCGGAGGGGTTCAGCCGGTACTTCGTGGGCCACTACATGACGCCGGTGGTGTCCGCCGTGTGGTCGTGCGCGCCCGACCTGGCGGGCGACTACCCGGCCCGGTACCTGTTCACGTTCCTGGAGAACCACGGGATGCTGTCGGTCACCGGTTCGCCGACGTGGAAGACGGTGGTGGGCGGCTCCCGCACGTACGTGGAGCGGATCGCGGAGCGGCTCGGCTCCGTGCACCGCCTCGCGCCGGTGCGGCGGGTGTGGCGCCGGTCCGACGGCGTGACGCTGGCGACGGCGGACGGCCGGCGTGCGGACGTGGACGCCGTGGTGATCGCCACCCACGCCGACCAGGCGCTGCGGATGCTGGCCGACCCGACCTCGACCGAACGCGAGGTGCTCGGCGCCTTCCGGTACTCGCGCAACCCGACCGTCCTGCACCGCGACGCCTCGGTCCTGCCGCGGGCGGCGTGGGCGCGTGCGTCCTGGAACTACCGGATGCCGGCCTGCGACGGGCCGGCCGACCGGGTCCGGGTGACGTACCACCTCAACCGGCTGCTGCGGCTGGGCACCCCGGCCGACTACCTGGTCACCCTGAACGAGGACCGGGACGCCCCCTTCCCGTCGGACGTGGTGGTCTCCCGCACGGTCTACGAGCACCCGGTGTACACCGGCGAGACGGTCGCGGCGCAGCGGCGGCTGCCCGAACTCACCACCGGCCGCACCGCGTTCGCCGGCGCGTACCACGGCTGGGGGTTCCACGAGGACGGCTGCCGGTCCGGGGTCCAGGCGGCCCACGCGCTGCTCGGGGTGGGCGCGCCGTGACCGCACCGGCCGCCCCGCGCACCCTCCCCGGCAGGTGGGGAGCGGTGCTCTACCCCTGCGTGACGACCCACGTGCGCACTGCGCCCGTCCGGCACGCCTTCCGCCACCGCGGCTACCTGTGGCTGGTCGACCTGGACCGGATGCCGCCCGTACCCCGGTGGCTGCGGCCGCTGGCCGGGTTCCGCGCCGGTGACCACGGACCGGGGCGCGCGGGGGAGCCGGTCCGGCAGGACCTGGCACGGTTCCTGGCCGCGCACGGCATCGACCTGGGCGGCGGTCGCGTGCTGATGCTCACCCAGGCCCGGGTGTTCGGGCACGTGTTCAACCCGCTCACCGTCTACTGGTGCCGCGATGCCGCGGGCCGCCCGCTGTGCACCGTCGCCGAGGTGCACAACACCTACGGCGGACGCCACCGCTACCTGCTGCGGCCCGACGCGGCGGGCACGGCCGGGACGCGGAAGGAGTTCTACGTCTCCCCGTTCTTCCCGGTGGCCGGCCGCTACCGGATGCGCCTGCCCGAGCCGGACGCCCGGCTGGATCTGACGATCCATCTGGAGCTGGACGGCGAACGGCCGTTCACCGCCACCGTCCGGGGTGCGGCCCGCCCCGCCGGTCCGGTGGCACTGCTGCGGACCGCGTTCGGCCACCCGCTGTCCACGCTCGCGGTCAGCGCGCACATCCGCTACCAGGGCATCCGGCTGTGGCTGCGCGGCCTGCCCGTCCACCCCCGGAACAACGCCGGATCCGCGCCGCCCGCACAGCCCGCACAGCCCGTACCGCCTGCACAGCCCGTACCGTCCGAACTCCCGCACGAGGAGCGCACCGCATGACCGTCCAGGCCGACCCGACCACCCCGCCGCTGTTCCCGACCGCGCTCCACCCGGCCGCGCCGGCGCCGGACGTCGACCCGACCCGCTGGCCGGACGTCGCCCGGGTGCCGGCCGGCGGCTCGCTGCGGTCCGCCGTCGCGCGGCGCCTGCTGGGCCGCGCGGCCGAGCGGTGCGGCATCCACGTCCGCACGCCCGCCGGCGGACCCGTGCCCGCCGGCGCCCCCGTGCTCACCCTGCACCGCCCCACGGACTTCCACCGGCGGGTCGGCGCGAGCGGCCTGATCGGCTTCGGCGAGGCGTACCAGGCGGGCGACTGGGACAGCCCCGACCTGGTCGGGCTGCTCACCGCGCTCGCCGCCGCGCCGCAGCGCCTGGTCCCGGCCGGTACGGCGTGGCTGCGCCGGCTCGCCGTCCGCCGCACCCCGCCCGGCGAACTGCCGACCACGGGCAACGCCCGGCGCAACATCCAGCGGCACTACGACCTCTCGAACGAGCTCTTCGCGCTGTTCCTCGACCCGACCATGTCGTACTCCTCGGCGGTCTTCCCGACCGGCCCGGACGGCCTGCCGGTCGCCGGCTGGGACGGGTTCCCGGCGGCGCAGCACCGCAAGATCGACCGCCTGCTCGACCTGGCGGAGGTCGGCCCCGGCACCCGGCTGCTGGAGATCGGCACCGGCTGGGGCGAACTCGCCCTGCGCGCCGCCGCGCGCGGTGCGCGGGTGGTCAGCCTGACCCTCTCCGAGGAGCAGTTGGCGCTCGCCCGCCGCCGGATCGCCGCCGCCGGCCTCGCCGACCGGGTCGAGGTGCGGCTGTGCGACTACCGTGCGGTGCAGGGGAGTTACGACGCGGTGGTCAGCGTGGAGATGATCGAGGCGGTGGGCCGCCCGTTCTGGCCCGCCTACTTCGCCACCCTGGACCGGGTGCTCGCCCCCGGCGGGCGGGTCGCGCTGCAGGCCATCACCATGCCGCACGAGCGGATGCTCGCCAGCAGCGGCACGCACACCTGGATCCTCAAGTACATCTTCCCCGGCGGGCAGATCCCGTCCCTGCGGGCGATCGAGGAGAACGCCGAACGGCACGGCGGCCTGCGGGTGACGAGCGCCGAGGCGTACGGGCCGCACTACGCCGAGACCCTGCGGCTGTGGCGCGAACGCTTCACCGAGCACACCGAGCAGGTCGCCGCGCTCGGCTTCGACGAGGTCTTCCGCCGGATGTGGGAGCTGTACCTCGCCTACTCCGAGGCCGGGTTCCGCACCGGGTACCTGGACGTCCAGCAGGTGCTGCTCACCCGCGACCCGGCGACCACCGGCCCCGACCGTCGGGCGGGGGCGAGTCGGTGAACGTGCCCGCGCTGCTGATCAACTTCGCGGTGACCGCGGGCGTCGCGCTCGCGGTCATGCTGCCGGCGTTCGCGGTCGGCGTCCGCACCGGGCGCCACCGGGGAGTGGACGTCGCGTGGGGCCTGGCGTTCACCGCCGTCGCGGTGACCGGCTACGTCCTGTCGGCCGGCGACGGCGACCCGGGACGCCGGGTGCTGGTCACCGTCCTGGTCGCGGTCTGGGGGCTGCGGCTGTCCGCGCACATCTGGTGGCGCGGCCGCGGCACCGGCGAGGACCCGCGGTACGCCCGCATGCTCTCCCGCGCCCCCGAGGGCCCGGCCCGCACCCGGTTCGCGCTGCGGATCGTCTACCTGCTGCAGGCGGGCATCGTCTGGTTCGTCTCGCTGCCCGTGCAGGCCGCCCAGTACCTGCCCGACCGCCTCGGCCCGATCGACGCCGCGGGCGCCGCCCTCTGGTGCGTCGGCCTGTTCTTCGAGAGCGTCGGCGACTGGCAGTTGGCCCGGTTCAAGGCGGACCCCGCCAACCGGGGCCGGGTGATGGACCGCGGGCTGTGGCGCTACACCCGGCACCCCAACTACTTCGGCGACGCGTGCGTCTGGTGGGGCCTGTACCTGATCGGCGCCCACCACGCGGCGGCCCTGCTGTTCCTGCCCAGCACGCTGCTGATGACCTGGCTGCTCGCCTTCGGCAGCGGAAAGCCGATGCTGGAGCGGCAGATGACCTCCCAGCAGCGCCCCGGGTGGGCCGAGTACACGGCCAGGACCAGCGGCTTCCTGCCGCTGCCGCCCCGCCGGTCGCCGTCGCGGTGACCGGCGGGGCACCCGGAGCCCCCCGGGTTCAGGTGACGGGCAGCAGGAGCACCGGAGCCCCGGTCGGGTGGAGCGACCCGCCGGCCGGCTCCACCGTCACACCCACCCCGCTCGCCCCGTCCAGCGGGCCGCTCAGCAGCAGCGCACCGGTGGGGGAGGCCATCAGCCCGGCGGGCCGCATCGTCGCGCCGTCGGCGAACCACAGCTGGTACGTGGTGCCCTGGGCCAGCGGCGGCATGTCCGAGGCGAGGAAGCCCGCCGCGTTCCGGTCGTGCGACCACACCACGGTGGCGACGCCGCTGCCGCCGGCCACCTTGGTGGACGTGGAGCGCGCGTCGGGGGCGGTGAGCAGGTCGGTGATCCGTTCCTGGTCCTGCTGGAGCGCCGCCGCCCGGGCCCGCGCCTGCTCCGCCTCCCGGTGCTGCTGCACGGCGAGTCCGCCGGCCGTGGCGGCCAGCGCCAGGCAGGCCGCGAGGGCGAAGCGCGGCCAGGTCCGGCGCAGCCCGCCGCGCACCGAGCCCGGTGCGGACCGCGGTCCGAGCGGCGGCTCCTGGCGGACGGTGTCGAGCGAGGCCATCACCCGGAGCTTGAGCCCGTCCGGGACGGGCACCGCCTGGGCGGACCCGAGCCGGGCCAGCGTCGCGGTGAACTCCGCGACCTCCTGGGCGCAGGCGGGGCAGCGGGCCAGATGCCGCTCGAACTCCTCCCGCTCGTCGCGCTCCAGCGCGTGCGCGGCGTACGCACCGGTGAGGGTGTGCAGGTCGGCGGTGCTCATGCGGTCACCCCCAGGCAGTCGCGCAGCCGGATCAGGCCGTCCCGGATCCGCGTCTTGATGGTCCCCAGCGGGACGCCCAGCAGGTCGGCGACCTGCGGGTAGGTACAGCCCCGGAAGTAGGCCAGGGTCAGCGACTCGCGCTGCAACTCGGTGAGCGACTTCAGGCAGCGCCTGACCTGCTCCCGCTCCAACCGCCCCTCGACCTGCTCGGCGACCTCGTCGAAGGCCGGAGTGGCGGAGGCGGAGGCGATCCGCTGCTCCCGGTCGGCCGCCGCCTGCGCGGCCCGGACCCGGTCCACCGCGCGGCGGTGCGCGATGGTGAGGACCCAGGCCATCACCTCGCCCCGGTCCGGGCGGTACTGGGCGGCCTTGCGCCACACCTCCAGCAGCACCTCCTGCGTGACCTCCTCCGACTGGGCGGGATCGCGCAGCACCCGCCGCACCAGCCCGAGCACCGGGCCGGCCACGGCGTCGTACAGCCCGCCGAAGGCGTTCTGATCGCCCAGGGCGACCTTCCCGACGAGCTCCTTCAGATCGGGCCCGGGACGCCCCGGACCCGACAGGTGCACCACGGCGCTCACCGCGGCACCCCCACGGCCCGGAGCCCGGCGAACCGGACCGGCGACGGAACGAACAGCATCAGGGGTCCTCCCATGGCCGGCGGGACAGCGACCGCCGGCACGGACGAAGAAGTGTGACACCCCCTGTTCGAAGCCGGGAGCGCCGCGGATTGGTCCCCGGGTACGCCGAGTCCCACGGACCGCAACCGGACATCCTTTCGCCGCCGTCCCGCGATCGGCGGGCACGGCGGCCGTCCTCACCCGATCGGGTGATCGGCAAGGTGCGACCCGTCCGACGGCCACCACGCGCCGAATGGCGGACGTGAGCACCCAGACACCCACCCCCCGAAGCCCGGTGCGCCGCCGGACGGCCCGCCTCGCGGCCGCCGCCGCCACCGGACTCGCCGCCGCGGCCGCGGCGGTCGGCGCCGGTGAACTCGTCGCGGCCTTCACCGGTCCCGAGACCGCCCCGGTGTACGCGGTGGGCTCGGCGACGATCGACCTGACGCCCACTCCGCTGAAGGAGTACGCGGTCCGGACCTTCGGCACCGACGACAAGCCGGTCCTCCTCGCCGGGATCCACCTGACGATGGCCCTGCTCGCCGTCCTCGCCGGGCTGCTCGCCCACCGCCGGCCTCCGCTCGGCGCCGCCGTGTTCGTGCTCTTCGGCGGTATCGGGGTCTGGGCCGCCCTCTCCCGGCCCGGCGCCGCGCCCGCCGACGCGGCGCCGGCCCTCGCCGCCGGCCTCGTCGGTGCCGGCACGATGCTGCTGCTCGCCCGCCTCCTGCGACAGGCGAC
Source organism: Kitasatospora sp. NPDC048365 (assembly GCF_043200835.1). NCBI lineage: Bacteria > Bacillati > Actinomycetota > Actinomycetes > Kitasatosporales > Streptomycetaceae > Kitasatospora > Kitasatospora sp. NPDC048365. Next base: position 27,616 of record NZ_JBICYJ010000013.1, read on the forward strand.
CACGCCCCGGGCGGTCGAAGCCGCGGCCGCCGACATCCCGACCGCCGGGCCGGAGGCCACCACGCTCCCCGCCGACACCCCAGGGGCAGCCCGTGGCGATCGCATCGAGCCGCCGACCGGCAGGTCCGACGGCGACGTGCCTGCGGCCGACCGGGCCGAGGACGAGGGGCCACCGGAAGCCGGAGCGGAAGCCGCCGACCCCGGCCGCGATCGGCCTGCCGGGGGCACCAGCCGCCGGGCCGTCCTGCTCGCCACGGGTGGCACCCTCGCCTTCGGCGCACTCGCCGGATTCGGCGGCCGCATCCTCTCCGACCGCCGCTACGACATCGGTGCCGTCCGGGCCTCGGTCCGCATCCCGCCGGCCGCCGACCCGCTCCCGCCGCTTCCCCTCGCCCTCCACCCCGCCGTTCCCGGGCTGTCCCCGTTCACCACCCCGAACGCCGACTTCTACCGCGTCGACACCGCCCTCACCCTGCCGCGGATCGACCCCCGGCACTGGGCACTGCGCATCCGCGGCATGGTCGACCACCCGCTCCTGCTGACCTTCGACGACCTGCTGCGCCTCCCGCTGGAGGAGCTGGACCACACCCTGTCCTGCGTCTCCAACGAGGTCGGCGGGCCCTACGTCGGCACCACCCGCTGGCTGGGCGCCTCGCTGCCCGCGCTGCTGCGCCGGGCGGGGGTACGGCCGGGCGCGGACCAGCTGGTGGGCCGCTCCCAGGACGGCATGACCATCGGCACCCCGCTGGAGTCGGTGCTCGACGGCCGACCGGCGCTGCTCGCCGTCGCGATGAACGGCGAGGCCCTGCCGGTGGCCCACGGCTTCCCGTGCCGCAGCGTCGTGCCCGGCTTCTACGGCTACACCTCCGCCACCAAGTGGCTGGTCGACCTGGACGTCACCACCTTCGCCTCGTACGACCCGTACTGGGTGCGCCGGGGCTGGGACCGGCGCGGCGAGGTGCGCACCGCCTCCCGGATCGAGGTCCCCGCGCCGTTCGCCCGGGTCCCGGCCGGGGACGTCACGCTGGCCGGAACGGCCTGGGCGACACACCGGGGCATCGCCGCGGTCGAGGTACGCGTCGACGGCGGCCCCTGGCAGCCGGCGCAGCAGGCCGCCGACGGCGGACCCGACCTGTGGCGCCAGTGGACCCACACCTGGAGCGGCGCCGCGCCCGGCACCCACCGCATCGAGGTCCGCGCCACCGACACGTCGGGCGCCGTGCAGACCGAGCAGCGCACCGCCCCGTTCCCGGCCGGTGCGACCGGCTGGCACAGCACCGTCGTCACCGTCACCTGACGGCGCGCCCGCCGGCAGGCGGGAAGCCCCACCCCTCAAGGCTTCGGGCGGCGATCAGCGCTGCCCGGATGATCACGCACTCTCGCACACCCACCGAGTCGTCCCAGGAGACATCGCATGTCGCTGACCAGCATCCGCCGTTCCTCCGTCGCCACCGTCCTGGTGGCCGGCGCGCTCCTGCTCGGCCTGAGCGCCTGCAGCAGCGGCGGCGGCACGGCCATGGACCAGGCCACCGCGTCCGCCGCCGTCTCGCAGACCGCCCAGGCGACCGCGCCCGTCGAGCAGGTGGCGGACCAGCCGTTCGGCGCCGCGTGCGCGGCCGTCCCGAAGGACGGGGCGGGCTCGTTCGCCGGCATGGCGAAGGACCCGGTCGCGACCGCTGCGTCGAACAACCCGCTGCTGTCCACGCTGGTGACCGCGGTGAAGCAGGCCGGCCTCGTGGACACGCTCAACTCGGCGCAGAACATCACCGTGTTCGCCCCCACCAACGACGCCTTCGCCAAGCTGCCCAAGGCGACCCTGGACGCGGTCCTCGCCGACAAGGACAAGCTCACCAAGATCCTCACCTACCACGTCACCCCCAACCGCCTCGCGCCGACCGCCCTGCCCGGTAGCCACAAGACTCTCCAGGGCGGCGAGGCCAAGGTCACCGGCTCGGGCCAGGACTTCACCGTCAACGACAACGCCAAGGTCCTGTGCGGCAACGTCCAGACCGCCAACGCCACCGTCTACATCGTCGACACCGTTCTCATGCCCACCTCCTGACCCCGTTCCCGCCGTCCCGCCCTGCCGTCCCGAAAAGGGGACAGGTCGCACCCATCCGCGGGCGGGACCGATCCGAATCACAGTCGCAGACCGACCTCGCGCCGCAGCAGGCGCTCGACGGCCCGGTCGGACCCATGGCCACTCTCAAGGAGCACCCTGATGAGCACTGTCGTTTCGCGACGCACGTCGATCGCCGCCCTGTTCGCCGCCGGAGCGCTGGCGTTCAGCCTGACCGCCTGCAGCAGCGGCTCGTCCGGTTCGGCCGCTTCGTCCGCCCCCACCTCCGCCGGGGCGTCCGCCCCGGGCTCCTCGGCCTCCGGCGCCGCGATGGCGGACCAGCCGTTCGGTGCCGCGTGCGCGGCGGTACCGAAGGACGGCGCGGGGTCGTTCGCCGGCATGGCGAAGGACCCGGTGGCGACGGCGGCGTCCAACAACCCGGCGCTGTCGACCCTGGTGACCGCGGTCAAGCAGGCCGGCCTGGTCGACACGCTCAACTCCGCCCAGAACATCACCGTGTTCGCGCCCACCAACGACGCCTTCGCGAAGATCCCGAAGGCGACCCTGGACGCGGTCCTCGCCGACAAGGACAAGCTGACCAAGATCCTCACGTACCACGTCACCCCGGAGCGGCTCGCGCCGACCGCCCTGCCGGGCACCCACAAGACCCTGGAGGGAAGCGAGTTGACCGTGACCGGGTCGGGTGAGGACTTCACGGTGAACAGCAACGCCAAGGTCGTGTGCGGCAACGTCCAGACCGCGAACGCCACCGTCTACATCATCGACACCGTCCTGATGCCGACCTCCTGACCCGCAGTTCCGGACGCCCGGCTCGGTCGCCGACCAAGCCGGGCGTACGGCGTCTCCGAAGTCCAGGTAGGAAGCACGCGGCCGGACCCACCGCCGCGCGACGCACCTCACGAGAGACCCCGTCCGCCATGAACGTTCGACAACTCGCAGCACCGCTCCTGGCCGCCGTCCTGCTCGGCGCGGCCGGCGCACCGGCCTTCGCCCACGAGGGCCCCGGCAGCGACGACGGCCGCACCTCGGCAGCCTTCCGCACCTCGGACTTCCTCGCCCCGCGGCAGTCGAGCTTCACCCTCGCCATCCTGCTGCCCGTCCCCACCAACCACGTCCACGGCGTCGGGACCGCCACCGTCCAGCTCAACAGCGACAACACGGCCCGGATCGCCGTCAACGCCACCGGCCTGCTGGGCGGCGCGCCCCACGCCATGCACATCCACGTCAAGGGCAACGGCGAATGCCCCGACGCCGGCGACGCGGGCATCCACAACGGCCACCGCTCCATGAGCACCACGGACGGCCTGCCCGCCTACGGGCCGATCGGCACCTCGCTGACCACTACCGGCGACACCAGCCCCGGCAGCGCCCTGGCCGTCGACCGCTTCCCGTCCACCGGCAGCTTCCACTACAGCCGCACCATCCAGCTGACCTCCGACGTCGCCCAGCAGGTCCGGCACGACAACGCCGTCGTCGTCGTGCACGGCATCGACTACAACGGCAACGGCCGCTACGACAACGTCCTCGGCGCCAGCGAGCTCAACCCGGCCTTCCCGCAGGAGGCCACCGCGCCGGCCCTGTGCGGCCCGCTGCACTGACCGTCCAGGAGAACGAGGAATTGACGATCCGTCAGACAGGCGAGCCGTCCGCGCTGGAGGTGCTCCACACCCCCGGGAGAGCGCGGGCGGCCGTCCTGCTGCTGCCGGGCGGGCGCAGCGAGAGCCTCGACCCGCCGGGCCGGCTCGACCTGCCGGGACGCCGGATGACGCCGTTCGCCCGCGCGGTGCGCCGCCAACTGCCCGGGGACGTCGTCCTGACCGCCCGGGTGCGCTACCGCTGCCGCGGCTGGAACGGGCCGCGCGCCGACCCCGTGCGGGACGCGCGCCGGGCCCTCGACGAACTGGTGTCCTTCGCACCGCACTTGGCGGTCGTCCTGGTCGGCCACTCGATGGGCGGCCGCGCAGCCCTCGCGGTGGCGGACCACCCGCGGGTGCGCGGGGTGGTGGCGCTGGCGCCCTGGTGCCCGCCCGGCGAACCGGTCGACCACCTGGCCCGGCGGAGCCTGGTCGTCCTCCACGACCCGCACGACCGACGGACCTCGGCCGCGCAGTCGTTCGCGTTCGCCCGCCGGGCGGCCGCGGCCGGGGCACGGGTGCAGACCGTGCCGATGCCGCGCGGGGGCCACGCGATGCTCCGCGGCGCGTCCGCCTGGCACCGCCTGACGGTGGACGCGGTCGCCTCCGTCCTGACCGGACTCCCGCTCTGACGGGGTTTGCGGACGGCGGCTGCGGCTAGAAGGGCGTCCATGAGACGGACAACTTCGGTCATTTCGGCGGTGGCCCACATCGTCGCGAGCATCCTGGTCATCTGGATCCTGTTGGACCTGTTCGACGCCAACCAGGCCAACACGGTGGTCCGCTGGTTCCACGACGCGGCCGACTGGTTGGCCGCGTGGTCCCGCGGGCTGTTCACGGTGTCCAACCACACCGCGCAGGTCCTGCTGGACTACGGCGTCCCCGCCGTCGTCTACGTCGTCCTCGGCAACCTCGCCACCCGCAGCCGGGTCGTCGACTGAGCGCAGCCCGACCGGCACGGGAAGGGAGGGACCGGATGGACACCCGCTTCGCCGGCCGCCGCCTCGCGCGGGGCCGGCTGCTCAGGACGGCGGGCCGCTCGGGCTTCGTGGCACGCGGCGTGCTCTACACGCTGGTGGGCGTGCTCGCCCTGCGGATCGCGTTCGGCGACGGCGGCGAGCAGGCCGACCGGCAGGGGGCACTGCGCCGGATCGCCGGGCAGCCGTTCGGCCCGGCGATGCTGTGGGCGCCGGCCGCCGGATTCGCGGGAATGGCCGTGTGGCGGGCCTCGACCGCGGTCTTCGGCGAGTCGGGTCGCAAGAAGACCGGCAGCAGGGTGTTGTTGGCCGGGCGGGCCGTGTTCCACGCGTCGGTGTGCTGGGGGACGGCCGCGTGTGCGGCGGGTGCCGGCGGCGGGTCCGACGGCGACGCCGCCTCCCGGGACTGGACCGCCACCGCCCTGGGGTGGCCCGTCGGCCGCCGGCTGGTGGGCGGGGCGGGCCTGGTCCTGCTGGGCATCGGCGTCGCGATCGCCGTCCGGGCCGTCCAGCGCCGCTTCCTGCGCAAGCTCGACACGGCGGCCATGCGGTCCCGGACCCGCGCCGTGGTGACGGCGATCGGGGTGTCCGGGAACCTGGCGCGCGGGGCCGTCTACGGCGTCGCCGGGGTCTTCGTGCTGCTGCCCGCCGTCCGGTTCGACGCGGGGCGCGCCAAGGGGATGGACGGCACGCTCCGGTCGTTCGCGGACAGTGCCACCGGCCCGTGGCTGCTGGGCGCGGTGGCCGGGGGGCTCGTCGCGTACGGGGCGTTCTCGTTCGTTTCGGCGCGCCGGCGCCGCTTCGCGGGCACCGGAGCATGAGGGGCGCCCGTGCCTCAGCCCCCGCAACTCAGCCGCCGCGCCTCAGCCCTGCCCCGCCTCAGCCGCTGCGTGGCCCCTGCAGTTGGAGGGCCCGCAGGGCGACCTCGATGGCGAACCGTTCCTCGGAGTCGGTGAGCCGGCTGCCGAAGGCGCGGGTGAGCAGCCGCATCCGGTAGCGCACGGTCTGCGGGTGGACGCCGAGGGCCTCGGCCATCTGGGCGGCGGTGCCGCGGGTGGTGAGCCAGATCCGCAGGGTGTCGATCAGCCGGGCGCGCTGGGCCGGCGTCAGATCGGCCAGGGGCGCCAGGTGGCGGGCGGCGAGCTGCCGGACCAGGCCCGGGTCGCTCAGCAGCCAGAGCGGCAGCAGGTTGTTCTCGGTGCGGGCGAGCGGCTGGTCGGTGATGACGCCGCTCTCGACGAGCACCAGGGTCTGCCGGGCCCAGCGGAGCGAGTCGGCCGCCTCGTCCAGCGGGGTGGTGGGGCCGATGGCGGCGCGGCAGTCGCTCAGTGCCTTCTCCAGGGAGGCCCGGCGCTCGCCCTCGATCCGTCCGGGGACCAGCAGGTGGGGCTCGGGATCGGCGAAGTCGATCAGGACGTCCCGGTCGAGGACGGTGCGCGAGGGGAGCGCGGTGGCGCGCAGCGCGACCAGGGTGACCTCGGTCGGCAGCGGCCAACCGGCGTGGTCGGCGAGCTCGTTGAGGGCGCTGCGGGCGACGGCGGTGCCGCCGAGGATGCGCCGCAGCAGCCGCCGGCGCCGGTTGTCGGGCTCCTCGCCCAGCTCGGCCATGGCCTGCTGGTAGCCCTCGCGGGAGAGTTCGGCCAGGTCGCCCATGTAGGCGAAGAGCGCGTCGGCGAAGGCGAGCATCACCGTGACGGAGAGGTTGTAGCGCTTGCCGACGGCGCGGGCCCGGCGCAGCCCGACCTGGCAGCCGATCCGGTACGCGGTCTGGAGCATGTCCAGGCTGCGTCCCTCGTACGCCTCGAAGCGGCCGAAACGGCGGCAGATCTCGTCGCGTAAGGAGGTGGTGGCGGTGGGGGCGGCGATCTGGTCGACGAAGGTGGCGATGTTCTGCTCGATGCCGACCCGGATCACCCGGGCGTTGGGGCCGTCGAGCAGCTCGGCGTACTCGGGGATGGCGGCCACGATCTCGGACGCCATCTCCTTGAGGAGGCTGGGGAGTTCGGGCCTCATCACGGCGGCCAGCTCGCGTGGGAGCGGTCCCAACGGCTCGGTGCGCTCCGGGGGCTGTCGCCCTGCGGTCATGTCGGTGCTCCCAGTTGGTCGGCTGCTGTGAGCGGTGCGGGTCGCCTTCGGGTACGGGCGGGGCGTGGTGGGCCCCGGCGAGGCGCGCAGCGTACAAACTCTCGGCGACAGTTGAAAGATAGACCACCGGTGGCGGTCCGCGCACCCTCCGTGCACTGAACCGGTCTAGTCCGCCGCGGACGGTCGTCCCGGGCGTCGGGGCGGTGCGGTGCGCCGGCCCGGGTGGGGGTGCTCATTTCTTTATAAGCGTGAACTCCCTTTCTGTTGTGCGGAGACAAGAAAATACCCGCCGGTAAGTTCCGCCGGGAAATCTCCGGCGGGAGTGTTGCGCGGCCCTGTTACCCGTGCGTAACGTCCACTTCCACGACGACGGCCGATTCGCATCGGTGCAACGTCCCAGATGGTGGGCCGCTTCCGGAATTCCGCTTCGAGCCGTTTCGGAATTCCGGAAGAACCGGCCCGCGAACTCCCAGAAAGGATCAGCACGTGCGCAAGTTGACCAAGTCCACCACGGTGGCCGCCGCCGCACTCACCGCGGCCCTCGGTATGACCGCCGGCTCGGCCTCGGCCGCCGGCACCTGGACGGTTACCCCCGGTGGGGCGTGGACCGCCAAGGCGACCTCGCCCAAGCTGCTCGACACCAAGACCGGGACGCAGCTGACCTGTTCCTCCTCCAGCGCGGCGGGCACCCTGAAGAGCGGCTCCGGCCTCTCGGGCACCGCCATCTCCTCCATCACCTCGGTGAGCTGGACGAGCTGCACCGGTCCGCTGGGCATCACCTTCTCGGTGACCCCGAACGGACTCCCCTGGAGCCTCAACGCCGTGAGCTACAACTCCGCCACCGGCGTGACCACCGGCACCCTCACCGGGGTCAAGGCCCACATCAGCGGCGCCGGCTGCACCGCCGACTTCGCGGGTCCGACCAGCACCAGCACCGCCACCCTCACCGGGACGTACACCAACTCGACCCACACGCTGAGCCTCAGTGGCGGTGATCTGCACGCGTACAACGTGTCCGGCACCTGCCTGGGTCTGCTCAACAACGGGGACGCGGCGACCTACACCGCGAACTACGTCCTCAACGGGTCGCAGACGATCACCTCCCCGTGATCCCGGGCCCGAACCGACCGGACTGACCGCTGAGGGGTCCACCGCTCCCGCCTCCTTCCGGGTGCGGTGGACCTGTCCTCAGCCGCCTCCCGGCTCAGACCCCGGGCCGGGAGGCGGCTGAGGCATGCTCATCGAATGACAAGGGCGTCGCGCGGGCTTTATCAGCGGATGACAAAATTCTCCGCCCCGGCGAGATCGCCGACTTTTCCCGTGTGCGATCACTTGTCGCTGCTTGTTACCGGACCGTAGTGTCCTGCCTCCCGAACGAAAATCCAGCCCCGGGCCGGCCGGCAATTCGCCCTGTGCCCGGGGCTTCCACCCGCACGCCCCGATTCGGGGCCGAGGAGTCACAGCCATGAGGAATGCAGTGGGCACGCGCCGCTCGGTGCGCCTCGCGGCCGTTGCCGCAGCGGGGCTGCTGGCGGGGCTGCTGCCGGGAACCGACTCGGCCTCCGGCGGCCAGGACGGGCGGCTGGCGCTGGACTACACCTGCGGCTTCCCGGGCGGGAACCGGAGCGTCACGGTCGAGCTCCAGCAGAGCTACCCGAGCGGCGCGTCGGCCGGATCGGCCTTCCGGCCGGGGCAGTTGACGCTCCGGGTGCCGCTGCCCGCCGACCTGGCGGGTACCGCGGCCGGCGCGGGCGAGGTGGTCGCCGCGAGCGGAACGGCGGCCCTGACCGCGGCGATCGGCCAGGGCGCGACGTCGGTGCGCGCGGACTGGACCGCGCTGGCCGCCTCGACGACCCCGCTGCCCGGCGACAAGGACGGCCTGCTCACCTTCACCGGCACCGTGCCGGCCGTCACCGTCGCCGCGCCCGGCGAGGTGTCGTTCACGGCCGGGGCGCTCGCCCTCGACCTCACGGTCCAGCGGACCACCAACGCGGCGGTCCCCGCTCCGACCGCGAGCACCCCGACCCCGAGCGCTCCGGCCGCGGGTTCCCCTGCCGCGAGCGCCGCTTCGGCGACCGCCGCGCGCATCGCCGTCGCCTGCGCCCCCGTCGCGGGCCAGGCTGCGGAGTTGGGCCGGGTCGTGGTGGCCGAGGGGCCGGCGGACAGCGCCGTTCCGTCGGCCCCCGCGCCTGGTGGGAGCGGTCCCGCACGGCCGTCGGGCGGGGCCACCGGGAGCGGGGCGCCGACCGGAACCGCCGCGCCGGGCGGGCCGGCCTCCGCGAGCGGCTCGCCGGCCCCGTCCGGCCCCGCCGGCCTGACCGTGCCCGGCGCGGCGGCCCGCGAGGCGGCCGCCATCCGGGTGCAGGCCGGCTACCACTCCGGCACCAACCAGTGCCCGGAACCGCCGGAGGGCGCGTTGGACGCCGAGCGGCTGCCCCCGGTGCCGGAGGGCGCGATGGTGCTGCCCGACCCGGAGTACCCCTTCCCGTCGGTACCCGCCTGCGCGTACGCCGACGGCTTCGCCAACGTCGCCAAGCTCGGCCAGGCCGCGCTGATCAACGACCCGGCGAAGTCGCCCGCCCTGGTCGGGCTGAACCTGACCCGGCGGCTGGTGATGCTCTGGGGCGACACCGACGGGTACTTCGAGGCCGACTCGCTGGGCGAACTGAAGCTCCCGGTCGCCGAGTCCACCTTCCTGACCTACGGGTTCGTGCCGACCACCGCGAAGATCGAGTTCACCCCGCTCGGCCTGCTGACCATCGTCGCCACCGGCAACGCCAACTGGAACCAGCCGAGCCTGTTCACCATCGGCGGCCACCAGTCGATGCGGATCTACGACGTCAAGGTCAACGGCACCCCGCTGGACGTCGGCCCGAACTGCCGCACCGCCGAGCCGGTCGACCTGGTGCTCAAGGGCCGCCAGGACGGCTACCTGCCGGACGGCGGCGACGGCAAGCCCGACTACACCCTGCAGGGCGGCGGCCCGCTCGCCCAGACCGACCTGTACGTCCCGCCGTTCACCGGCTGCGGCAGCCACGGCGAGAACCTCGACGCCCTGTTCACCGCCGCCGTCTCGGGCCCCGGCAACTCGCTCAACCTGATGCAGGGCCCGATCTGCACCCCCACCAGTGACCAACCCAACGGCTGCGAACCCGAGATCGTCATCCCCGACCCGCCCACCCGCCGCCGCTGACCGCCAACGACCGCGACCCCGGGAGGTGTCATGGGCATCGAAGTCACCGTCGAAGGTCTGACCAAGTCCTTCGGCGAGCAGACCGTCTGGAGGGACGTCTCCCTCACCCTGCCGGCCGGTGAGGTCAGCGTGATGCTGGGCCCCTCCGGCACCGGCAAGACCGTCTTCCTCAAGTCCGTGATCGGACTGCTCAAGCCCGAGCGGGGCCGGGTCGTGGTCGACGGCGTCGACATGGTCAACAGCCCCGAACGGGACGTTTACGAGGCCCGCAAGCTGTTCGGCCTGATGTTCCAGGACGGCGCACTGTTCGGCTCGATGACGCTCTTCGACAACATCGCCTTCCCGCTGCGCGAGCACACCAGGAAGAAGGAGAGCGAGATCCGCCGCATCGTCATGGAGCGGATCGAGATGGTCGGCCTGGTCGGCGCCGAGGGCAAGCTGCCCGGCGAGATCTCCGGCGGCATGCGCAAACGCGCCGGACTGGCCCGGGCCCTGGTGCTCGACCCGCAGATCATCCTGTGCGACGAGCCGGACTCCGGACTCGACCCGGTGCGCACCTCCTACCTCTCCCAGCTGCTCATCGACCTCAACACGCAGATCGACGCGACGATGCTGATCGTCACCCACAACCTCGACATCGCCGCGACCGTGCCCGACAACATGGGCATGCTGTTCCGGCGCGAACTCGTCGCCTTCGGCCCGCGCGAGCTGCTGCTCACCAGCCAGGAGCCGGTGGTGCGGCAGTTCCTCACCGGCCGCCGGGCCGGCCCGATCGGGATGTCCGAGGAGAAGGACGAGGCGCAGCTGGCGCTGGAGGACCACGTCCCCGAGCCGCCCGGCCCGCTGCTGCCGCAGCTGGAGCCCTCGCCGGGCCTCGGCCCGCGGGCGGCCGTGCAGCGCCGCCGGGCCCGGGTGCTCGCCATGGGCGACCGGCTGCCCCCGGCCGCCCGGGCGGCCATCGGCGCCGGACTGATCCCCCGCCAGGGGGGCCCGGCATGAGCGTTCCGTGGACGCGCACCCCCGGCCTCGGCGCGCTGCGGCAGTCCGGCCGGCTGTTCCAGCTCGCCGCGACCACCGTGCGCGACACCTTCCGGCGGCCGTTCCAGTGGCGGGAGCTGATCGAGCAGTTCTGGTTCGTGGCCGGCGTCACCATCCTGCCCGCCGCCCTGGTCTCGATCCCGTTCGGCGCCGTCATCGCCCTCCAGGTCGGCTCGCTGGCCCAGCAGTTGGGCGCCCAGTCGTTCACCGGCGGGGCCAGCGTGCTGGCCGTCGTCCAGCAGGCCAGCCCGCTGATCGTCGCCCTGCTGATCGCCGGCGCGGGCGGCTCGGCGATCTGCGCCGACCTCGGCTCGCGCAAGATCCGCGAGGAGCTGGACGCGATGGAGGTGATGGGCGTCTCGCCCGTCCAACGCCTGGTCGTCCCAAGGGTGCTGGCGACCATGCTGGTCGCGGTGCTGCTCAACGGCCTGGTCTCGGTGGTCGGCGTGCTCGGCGGCTACTTCTTCAACGTCGGCCTGCAGCACGGCACTCCGGGCGCCTACCTGTCCAGCTTCTCCGCGCTGGCCCAGCTGCCCGACCTGTACGTGGGCGAGTTCAAGGCGCTGCTCTTCGGCTTCATCGCCGGGATCGTCGCCGCCTACCGCGGGCTCAACCCGCGCGGCGGCCCGAAGGGGGTCGGCGACGCGGTCAACCAGTCCGTGGTCATCACCTTCCTGCTGCTGTTCCTGGTGAACGTCGCCGTCACCGGCATCTACCTGCAGCTCGTCCCGCAGAAGGGAGCCTGAGCCATGGCCCTGCTCGACAAGCTGGACGAGAGCGGCGACCACCTGCTCTTCCACCTCCAGGCCCTGCTCCAGGTACCGCGCACGCTCCGCCGCTACTCCCGCGAGGTGCGCCGGCTGCTCGCCGAAGTCGCCTTCGGCAGCGGCGGGTTGGGCGTGATCGGCGGCACCGTCGGGGTGATGCTCGGGATGACGCTGTTCACCGGCACGGTGGTCGGCCTGCAGGGCTACGCCGCGATGGACCAACTCGGCACCACGGCCTTCACCGGCTTCATCTCCGCCTACTTCAACACCCGCGAGATCGCCCCGCTGGTCGCCGGACTCGCCCTGTCCGCCACCGTCGGCGCCGGATTCACCGCGCAGCTCGGCGCGATGCGGATCAACGAGGAGGTGGACGCCCTGGAGGGGATGGGCGTGCGCAGCATGTCGTACCTGGTCACCACCCGGGTGATCGCCGGCATCGTGGCGATCGCCCCGCTGTACGGCATCGGCCTGCTCAGCAGCTACCTGGCCTCGCGGGCGGTCACCGTGTACGTCAACGGCCAGTCGGCGGGCACCTACGACCACTACTTCGACCTGTTCCTCTCCCCGGCCGACGTGCTGCTCTCCACCCTCAAGGTGCTGCTGTTCAGCGTGGTGGTGATCCTGGCGCACTGCTACTACGGCTACACCGCCAAGGGCGGCCCGGCCGGGGTCGGCATCGCGGTCGGGCGCTCGGTGCGCAACGCGATCGTGGTGATCAGCCTCGCCGACTTCCTGCTCAGCCTGGCGATCTGGGGCGCGACCACGACGGTGCGGGTGGCCGGATGAACGCCGCCCGCAAGTACCGCCGGCGCGGCGCCGGGGTGGTGTTCCTGCTGGTGCCCGCCCTGCTCGCCGGGCTCTCGGTGGCCGTCTACGAGAAGGCGTTCACCGACTCCGCCGAGGTCGTGGTGGAGACCGGCAGCGCGGGCCACGAACTGCACCTGAACGCCGACGTGAAGCTGCGCGGCGTGGTCGTCGGCCAGGTCCGGCGGATCAGCAGCGACGGCGGCGGAGCCCGGCTCACCCTGGCGCTGGACCCGGAGCGGCTGGCGCAGATCCCGGCCGGGGTCTCCGTCCAGCTGCTGCCGACCACGCTGTTCGGCGAGCGGTACGTCGCCCTGGTGCCCGACGCCGCGCAGCCGGCGGCCGGCCACCTGCGGGCCGGCGCGGTGATCCGGCAGGACCGCTCCGCCGACGCGATCGAGCTGCAGCAGGTCCTCGACCACCTGATGCCGGTGCTCACCGCCGTCGAACCCGCCAAGCTCTCCGCCACCCTCAGCGCGGTCGCCACCGCGCTGGACGGCCGCGGCACCGAGCTGGGCACGACCCTGACGAAACTGGACGGCTACCTGGAGCAGCTCAACCCCGAACTGCCCACCCTCAACGAGGACATCCACCAGCTGGTCGCCGTCAGCCGCTCGTACGACCAGGCGGCGCCCGACCTGGTGCAGGCGCTCGGCGACCTCACCCGCACCGGCGCCACCCTCGTCGACCGGCAGGCCGCACTGGCCACGCTCTACGGCACCACCACCGCCACCGCCCAGGACCTCACCACCTTCCTGCGGCAGAACCGGGACAACCTGATCCACCTCACCGCCGACAGCCGGGGCACGCTCGACCTGCTCGCCCGCTACGCACCCGAATTCCCGTGCACGCTAAGGACGATGGCCAACTTCGTACCCGCCATGGACCGCGCCCTCGGCAAGGGCACCGACCAGCCCGGCCTGCACGTCAGCGTCACCACCCTGCCCTCGCGCGGCCGGTACCTGCCCGGGCAGGACACCCCGGTGTACCGGGCGAGCGGCGGCCCGCAGTGCTACGCCGTCCCGTACACCGGCCGGACCACCCCGCTCAGCGACGTGCCCTCCTTCGCCGGACCGGACCCCAGCGGCCTGGGCCTGCCCAACTCCCCGCAGGAGAACCAACTTGTCGGCGAGCTCCTCAGGACCCGGGCGCCCGGCGCGCCGCTGCCGGCCGGCGCCCCCGACTGGGCCAGCCTGCTGGCCGGCCCGCTCTTCCGCGGGGCGGAGGTGACGGTCGAATGAGCAGCGAGGACCGGACCCGCCGGCGCGGCCTCGCCGGGCCGCTCACCAAGTCGCTGGTGTTCGTGGTGGTGACCGGCCTGGCCACCGGCGCGCTGGCGCTGAGCATCGCGGACACCGGCGTCGGGCGGACCGTCGGGTACACGGCCCGGTTCACCGACGTCACCGGCCTGGCCCCCGGGGACAGCATCCGGATCGCCGGCGTCCGTGTCGGCCAGGTGGACAGCGTCAGCGTGGTCGACCACCGGATCGCCCAGGTGCACTTCTCGGTCGACCGCGACAAGCCGCTGCCCGAGTCGGTGACCGCCTCGGTCAAGTACCTCGACCTGGTCGGACGGCGCTACGTCGACCTGGAACGCGGCCCCGGCGCCGTCGACCGCACCCTGCCGCCCGGCGGCCTCATCCCGGCGGAGCGCACCACCCCCGCCCTCGACCTCGCCCAGCTGTTCCACGGCTTCCAGCCGCTCTTCCAGGGCCTCGCACCCGACCAGGTGAACCAGCTGGCCAACGAGATCGTCCAGGTGCTGCAGGGCCAGGGCGGCACGGTCGACAGCCTGCTGCGGACCGTCGGCTCGCTCACCAGCACGCTCGCCGGCAAGGACCAGGTGATCGGCCAGGTGATCGACAACCTCAACACGGTGCTCGCCACGGTGAACAGCCGCGAGGCCGGCTTCGCCGACCTGGTCGGCACCCTGCAGCAGTTGGTCAGCGGCTTCGCCGCCGACCGCGAGCCGATCGGGCAGTCCCTCGACGCCATCGCCGGGCTGACCACCAGCACCGCCGGACTGCTCGACCAGGGCCGCGCCCCGCTCAAGGACTCGGTCGCCCAGCTCGGCCGGCTCTCCACCAACCTGGCCGACAACAGCGGCCAGGTGGAGAGCTTCCTGCGCACCACCCCGGAGAAGATGCGCACCATCGGCCGGCTCACCTCCTACGGCTCCTGGCTCAACCTCTACCTCTGCGAGGCCAAGGTCACCGGCGTCACCACCTACGACGGCAGCGCGCCGCCGACCGGCCTGCCCGTCACCGAATCGAGGTGCCGCGGATGACGACCCTCCGCCCCCTGCGGGACCGCAACCCCGCCGCCGTGGGAGCCGTCGGCCTGCTCCTGCTGCTCATGGTCGCCGCACTGGCCTACCGGGCCGACGCGCTGCCCTTCGTCGACTCCGGCACCGGCTACAGCGCCGACTTCAGCGACGCGGCCGGCCTGCGCCCCGGCAACGAGGTCCGGATCGCCGGCGTCAAGGTCGGCAAGGTCACCGAAGTGGCCCTGGACGGCGCCAAGGTGAAGGTCGCCTTCGCCGTCCAGGACGCCTGGATCGGCGACGCCAGCACCGCCGCCATCGGCATCAAGACCCTGCTCGGCGAGAAGTACCTGGCCGTCGACCCGCTCGGCGCCCGGCGCCAGACCCCGGGCGAGCGCATCCCGCTCACCCGCACCACCTCCCCGTACGACGTCACCCAGGCCTTCGACGAGCTCGGACGCACCACCGGGGCGATCGACGGCAAGCAGCTCGCCGAGAGCTTCCGGACCATCGCCGACACCTTCAAGGACACCCCCGCCTCGGTGCGCAGCGCCGCCGACGGGCTCTCCGCGCTCTCGAAGACCGTCGCGAGCCGCGACAGCCGGCTGGCCGAACTGCTCGCCGGCAGCCGGCAGCTCACCAAGACCCTGGCCGACCAGGACGGACGCTTCGAGCAACTCCTCTCGGACGGCAGCCTGCTGCTCGACGAGATCCGCCGGCGCCGCGACGCGATCCACCAACTGCTGCTCGGAACACAGAAGTTGAGCACCGAACTGAGCGGCCTGGTGGCGGACAACGAGCGGCAGCTCGCCCCGACCCTGGACGCGCTCGGCCGCGTCACCGCCGTCCTCACCGCCAACCAGGGCAGCCTCGACCAGACCCTCGCCCTCGCCGGGCCGTACTACCGCCTGCTCGGCAACACCCTGGGCAGCGGCCGGTGGTTCGACGGCTACCTGTGCGGAGTCGTCCCCCGGAACTACCTGCCCGCGGGCAGCGCCCCGGAGAGCGGCTGCCGGCCGCCCAAGCCCCAGGGAGGCCAGTGATGACCGCGCGATCCCCGCGTGAGCTGCCCGCGCTGCGCCGGCGGGCACTGGCGGGCGCCGCCGCGCTGGCCGTCGTCGGCGGCACCGTGACCTTCGGGGTGCTCGCCGCCCACCAGCCGGACGGCAAGCACCTGACCGCCTGGTTCGACCACACCACCGGCGTCTACCCGGGCTCCGACCTGCGGATCCTCGGCGTGAAGGTCGGCACCGTCGACGCGGTGCGGCCGCAGGGCACCCGGGTGCGCGTCGACCTCACCCTGGACCCGGGAGTACGGGTACCGGCCGACGCCAAGGCGGTCGTGGTCGCGCCCAGCGTCGTCGCCGACCGGTACGTCCAACTGACCCCGGCCTGGACCGGCGGCCCCGAGATCGCCGACCGCACCGAGATCCCGGTCGAGCGCACCTCCAACCCGCTGGAACTCGACCAGCTCTACCAGTCGGTCACCCAACTCGCCGACGCCCTCGGCCCGAACGGCGCCAACGCCACCGGCGCCCTCTCGCAGCTCCTGGACACCGGCGCGCAGAACCTCTCCGGCAACGGCCGCGCCATCGGCGACTCGATCGCCGGCCTCGGCCAGGCCGCCCGCACCCTCTCCGGGCACAGCGACGACCTGTTCGCGACCCTCGACTACCTGCAGTCCTTCACCGCCATGCTCAAGGAGAACGACGGCAAGGTCCGCTCGGCCACCGACCAGCTCGCGTACGTCACCGGCTTCCTCGCCGAGGACAAGCAGAACCTCGGCGCGGCCCTGCAGCAGCTCGCCACCGCGCTCGGGCAGGTCAAGGGCTTCATCCAGGACAACCGGGCCCGGCTGAAGACCGCGGTCGACCGGCTCGTGCCGATCACCCAGTCCCTGGTCGACCAGCGCGCCTCGCTCGCCGAACTGATGGACGTCGCGCCGCTCGCCGCCGACAACGCCCTCAACGCCTTCGACGCCGCCCACGGCACCCTCGACGGCCGGGTGAACCTCAACGAACTGAGCGGCCCGCCGCTCCCGCTGCCTCGCGTGGGCGCCGACACGACGGGAGCGGGCCGATGAGACGCGCCACCGTCGCCGCCGCAGCCACCGCGGCCCTGGCCCTCGCACTCGCGGGCTGCTCCGGCTCCTTCCACGGCATCCAGGACGTCCCGCTGCCCGGCGGCGCCGACCTCGGGGCCCACCCGATCGAGATCACCGCGCACTTCGCCGACGTCCTCAGCCTGGTGCCGCAGGCCGCCGTCCGGGTCAACGACGTGGCGGTCGGCCGGGTCACCAGGATCGAACTCGCCCCCGGCGACTGGTCGGCCGTCGTGACCATGCGGATCAACGGCGGCGTGCGCCTGCCCGCCAACGCCTACGCCCACGTCGAACAGTCCAGCCTGCTCGGCGAGAAGTACGTGCAACTGTCGGCCCCGCCCAGCGGCGAGGCCCAGCAGGGCAGCCTCGCCACCGGCACCGTCATCCCCGCCGCGCACACCGACCGCAGCGTCGAGGTGGAGGAGGTCTTCGGCGCGCTCTCGATGCTGCTCAACGGCGGGGGAGTGGCCCAACTCCAGACCATCACCGCCGAGTTGAACAAGGCCATGGCGGGCAACGAGCCGCAACTGCGCTCCATGCTGACCCGGCTCGCCACCCTCACCGCCGACCTGGACGCCCACCGGCAGGACATCACCGACGCCCTCGACGGCGTCAACCGGCTCTCCGCCACCCTGGCCGCCCGCGACCAGCAGATCGGCACCGTCCTCACCGACTTCAGCCCCGGCCTCAAGGTGCTCGACCAGCAGCGCGGCGCCCTGGTCACCATGCTCCGCGCCCTCGACGGCCTCTCCGCCGTCGCCGTCGACACCGTCAACCGCAGCCGGGACGACATGGTGGCGGACCTGAAGGCACTCGCCCCGACCCTGCAACGGCTCGCCGACGCGGGCAAGGCCCTGCCGGACTCGCTGCAGGTGCTGCTCACCTACCCCTTCACCGACGAGGTGCTGCGCGGCGTCAAGGGCGACTACCTCAACGTCTACCTCGACCTCACCGCGGCGCCCGGCACCCAGATCATCCCGGCCCTCGACCCGGCGGACAACGCCCCGCCGCCCACCCCGGACCCGACGCCGGAGCCCACACCGACGGACGAGCCGACGGACGAACCGACCGACGAGCCGACGGAAGAGCCGACCGACCCGCCGACCGACACCCCCACGGACGTGCCGACCGACCAGGCGGCGCTGCTGCGGCACCTCAAGGGCGGCGGGCTGCCGCTCCCGCTGCCGCCCGTCACCGCCCCCCAGAAGCGAGGCCGCTGATGCTCACCCGCACCACCAGGCTGAAGAACCTCGCCTTCCTGCTCGTCTCCGTCCTGGTGCTGAGCTACCTGGGTGTCCGGTACGCCGACCTCGGCCGGTACGTCGGGCTGCGCGGCTACTACACCGTCCGGGTCCAACTCCCGGAGACCGGCGGCCTGTTCGAACACGCCAACGTCACCTACCGGGGCGTCTCGGTCGGCCGGGTCGGCCCGATCCGGCTCACCCCCGACGGCGTCGAGGCCGAACTGCGGATCAACAACGCCACCCCGCGCATCCCCGCTCGCCTCAAGGCCGTGGTGGCGAACCTCTCCGCCGTCGGCGAGCAGTACATCGACCTGCGGCCGACCGAGGACGCGCCGCCGTACCTCACCGACAACGCGGTGGTCGCCCGAGCCGACTCGTCCGTACCGCCCCCGGTCACCAACCTGCTCACCAGCGTCGACGCGCTGGCCGGCTCGGTGCCGGTGGAGTCACTGCGGACCGTGGTCGAGGAGTTCGGCGCCGCCTTCAACGGCCAGAACGCCAACCTCCAGGCCCTGCTGGACAACAGCAGCCACCTGCTCGACGCGGCGAGCAAGTCCCTGCCGAACAACATCACGCTGATGGAGGACGGCCGCGCCGTCCTCACCACCCAGGCCGAGGAGAGCGACGCCCTGCGCACCTTCGCGAGCAGCGCGGCAGGCCTCGCCGGACAGCTCAACGACTCCGACACCGACCTGCGGCGGCTGATCGCCGCAGCCCCGGAGGCCACCGGACAGGTGAGCGCACTGCTCCGCGACCTCGACCCCGGCCTGAGCGTGGTGATCGCCAACCTGCTCACCACCTCCGACCTCGCGGTCACCCGCCAACGCGGCCTGGAGGAACTGCTGGTCCGCCTCCCCGCCGTGGCCGCGGCCGGAGCCACCGCGATCGACGACAAGGGCGCGCACCTGGGCATGGCCGTCACTTTCTTCTCCCCGCTGCCCTGCACGTCCGGGTACGGCGGCACCACCTACCGCAACGGCCTCGACACCGGACCGGCCCCCGCCTTCAACACCGCCGCCCGCTGCACCGCGAGCCCCGGCACCGGCACCGCCGTCCGCGGCTCGGCGAACGCCCCGCGCGGCGGCGTCCCCACCCCGGCCAAGCCCGGCTCCACGCTCTCCGCCACGACGACGGCCCGCACGGACACAGCCCGGACCGCGCTCCCCGGCGCCCTCGGCCTCCCCGCACTCCCGGCCGGCGCCCCGAGCGGCCTCGCCGCCCTGCTCGGCCTGGAGGCGACGCAGTGACCACCCGCAAGCAACTCGCCGACCCGGAGCAGGCCCTGCCACCGGCCCTGGCGACCGAACCCGCCCCGGCGGAGCCGCCACAGACGGAGCACGGTGGTGAGCCGGCCAAGGGCCGGAGCGCAGGCGCCGGACTGCGACGGGCCGCCGCGTGGGCCGCCGTGCTGCTCGCCGCGGCGTTCTGCGTGCTGGCCGGCGGCCGGTACTGGCAGGTGCGGACGTCCGACACGCTCGCGTTCGGGCAGGCGCGGGACGCCGCCCTCGCGCAGGGGCGCTCGGCGCTCGACCGGCTCAATACCGTGGACGCCGGGCAGGCCGAAGCGAGCCTGCGCGGGTGGCTGGACGTGACCACCGGCCCGCTGCACGACCAACTGCAGCGCACCGGCGACGCCGACGCCACCACCCTGCGCCAGGCCGGCACCTCCGCGCACGGCTCGGTCACCGACGCCGCCCTCACCGAACTGGACACCCGCGCGGGCACCGCCCGACTGATCGCGACCGTCACAGTCGAGCTGTCGCCCAAGGCCGGCAGCCCCAGTACCGACCGCAAGCGCTTCGAGGCCGGGCTCGCCCGGACAGCCGACGGCTGGAAGGTCACCTCGCTGACCGCCGTGCCCGTCGGCGCCAGCTGAGAGGAACACCCGTGACGGACGACGACCTCCCCGAACCGCCGCCCCGGCCGAGGCGTTGGCCGCTGCCGCTCGCCCTCGCGGTGCTCGTCCTCGGGGGAAGCACCTTCTTCCTCCTCGCCAACCGGGCCGAGGCCCGGGCGAACGCCGACCGGGCGCTCACCGACACCCAGACCACCGCCGAGGTGGTGGGAGACGTCGGCAACACGCTCGGCCGGATCTTCTCCTACACGCCCACCGACACCGCCGCGACGGCGAAGGCGGCCGGCGAGCTGCTGGACGGCACGGCCGCCACGCAGTACCAGGCCCTGTTCGCGCAGGTGCAGCAGCAGGTGAAGGACCAGAAGCTGACCCTGACCACCCGCGTGGTGCGCGCCGGGGTCACCGAACTGGTCGGTGAACAGGCGAAGTTGCTGGTCTTCCTCGACCAGACCGCCCAGCGCGAGGGGAAGACCGCGAACACGACCGCCGCCCAGCTCTCGGTCACGGCCCGCCGGACCGGCGGCCACTGGCGGATCACCGAACTCACAGCCCGATGACCCACAGCCCCTTAGGAGAACGGAAGATGGCGGCACGACGGCTCGACCCGGTCCTGGCGGCGGCCGTGGCACTCCTGGTCGCCGCGGCGGTGGCGGCCGCCTGGACGGGATGGTCCTGGTACTCCGCGGCGCACGACGACACCGCGGCCTACGCCCGCTCGCGGGACCAGGCGCTGGCAGCCGGCGAGCAGGCGATCCAGAACATGAACACCCTCGACCACGCCGACCTCGCCCGGGGGCTGGACCTCTGGGAGGCCTCCACCACCGGCGACCTGCACGAGCAACTCGTCCAGGGACGGACGGAGTTCGGCAAGCAGGTGACCCAGGCGCAGACGGTGAGCACCGCCAAGGTGCTGGCCGGGGCGGTGACGGAACTGGACGAACGCTCGGGCCGGGCGGCGGTGCTGGTGGCTCTGCGGATCACCGTCCAGGCGCCCAAGCAGCAGCCCGCCGTCAAGGACAGCCGGCTGCTCGGCGAACTGACCCGCACGCCCACGGGCTGGAAGCTCAGCGCCCTCGGCCAGGCACCCATGGGGTCCGCCACCGGCGGGTAGCCCTCGCCGCTGCCCAGCCCGCCGCCTGTCACCCGTGAAAGGACGTCATGTCGACCACCACCCGCCACGTGATCAACCGTCAACGCCGCCTCGCTGCCCGCCCGTCCGCCGCGGAGCCCACCGCACCGTCCCGCCCGGCTGCCCCCGAACCCGCGACCGAGGACGCCCCACCCCGCCGATCACGTCGCACGCCGGTGCTCGCGGCGCTCGCGCTGCTCAGCGTGCTGCTCGGCGGCTTCAGCGCGCTCGCGGCGAGCCGGGCGGCCGACCTGCGTTCCGGGGGCGCCGCGCACAACGCCGCGCTCGCCGACCCGGCCCGGACGAGCGAGGTCAAGGGTGCCGTGGTCCAGGCGGTGAACGCGCTGTTCTCGTACAACTATGCCGACACCGCCCGCACCGACGACGCCGCCAAGACCCTGCTCACCGGTGGTGCCGTCCAGCAGTACGCCGGCATGCTCGCCCAGGTCCGCCGGCAGGCCCCGCAGCAGAAGCTGGTGCTCACCACCACCGTCACGGACGCCGGCGTGGTCCGACTCGACGGCGACCGGGCCCGGCTGCTGGTCTTCGCCGACCAGCGCAACGTCAGCACGGCGGCCGACGCCACCGGAAAGGACAACGCGAGCTACGCCGCCGCCATGTTCGCCGTGGACGCCGTCCGCGAGGGGGGCCGCTGGCGGATCGCCGGCATCGACACCTTCACCCGCTGACGACGTCGGACCCCGACTCCCCTCGTCACGTACGGCGGCGGTTGTCCGGCGCACGCGAGAGGTCGCCCGCAGACGCACGATTCTGCGGGACAGCGATGCGCGAACGATGCGAGTGTCCGGCCCGGGCCCGTGCGCCGACGGTGGTGGTCGGAGGCGCCCGCTTCCGGATGCGGACAGGAGAGCGATCATGGACTTCCGCGACGAGCTTCCCGTCGACCACCGGCTGGCCCGGGTGTACCGGGTCGGGGCCGGGCTGTGCGGTGTGGTGCTGCTGGTCTTCGGCTGCCTCGGCCTGGCCGACGGCCTGGCGTTCTTCAGTACCACCGGCCAGGACGTGGCCGGGCTGTCGAGCAACGGCCTGCTGAGCCTGATCTCGATCGTCACCGCGGCCGTCCTGATCGGCGGGGCCGTGGTCGGGGGCAACGCCGCTTCGACGATCAACATCGTGGTGGGCGGGCTGTTCGTGCTCAGTGGCTTCGTCAACCTCGCCCTGCTGGACTCGGGGGCGAACGTCCTGGCGTTCCGCATCCCCAATGTGGTCTTCAGCTTCGTGATGGGCCTGGTCGTCGCGACCTTCGGGATGTACGGGCGGGTCAGCGGCCGGCTGCCGCTCGACAACCCGTACTACCGCCACCGCCACCCCGCGGCGACCACCCGATGAGCGCGGCGCGCGTGCACTGGCTGTTCGGCGACCAGCTGGGCCCGTACCTCACCGAGCCGGGCGAGGACGGGCCGGACGCCGACGCACCCGTGCTGCTGATCGAGGCCCGGTCGGTGTTCCGCCGGCGGCGCTTCCACCGGGCGAAGGCGCACCTGGTCCTGTCGGCGATGCGGCACCGGGCCGCCGAGCTGGGCGGCCGGGCCCGGTACGTCCGGGCGGAGACGTACCGGGAGGGGCTGCGCCGGGCGGTGGGCGAGGCGCCGGTGACAGTGTGCCACCCGACCTCCCGGGCGGCCCTCGGGCTGGTGGCCTCCCTGCCGCAGGTGGAGGTGCTGCCACCGCGCGGCTTCCTGGTGCCGTTCGCGGACTTCCGCCGCTGGGCGGACGGGCTCGGCGAGCGGGCCTGCCCGTTCACCACCGGGTACTGGGCCTTCGTCGACCGCCACCGGGACGTCCTCGCCGCCAACCACCGCACCGCCCGCTCGGTCGCCGGACTGGACCGGCTCACCGGCCTGCCCGAGGTGCTCGCCGCCGAGGCGGCCCGCGGGGCGTCAGCCCCCTGACGCGGACGCGAGGTCGGCCAGCACCTCGCGGGCCGCTCGCGCCCCCGACGCCAGCGCGCCCTGCACCGATCCGGTGGCCCGGTGGTCGCCGCACACGTACCGCCCCGGCGCCCACCGGCTGCTGCGGCTCAGCGGGTGCGGGGCCGGCATGGCCGGCAGCGCCCCGGGGATCCGGTACGCGGCGAGCGCCCGCCACCCCGAGGTGTCGCACCCGTACAGCTCCCCGAGCCGGGCCCGGACCGTCCCCTCGTCCGCGCCGGTGCCCAGCACCGAGGTCGACACCAGCGAGAGCCCCGGCGGGGCGCAGCCCGGCACCACCTCGGAGAGGACCACCGAGTTGAGCAGCCGACGGTCGGAGTCGACCAGGAGCATCGGCTCGGCCCGGGGGCTGCGCTCGGCCGCGTGGTAGAAGGTCGTCACCGCCCGGAGCGCCGGCACCGGCAGGCCCGGGAGCAGGGCGCCCGCGGTGCGCGGGTCGGTGGCCACCACGACGCAGCGCGCGCCGATCTCCCGGCCGCCCTCCAGCAGCACGCCGTCCTCGCCCACGCCCGCGACCCGGGTCTCCAACTCCAGTGTCCCCGGCGGAAGTTGCGCGGCGAGCTGGGCCGGTACCGCTCCGATCCCGGCCTCGGGGAGGGTGAGCGACCCGCGCATCATGCTGCGCCAGTAGAAGTGGAACACCCGGCTGGAGGTGGTCAGCGTGTCCTCCAGGAAGATCCCGGCGAGGAAGGGCCGCAGCACCCCGTCGACCGTCTGCAGCGAGATCCCCGCGCCGCGCAGCGCCGCCACCGTCGACACGTCGCGTCCGCCGCGCAGCAGGGAGGCCGGCAGCAGCCGGTCACGCGCACCGAGGACGCCGAGCGCCACCACGTCCCGCGGCGGCAGCATCCGGCCGGGCAGCAGGTCGGCTGCCAGGTCGGGCCGCCGCAGCGGGTCGACGAACCGGAACCGGCCGCGCGACCCGGCCAGGACGAAGCCCGGGGTGAACCGGTGCAGCCGCAGCGCCCGCGCGTCCAGGCGGCGCCGCACCTGCGGGTACGCGGTGTTGAACACCTGGAACCCGCGGTCCAGCCGGAACCCGTCGACGAGGTCGGTGCGCATCCGCCCGCCCACCCCGTCCGACGCCTCCAGCAGCCGGACCTGCCGCCCGGCCGCCGCGAGGTCCAGCGCGCACGCCAGCCCCGCCAGGCCCGCCCCGACCACCACGACATCCGCCGAACCGACCGCACGCATCATGCCTCCTCGTTCGCCCTGTCCCGGCCGGTGCCGCCGGGCCCGCCATGCCGGTCTTCGTCGCGCGCGGTGTCCGGTCCGCCCGCTCGGCTGGTTCGGAGCCGCAGGTCCGACCGGATTCCGGCCCGGCGCCGGAGGGCCGCCGACGCGGCCACCGCCGCCGCGCGGCCCGCAGCCGAAACAGCCGAAACAGCCCTCACAGCCCTCACAGCCGTCACGGCCGTCACGGCCGTCACAGCCGCACCCCGAGCCGGGCCGCCGCATCCACCACCGGACGGCTCGACGGCACGGTGCGCAGCAGCTCGCCCACCAAGGGGTGGGTCCGCACCACCTGGGAGGCCACCCGGTCGGCGGCCAGCAGCTCACCGGCCGCGCCCACCGTGTTCCCCGCGCGGGCCGCGGCGCGCGCCCGGTCGATGCCGTGCCGGGCCCGGCGCTCGGCCGGGAGGACGCGGAGGTCCATCCCCTCGATCCGTGCCAGGGCGCCCAGGTCCTCGCCGAGTTCGAGGGCCGCGTGGACGGTGTGGACCGCCCACTCGCCCTCGCCGAACCCGGTCGGTCCGGACGACGGCACATCCGTGTGCGCGAGCGCCGAGGCCGCCTCGGCCAGATGCGCCGAGGACTCCGCCTGCCGTCCGCGCTGCCCTTCCAGTACGGCCGACACCAGGTGCAGGGTGCCCCACACCGCCCATGCCTGCGGGTCCGCCCGGCCGAGCACCGCTCCGGTCGCGGCCAGCCCGGCGTCCAGGCACGCGGCGGCCTCGGACACCGCGCCCGCGCACAGGTCGACCTCGGCCTGCAGCCACAGCGCCGATGCCGACAGCACCGGGTCCGCGGCGGGCTCGGCGAGGTGGCGCACCTCCGCGGCCGCGAGCGCCGCCAGGTCGAGCGCGCCCAGGCGCTTGGACAGGAGGGCGGTCTCGTGCAGGGCCCGCGCGAGGAGCCGGGACGGTTCGGCGCCGGCCGGGGCGTCGGCGGTGTGGGCCCGCAGGTCGTCCAGGAGCGGAGGCAGGGCGAGGGCGAGGTCGGTCCAGCGGGCTTCCTGCCGGTGGCGGACCGCCGCCGAGAGGCGGCGCCGCAGCGCGTCGGCGGACGGCCGGTCGGCGGGGTCCGGGCCGGCGGGGAGTACGTCGGCGGGGGACGGGTCGGCGGATCGCGGGGCGGTGGAGGCGATGTCGGCCGGTCGCGCTCCGGCGGAGAACGGGCCGGTGGCGCGCAGGGCGGCGGTCGGCGGGTCGGCCGTGGCCCGGGCGGGAAGGCCGACCCGCAGCAGGGCCCGGCGCAGCCCCGGGACGGCCCGGTGGAGCGGCCCGGTGACTGGGTCCTCCCGGCCGCACGGCAGGCCCAGCAGTTCGCCGGGTGCGACACCGAGCACGTCGGCGAGGGCGTCGACCATCGCGTACCGGTCGAGCCGCTGTCGGCCGGCCTCGGCGGCCCGCAGCCATTCGGTGCTGCGCCCGACCGCCTCGGCGACCTCGACCCGGGTGAGCCCGGACGCCTCCCGCAGCAGCGCCACCCGGCGGCCCACGCACAGCCCCGCGTCCATCCCGACCTCGTTCCGTGCCCGTCGTCCCGGCACCCGGGAGCCGATAGCCACGGTAGATCGACTCGAAGCGAGCGCGGCCTGACACGCCGTCGGACCCGAACGATCCTTGCGCACCGCAGGACAGCCGGCGATGCGCTGCACGAGCGCTGCGAGCTGCCCCGCGCGGCGGGCCGTCGGCAGGCTGGAACCTCCCCGGCGATGGAGGTGCGGGACTCATGACCGTACGGCTCACCCGAGCGGAGCTCGACGTCATAGAGACCATCGAGCGGAGGCTCCGGGCAAGCGACCCCGCCCTCGACCGGCTGCTGAGCCGGTGGCCCGGACGCGTCCGGCGCCTGCTCTGGCGTCCCGCGCCACTGGTCGTCCTCATCGCGGTGCTGGCCGTCGCGACCGGCGCGGCGGCCGTCTGCGCGGGCGCCGCCACCCCGGAGGCCTCGGCGGCCGCCGTCGCCGGGGCCGTCGCGCTGGTGGCCGCGTTCCGCCGGCTCGTCCGGGTGGCCGGCCGGTGAGCGGGGGAGAGCAGCAGACGGGCCCTTCGGGAATCCGGCAGGTGGACGGGCTGAGACTGCTGGTCGCCGGTGCCACCGGCGAGCTGGGCGGCGCGGTCGCCGCCGTCGCCGCGGACCGCGGTGCCCGGGTGGTGCCCGCCGGTCGCGATCCCGACCGCCTCGCGGCCGTCGCCCGCCGTACGGGTGCGCCGGACACCCTGCGCTTCGACGCCTACGACCTGGACGGCTGCGCATCGCTCGCGACCCGCGCGGCCGACCTCCTCGGCGGGCTCGACGCCGTGCTGACCGCGTTCGGGGTGGTGGCGTTCGGCCGCGCGGACGAGATGTCGCCCGAGGTCGAGGAGCACCTGATGGCGGTCAACGGGCTCGCTCCGGTCGCGGTGCTGCGCGGCGCCCTGCGGGTCGTCGGTCCGGGCGGTGCGATCGGCGCCGTCACCGGGATCGTGGTCGAGCGCCCGCTGGCCACGACGGCGGCCTACCGTGCCTCCAAGGCCGCGCTCGCCGGGTGGCTCGACACCGTCCGCCTGGAGGTGCGCCCCGGGCGCATCGGCGTCCTGGACGTCCGGCCGCCCCACCTCGACACGGGATTCGCCGGCCGGGCCGTGGCCGGCAGCGCCCCGCACCTCCCCGCCGGGGCGGACCCGCGGCCCTGGGCGGAGGCCGTCGTGGACGGGCTCGCGGACGGGACGGCGCTCCTGCGCCCCGGCCCGTCCGGCGAACCGCGACGCAGCCCCTGACGGCCCGCGCTCGGGCGGGGCGCACCACCGACTCGCGAGGTCGAGCGTGTCCTCGGCAGCGCTCGCGAGTTCACCGGGCATGAGGGCACCGGTGTCCGGCCGGACGGCGTCCCCTGCTGGGCCCGGTCCGGGCTGCGCCGACTCGCCGACTCGCCGGCCCGGCACCACGCGGCCGACGCCGACATCCTGGCGGACGCGCTCCTCGCCGACCTCCTCCCGCCGGGCGGGCGGACGGACGACACCGTGCCGGTGGTGGTCCGGTTGTGCGGCCGCGCCGCCGCCGGCGCTTGATGGTGCAGCGGAGGGTTCCTACCGTTGACGGCATGGACGCCGACGACCGGGCGACGCCCGGCGGCCTGCACGAGCGGCTGACGCACCGCGGCCTGCGCGAGCAGCTGGGGACCGCGCTGTTCGAGCGGGTGGCCGGCCCCGACGGGCCGGCGAAGCGGCGGCGCATCCACGGCACGCCCGGGCCGCGCTGGTTCCCGCCGGACGCGGCGATCAGGGCCGTGCACGGGGACGCCTCGATGTTCGTCGGAGGCCTCGCCGCCCTGCTGGTCCAGTCCCTGCACCCGTCGGCCATGGCGGCGGTCGCCGCGCACTCCGGCTACCGCAGCGACCCCTGGGGCCGGCTCCAGCGCACCAGCACCTTCCTCGCGGTCACCACCTTCGGCACCGCCCCGGACGCGCAGGCCGCGGTCGACCGGGTGCGCGCGGTGCACCACCGGATCCGGGGCACGACCGCGGCCGGCCTGCCGTACCGCGCCGACGACCCGCACCTGCTCGCCTGGGTGCACGCCGCGGAGGCGCACAGCTTCCTGCGCGCGCACGAGGTGTACGGCGCCGCGCCCCTCGACCCGGCCGGGTACGACGCCTACGTGGCGGACATGGCCGTCGTCGCGGCCGCCCTCGGCGTCGAGGACCCGCCCCGTGACCGCGCCGGACTGGACGCCGTGCTGCGCTCGTACCGGCCCGAGCTCGCCCGGACGGACGAGGCGCGCGAGGCCGCCCGCTTCCTGCTGCTTCACCCGCCCCTGCCGTGGCCCGTCCGCCCGGCGTACGGCGCGCTGGCGGCGGCCGCGGTGCACCTGCTGGAGCCGGAGCACCGGGCGCTGCTCGGCCTGCCCACCGTTCCGCTGCTCGAATGCGCCTTCCGGCCGTTGGGCACGGCCGTGGTCCGGTCGATCCGCTGGGCGCTGCCCGCGCCGCCCGAGCCCCGGACGGCGTCCTGAGAGCCTCGCCGACCGCTGCGCATTCGCTGCGAGGGGCGCTGGCCGGCCGCGGCGACGAGGCTGAAGCCCGGCGGACGTGGAAGGAGAGGGCGATGACGTTCGACGACTCCGGTACCGAATCCGTCTGGGACTACCCGCGCCCGCCGGTCGTGGTGCCGTGCGGCGAGCGGGTCGTCGTCACCTTCGGCGGGCTGGTCGTGGCCGACTCCGTCCGGTCGGTGCGGGTGCTGGAGACCAGCCATCCGCCGGTTTACTACCTGCCGGCGGAGGACGTGCGCACGGATCTGCTGGTGCCCGCCGCCGGGCAGACGCAGTGCGAGTGGAAGGGCGTCGCCCGCTACTGGGACCTGAGGGTCGACGCGAGGGTGGGCGCCCGGGCGGCCTGGAGCTATCCGGAGCCGCTGCCCGGCTTCGAGGCGATCCGGGACGCGTTCGCGTTCTACCCGGAACGGGTCGACGAGTGCCGGGTCGGCGAGGAGCCGGTGTCGCCCCAGCCGGGCGACTTCTACGGCGGCTGGATCACCTCCCGCATCCGCGGCCCGTTCAAGGGCACGCCCGGGACCGGAGGTTGGTGAGAGCGCGGCGCCGGTCAGCGGGCGTCCTCGGTGGCGAAGTCGGGGAGGTCGGGGGAGAGGAGCTCCTCGGCCCCGCCGTCGAGGAGCTGCTGCATCGCGGTGGAGCGGGGGAGCATCGTGCTCTCGTACGCGCGGACGGCCGCGCCGAGGCTGTCGCTCCCGGCGATGGCGAGGGCGAGTTCGCAGGCGTCGAGCATGGCGAGGTTGACGCCGACGCCGAGCGGCGGCATCAGGTGGGCGGCGTCGCCGAGCAGGGTCACGCCGGGGTCGTGCTCCCAGGTGTGAGGGACGGGCAGGGCGTGGATCGGCCGGTCGACGTACCGGCCGTCGTTGTCGGTGATCAGCCGGCGCAGCCGCGGTGACCAGTCCTGGAAGGACTCCAGGAGGCGGGCGCGGACGGCATCGGTGTGCCCGGTGGTGAGGCCGGCGGCGGCGAGGTGGTCGACGGGGGCGCGCTGGATGACGTAGACGCGGATGTGGTCGCCGCCGTTGCGCTGGGCGAACAGGCCGCGCTCGCCGTCGGCCGCCGCCGCCCCGCCCCGGCCGACCAGCTCGGCGATCTCGGGGTGACGGTTGCCGACGTCGTGGAACCAGGCCTCCAGGAAGCTGACACCGGTGTACTGCGGGGTGGCGGGCGAGACGGCGCGGCGGACCCGGGACCAGGCGCCGTCCGCGCCGATGACGAGGTCGGCCTCGACCGCGGAGCCGTCGGCGAAGCGCAGCCGCCGGGGGCCGCCGGCGGGGCCCTCCACCGCCTCGACCGCGCTGCCCCAGCGCACGGTGCCGGGCCGCAGCGAACCGAGCAGGAGGTCGCGCAGGACGCCGCGGTCGATCTCCGGCTTCGTGCGCTCCCCCTCCTCGGGGACGTGGTGGAAGACCAGCTCGCCGGACGGGGTCAGCTGGCGCATCTCCTGCCCCTCGGGGCGGGAGAGCCGGTGGAACTCCTCCAGCAGTCCGGCCTCGCGCAGCGCGATCTGGCCGTTGTCCCGGTGCAGGTCGAGGGTGCCGCCCTGGTCGCGGGCGTCGGGGCCGCCGTCGCGGTCGTGGACGGTGACCGGGATGCCGTGGCGCTGGAGGATCCGGGCGCAGGTCAGGCCGGCGGGTCCGGCGCCGACGACGGCGATGCGTGGTGCGGGGGTGGTGTTCATACGGGTGTTCATGCCTCCAGAAAACCAGAACGGCTTCATAAGTGCAACGGTTGCACTTTTGAACCCGCACCACCCAAGGCGGTACGATCCCCGACATGAGCGAGAGCGACACCGGACCCGCGCCGATCGGGCGCCGCGAACGCAAGAAGGCCGCCACCCGACAGGCCATCGCCGACGCGGCCCTGCGCCTCTTCCTGGAGCGCGGCTACGACGACGTCGGCATCCGCGAGATCGCCGACGCGGCCGACGTGTCCACCACCACGCTCTTCAAGCACTTCCCGGTCAAGGAGGCGCTCGTCTTCGACCAGGACGCCGACCAGGAGGCCCGGCTGCTCGCCGCCGTGCGCGAACGCCCCGAGGGCTGCTCGATCCCGGCGGCACTCCGCGAGCACGCGCTGCGCCACCGGATGGCCGCCGCCGGCCGCGACGAGCGCTTCACCGCCTTCTTCGCCCTGGTGAACGGCACACCCGCCCTGCGGGACTACCTCCAGGGCATGTGGATGCGCCACGCCGCGGCCCTGGCCCGGGTCGTCGCCGAGGAGAGCGGCCTGCCCGAGGACGACCCGGCCTGCGCGGCCCTGGCGCACTTCGCCCTCGAAGCCCCCCGCGCCGCCTTCGGCCAGGCGGATCCCCGCCGGGCGGTGGCCCGCGCCTTCGACCTGCTCGAAACCGGCTGGCAGGCCCTCGCCCCCGACCGCTGACCCGCAACGGCGGTAGGCGGTGCCATCCGATCGGGCCCGCGCTCCGAACAAGGGGCGACAGGGAGCGCGCCCGTACCCCGGAAGGAACACCGCCATGGTCACCGTCGAGCGGAGCATCGTCCTCGACCGCCCCACCGACGACGTGCTCGCCTACCTGGCCGACTTCGGGAACGCGCCGGAATGGGACCCGGGCACCGAGAGCTGCACCCGGATCGACAGCGGGCCGGTCGCGCCGGGCGCGAGCTGGCTCAACGTGTCCCGCTTCCGCGGCCGCCGGACCCAGCTCACGTACACCCTGGAGAGCTACCAGGCGGACCGGCTGCTCTTCGTCGGCCGCAACCGCACGGTCACCGCGACCGACGACATGACGCTGCGCCCGGTCGACGGCCGCACCCTCCTGGTCTACCGCGCCCAGCTGCGGTTCAAGGGCGCCGCCCGGCTGGCCGCGCCCTTCCTGCGGTCCGCGTTCGAGCAGCTCGCCGACCAGGTCGCGGAGCGCATGCCGCGCGTCCTGGCGGCCCCGGAACGGAGGTGACGGCCGTGCCCGCGCCCTCCGGCGGCCGGCCCCGCGACCTGGTCGACCGGATCGCCCGCGCCGTCGCCGACAACGACCCGCTCACCCTGGAGCTCCTGCTGGCCGCGCTGGAGACGGTGGCCGACCCCCCGATGCTGGCCCGCCTCGACGCCGCGATGGGACGCGTGGTGATGCCCGGCCAGCGGCGCCCGGCCTAGTGTCCCGAGTCGGAGATTCGGCGCCAGTCGGGTGTGAGTCGTCCTGGTCCGAAGATCCCGCCGTTGCCGGTCACCGATGGGCAGCGGGAAGTGCTGCAGTCTTGGGTGCGTCGCCGTTCGACGGCCCAGGCGCCGGCGTTGCGGTCACGGATCGTCCTCGCCCCGCCCGAATGGGCGCTGGTGCTGTGTGTCGACGAGAAGTCGCAGATCCAGGCCCTGGACCGGTCCCAGCCGGTGCTGCCGATGATGCCCGGAGTGCCCGAGCACCGCACCCACGACTGCGTCCGCTCGGGCATCACCACACTGTTCGCGGCGCTGGACACGGCGACCGGCAAGGTCATCGGCTCACTCCACCGCCGGCACCGCACAGCGGAGTTCAAGAAGCTCCTGACCAAGCTCGACCGGCAGGTCCAGGGACAGATCCGTTCTTGCCCTCGGCCGTGAACTACTTGGGCGAGAGGTGCGCTTCGATGCTCCGGTTCATCGGGTAGACGCGCTCGGGGGGCAGGAGCCGCTGAGCCTGGGCGGCGCGACCGTTTCGGACAAGCGTCGCGGCCTTGTGGACCTGCGGCGTGAGGTCGGTGAGGCTGACGACCCAGTCTTCGGCGAACGTGCGGATCAGGTGGCGACCGATGCCGACCTGGATGCTGTAGTGGTTGAGAGCTGCTCCGCGCAGCGAGCGCTCGGGGTCCCACTGAAGGTGCACGGCGGCTTGAGCCAGTGTCTGCGGGTCCGCGGTCGTCCGTACCGCCTGGGACATCGCCTGCTCCCAGCCGTCTCGTGTCATCCGCACTGCGAGAACGCGTTCCTGCCCCGGCTTGCGAGCCCAGTTGCTGCGGTGCATCAGCCACAGAAACGAGGGCTTGATCCACGTCATCCGCTGGAACGAGAACGGTGCGACGAAACGCCCCGCCCGCAGCGCGGCGTCGGCGATCTCGGACGAGTACGCCTGGTAGACCACGATGGTTCGGGCGTCGTAGTCGGCGCGGATCTGATACTGCGGCGT
This sequence comes from Kitasatospora sp. NPDC048365, assembly GCF_043200835.1. Taxonomy (NCBI): domain Bacteria; kingdom Bacillati; phylum Actinomycetota; class Actinomycetes; order Kitasatosporales; family Streptomycetaceae; genus Kitasatospora; species Kitasatospora sp. NPDC048365. The sequence continues at coordinate 60,118 of NZ_JBICYJ010000013.1, forward strand.
CATGACCGCACCTTGTCATCCGCCGTCCCGGTGTCGCCAACGGTTTCCTGCCGCTCGAAGACCCGTTCCGGCCAGCGTTGGAGCTAGATCTGGATGGCCCACCCACGCTTCCACCTGCACTTCACCCCGACCGGATCCTCCTGGCTCAACCTGGTCGAGCGGTGGTTCGCCGAGCTGACCGCCAAGAAGCTCGGCCGCGGCGTCCACCGCTCCGTTCAGGCCCTCGAACGCGACATCCGCAGCTGGCTCGCCGACTGGAACGACAACCCCCGACCGTTCGTCCGGACCAAGACCGCCGACGAAATCCTCGACAAGGTCGCCGCCTACTGCCACCGAATCTCCGACTCGGGACACTGGGTGGGCCGGCGCACTCACCGCCGCCGGGGGTCAGCCGCGGGCGACGTGCAGGGCCCAGGCGATCAGCGGGGCCTGGAGGGGGAGCCGGGCGAGGGCGGCGGCCCGCAGCGGGGCGGGCTTGTGGCGCCAGTCGTAGGCCATCTTCACGTTCGCGGGGAAGACGGCGGCGAACAGTCCGGCGGCGGTGAGTGCGCCGGCCCGGCGGGTTGCCGGGAGGGCGACGGCGGCGCCTACCGCCAGCTCCGCGACGCCGCTGAGGTGGGTCCAGGTGCGCGGCGAGCCGGGCAGGCTGCGCGGCACGATCGCGTCGAACTGGCGCGGCACCACGAAGTGGGCGACACCGGCGCCCAGCAGGAGGCCGCTGAGCAGACGGGCAGAGCGGTCGGTCGGCATGGTGCTCCTCGGCGTTCTCGACGGGGGCGTGCGGGGCGTGCGGTGCGTGAGGTCCTTCGACGGACAGCGGCGATGCTACCGGCCGGTAATGTCCGGTGGGAAGCACCGGCTCGGGGCCGGACGGCCCAGGGCCGTGGTCCCGGCGGCCCAGGCCGCGTCGCGGGGTGGCTCCTACGATGAGGGTGGAGGCCGCCGACGCGGTCGGGCGGAGCCCGTCCTCGCCGGCCCCTTCCTTCCGGTCCGCGCCGTCCGCGACGCGGGCATCGCAGAAGGAGCGCACGACATGAGCAGTAGCGTCACCGGACCCGACCGCGGTGCCCCGGCCACCGAGCACCGGCCGTTCGCCGCCGGGCTGACCGTCTTCGCCGCGGTCATGCTGGTCATCGGCGGCACCCTGGAGCTCCTCCAGGGGATCTCGGCCATCGCCAAGGACGACCTGGTGGTCGTCACCCGCGACTACACGTTCTCGTTCAGCACTTCGGCCTGGGGCTGGATCCACCTGATCCTCGGCATCGTGATCGTCCTGGCCGGACTGGCGCTCTTCAGCGGCGCGGTCTGGGCCAGGGTGGTCGGCATCGTCGTGGCCGCCCTGAGCATGATCGCCAACTTCCTCTGGCTGCCCCACTACCCCGTCTGGTCGGTCGTCCTGATCGCCGTCGACGCCTTCGTCATCTGGGCCCTGTGCGTCGGAACCAGCAGAAAGGTGCACTGACAGTCGCTGCAGGCACTCGCCGCCGGCCGGGACACCCCGGCCGGCGGCGCCGTCCGTTCGGAGACACCCGCTCAGACCAGCGCGGCGCCCCAGGACCTGGCCCGCTCGCGCTCCCCGGCGCGCAGCGGCCCGTCGGACTCGTCGATCAGGAAGCCCTCCGGCTCGGCCACGACGTCGTAGTGGTGCCGGGCCAGCCGGTGGGCGATGCCCTCGGCCGCGCCGCCGGGGTGCTTGATCGCGGCGCGGGTGTCGAAGGCGGCGGCGTGGGTGCCGGGCTCGGTGTCCGGGAGGGAGTGGAACCAGGTGCGCAGCCCGGGCCCCTCCGCCGTGGCGCGGGCCTCCTCGGCCTGCTCCTCGTGCCCGGCCTTCCCCGCCTCGGCGGAGGCCGCCATCTTCCGGCTGAGCCGGCTGGTCATGCCGTGCATGTGGGTCGGCCCGCCGACCACCAGCAGATCGGCCGCACGGGTGACGTCGACGCCCGCCTCGGCGACCGGCAGGCAGCTGACCGACGCGTCCGGACTGGCCTCGTGGACGCCCTCGGCGATCGCCTCGGCGACCTCCCGGGTGTTGCCGTACATGCTCTCGTAGACGATCACGGCGCGCATTGCTCTCACCTTTGATCTCTCAGGATGCTCCGGCCTTCAGGCCGGTGAGATGGGGGTCCCCCCGCCCGGAGGGTGGGGGAGGGTCCTTGGACCGGAGCCGCGGAGCGGCGGAGCGGTCTTCGGATGTTCTGACGGAGGCTGTTGTCAGTGGCCCTCGGTAGGTTGATCCTGTGCACCTTCGGTACTCCTACCGCATCTGTCCGACGGCGGGTCAGCGTGCGGTGCTTGCCCGTACGTTCGGGTGTGCGCGGGTGGTGTACAACGATGCGTTGGCGGTACGGAAGGAAGCCCGGAAGGCCGGCCTGCCGTATCCCAGGAGCACAGATCTCCAGAAGCTGGTGATCACCGGGGCGAAGAAGACTGCCGATCGGGCGTGGCTTGCCTCGGTCGGCGTCGATCCGCTGATCCAGTCTCTTCGGGACCTGGACACCGGGTATCGGAACTTCTTCGACTCCGTGTCGGGCAAACGCACCGGGCGGCCGGTCGGGCTGCCCCGGTTCAAGTCGCGCAAGGACGGTCGGCAGTCGCTCCGGTTCACCCGCAACGGGTTCCGCATCCGGGGCAACGGAAAGCTGAACCTGGCGAAGATCGGTGATGTGCGGGTGAAGTGGTCCCGCGCCCTTCCTGCCGACCCGTCCTCGGTGACGGTGATCCTCGACCCGGCCGGCCGCTACCACGTGTCCTTCGTCGTGGACATCGAAGCCGAGCATCTTCCCGCGGTGGCCGCCGAAGTCGGGATCGACCTCGGACTGACCAGCTACGCCGTCATGTCCGACGGCACCGTGATCGACAATCCGCGCTTCCTGCGCAAGGCCGAGAAGAAACTCAAGGCCGCGCAGCGCGAGCTGTCCCGCAAGGCCAAGGGGAGCAGGAACCGGGCCAAGGCCCGGAGGAAGGTTGCCAAGGCACACGCCAAGGTGGCCGACACCCGCAGGGACTGGCTGCACAAGCAGACGACCGGGATCATCCGCGAGAACCAAGCGGTGTACCTGGAGGATCTGAACGTGCGCGGCCTGGGACGGACTCGGCTCGCCAAGTCCGTCCACGACGCCGGATGGTCCACCTTCCGGCGCATGCTCGAAGAGAAGGCCGCCCGCTACGGACGTCATGTCGGCGTCATCGGCCGGTGGGAGCCCACCTCCCGGGTGTGCTCGTCCTGCAAAGTCCTGGACGGCCCCAAGCCCCTCGGCGTCCGTGCATGGACCTGCGGCGCGTGCGGGACGGTTCATGACCGTGATCTCAACGCCTCTCGTAACATCCTGGCCGCCGGACGGGCGGACAGGCTCAACGCCTGCGGAGGGCCGGTCAGACCCGGCGTGGCGATCCCACGCCGGGCACAGCCCGTCGAAACAGGAACCCACCGGCACGCCGGCGGACCGGGGCACAAGCCCCGTGCCGCAGGCGCGGCCGGAATCCCCCGGCTCTAGCCGGAGGAGGACGTCAACTCTTCCCACCGCCGCCTGTGCGTCGGCGGCGTCAGCCTCGGGGTGCTTGCGCTGCCAGTCTTCCGCCCCGGGGACGGCGGCGGACGGTGCCGACCGGCCCCGGTGCGGGGCCGGTCGGCCCTCGGTGGCGGGCTGCCGTCAGACCGTCGTTCCGGTGAGGCCGCGCGCGGTGACGATCTGCGCGGTGCCGTCGTCGAGGCGGTAGGAGATGCCCACCACGGCCGCGTCACCGGCGGCGACGGCGTCGGCGACCACGCGGGAGCGGTCCAGCAGCAGGTCGACGGTGTGCCGTATGTGCTCGTTGATGAAGTCGTCGTCGTGGGTGAACCCGGCGGCGAGGGTGGCCAGCACGCTGGGCGTGACGCGCTCGATCACGTCGCGCACGTACCCCGGCGCGGTCGTGCCGTCCTTGATGGCGGCGCGGGTCGCGGCGACGGCGCCGCAGGAGTCGTGTCCGAGGACGACGACCAGCGGGCTGCCCAGGACGCTGACGCCGTACTCGATGCTGCCGAGCACCTCCGGGCCCATCACGTGACCGGCGGTGCGGACGACGAAGAGGTCGCCCAGGCCCTGGTCGAAGATGATCTCCGCGGCGAGGCGGGAGTCCGAGCAGCCGAACAGCACGGCGAACGGGCTCTGCGACGGGGCGGTGGCGGCCCGGCGGGCGGCGTCCTGGTTGGGGTGCTCGGGCTCGCCGGCGGTGAACCGCTGGTTGCCCGCCAGGAGTGCGTCGACGGCGCTCTGGACAGTCATTCGATCGATCATGGCCGTAGCCTATGCGGACTCGGCCCCCGGCAGGTTTCCGGCTCGTGACGTGATCAGGGGTGGTCCTCCCGCCGGGCCGCGCCCGAAAACAGTGCACGACCGCTGCGAGAGGACCCCCCCGGACAGGGCCGCCAGGATGGGGTGCAGAGGAGGACAGCCATGACTCTCGCCGACTCCACCCCGTCGACCCCACCCGATCCGGACCGCCCCGGACTGCGGACACCGGAAGAGACACCCGAGTGCGAGGGGTCGACCAGCCACGGGATCTCCGTCCCCGAACCGGTCGAACTGCGCACGGCCTGGCCGAGCTGGATCCCCCTGCTGGCCATCGGCCTGCTGGTGCTGAGCTTCGTGGGCTTCGCCGTCGCGCGGGTGTGGGGGTGGGGAGGCTAGACCCGCGCTCCGTACGGCGGCCCGTCCCGTACGGCGGCCCGTCCCGTACGGCGGCCCGTCCCGTACGGGACGGGCCGCTCCGTCCCGCTGCTCCGTCCTGCGCGGGCCGGACGGAGCGGGCCGTCCCTCACGTACGACCGGTCAGCCGCCCGCGCCCGCGTAGAGGGCGATGGCGTCGCCCGCGCCGACCGTGGCGGAGAAGGTGCCGTTGGCGGCGACGGTGTACTTGGGGCCGCTGCAGCCGCCGCCCGCGCTCGGGTCGCCGTGCTGGACGTCGCAGTAGCTGCCCGCCGGGAGCGAGGTCTGGAAGGTGCGGGTGAGGGCGGTGGTCTCGTGGTTGATCGCCACGTAGCCCTTGGAGCCGCGGCCGAAGGCGATGGCGTTGTTGCCGTTGGACCACCAGTTGGTCACCGCGGTGCCGTTGGTGGCGTTGCGGAAGCCGACCATGTTGGCGATCTGCCGCCAGGCGTGCTGGCACTTCCAGCCGTTCTGGTAGCAGGCGCTGACGCTGCCGCCGTTCGGCGGGCCGGCGTCGATGTCGGTGAACTCGTAGCCGGAGTAGACGTTCGGCGAGCCGTAGGGCCAGGCCAGCAGGTAGACGTTGGCGAGCGTGTAGGTGTTGCCGTTCTTGTAGTTGAGGGTGGACCCGTTCCGCTCGGTGTCCCAGTTGTCGGTGAAGGTCCGGGAGTTGGCGCTGGGGAGGTAGCCGGCGCCCCAGGAGTCGTTCCAGTTGCTCAGGTAGGCGAGCTTCTCGCTGGTGAAGATCCGCTTGAGGTCGTAGGCGCCCATGAAGGCGTCGACGTCGCCGGTGCCGGTGTACTCGCCGGGCTGCACGGCCTCGCCCGCGCCGTAGATGACCTCCTGGGCCCAGTAGATGCCCGGGTTGGTGAGCTTGGCCTTGATCGCGGCGAGGTCGCCGGAGGCGATGTGCTTGGCGGCGTCGATCCGGAAGCCGTCCGCGCCCTTGGCGATCAGGCTGTTGAGGTAGGCGGCGATGGTGGAGCGGACGTAGTCGCTGCCGGTGTCGAGGTCGGCCAGGCCGGAGAGCTGGCAGTTCTGGACGTTGGCCCGGTCGGCATAGTTGGAGATGTTGGTCCGGCAGGAGTGGAAGTCCCAGTCCTGGTAGTAGCCGGGGTAGTTGTACTTGGTGTAGACGGTCCCGCCGGTGCCGGTGCCGGACCCCGCGCTCATGTGGTTGACCACGGCGTCCACGACGACCTTCACACCCGCGGCGTGGCAGGTGTTGACCATGGAGGTGAACGCGGACGCGTCGCCGAGCCGTCCGGCGATCTTGTAGCTGACCGGCTGGTAGGAGGTCCACCACTGGCTGCCCTGGATGTGCTCCTGGGGCGGCGAGACCTCGACCCAGCCGTAGCCCTTCGGGCCGAGCACGTTGGTGCACTCCTTGGCGACCGAGGCGTAGTTCCACTCGAACAGGGTGGCGGTGACGGTCTTGCTGCCCGGGGTGGAGGCGCGGGCTTCGGGGGGAGCGGTCGCGAGTCCGGCCGCCGCCGTCGCCGCGATCAGGGTCGCGGTGACGAGGGAGGCGCTGCGCCGGCGGTGGGGGACGGGCGAGCGGTGGTCCACGGGGTCTCCTGGTGGGGTGGGAGCCGGGATTGCCCGAAAAGCGCACGGCACTTCCTGCGGTCTCTTGCTGCAAGAAGCGTGAAACTTGCCGGAAACATTTTCGGTAGCGCAGACCGTACGGGCGGTGCCGACGGGGCGTCAAGGCTCTTGACCGCGTTCGTACACCCGCCCGCTCAGAGGCGGACCACGACCAGGGCGGTGTCGTCGGTGGCGCCGTCGGGCGGCAGGAGTTCGGCCAGGACGGTGTCGGCGAGGACCTCCGGGTCGGCCGCGCGGTGCGCAGCCAGGGACCGCGCGAGGCGGTCCAGGCCGACGTCGATGTCCTCGGTACGGCGCTCGACCAGGCCGTCGGTGTACAGCGCGAGCGTGTCGCCCTCGGAGAACCGGGTGGCCGCCTCGGGGCGCGGACGGTGGTCGGGGCGGGCGCCGAGCGGCGGATCCGTGGCCCCGTCCAGGAACTCCACCGTGCCGTCGCGGTGCACCAGCGCGGGCGGCAGGTGGCCGGCACTGCTGTACCTGATGGTGTGGGCGGCCTCGTCGATGAACGCGGTCGCCGCGGTGGCCGACTCGGCGCCCTCGACGAAGCGCGCGTACAGCCCGAGCACCTCCAGCGCCTGGGCCGGGCCGCGGGCGACCCGGGAGGCGGCACTCAGGGCGCTGCGCAGCTGGCCCATCACCCCGGCGGCGGCCAGGCCGTGGCCGACCACGTCGCCGACGGCGACCGCGACCCGCTCGCCGGGCAGCTCGACCAGGTCGTACCAGTCGCCGCAGACGTTGAGCGCGCCCAGGGCGGGGCGGTAGCGGACGGCGGCGCGGTGGCGCTCCAGCGGCCGCGGGGCGGGCAGCATCGCCTCCTGCAGGGCGAGCGCGACCTCGCGCTCCTGGGCGTGGGCCTCGCGCAGCCGCTCGTTCACGTCCTGCAGCTCGCGGGCGCGGGTGTACAGCTCGGCCTCCAGGACGCGGGCCCGGTTGCCCTCGGGCATGCCGTGGGCGCGGATCAGCTGGGTGATCTCCTCGACCCGGTGGACCAGCAGGACGGTCCGGCCCTCGCTGTCGAGGATCGGGGCGTTGACCGGGCTCCAGTACCGCTCCTCCCACTCCCCGGGCCGGTCGACCGACTGGACGTCGTAGCGCTGGAGCGCCATGGTGTCGCGCTCGCCGGTGGCCAGCACCCGGTTCAGCGAGGCCGCGAGGTTGCGGGCGCCGGTGGCGTTCGGGTCGTTGGGGTTGTCGGGGAAGACGTCGAAGAGGTACCGGCCGACCACCTGCTCGCGGGTACGGCCGGACAGCCGCAGGAAGTCGTCGTTGGCGTCGGCGTACACCAGGTCGGGGGTGAGCAGCGCGACCATGCCGGGCAGGGCCTGGAAGACCGCCCGGTAGTCGACCGCGGGCCCGGCCGCCACGTCCGGTCGGTCGGTGTCCTCGATCATCACGCACCTCCGACAGCCGCGGCGGGCCCGCCGCACGTCGCGCGGCGGCTCCAGCAGTGTTCCCATCCTCTCGGAGGACGGCCGCGCAGGCTCGCCGGGCGCGCCGGTGCGGGCCCGCCCCACGGTAGAGTTGCCGCCGGTGAGGGCGCATGGTCGCGGCCTCACCGTTGTCGTGTCGGGGCCCACGGAGCCCCGGTGGGAAACGCCCGCCGGAGACGCACGTGCGCGAGCCCGTGGCGGTCGGCGCGGTCGGCCCGCCGCGGTCCGCGCCCCGCATCCTCCCGTACGTCCCCGGTCCGCCGGGCGGGCGTGCCCGAGCCGAGCAGGTCCACCGAGCCTTGTCCTCCGCCGCCGTTCCCGTCCCCACGTCCTCGCGCCTGCGCGGCCTGAAGCCCGACTGGCTGTCCGACCCGAAGGTCTGGCGCACCGAAGTGCTGGCCGGCCTGGTGGTCGCGCTGGCCCTGATCCCCGAGGCGATCTCCTTCTCCGTCATCGCCGGCGTCGATCCGAAGATCGGGCTGTTCGCCTCGTTCACGATGGCCGTGACCATCGCCGTGGTCGGCGGGCGCCGCGCCATGATCTCCGCCGCCACCGGCGCGGTCGCGCTGGTGATCGGCCCGCTGAACCGGGAGCACGGCCTCGGCCACCTGGTCGCCGCGGTGATCCTGGCCGGCGTGTTCCAGATCGTGCTGGGCGCGCTCGGGGTGGCCCGGCTGATGCGCTTCGTGCCGCGCAGCGTGATGGTCGGCTTCGTCAACTCGCTGGCGGTCCTGATCTTCCTGACGCAGCTGCCGGAGCTGCGCCACGTGCCGTGGGCGGTGTACCCGCTGTTCGCGGCCGGGCTGGCGCTGCTGGTGTTCCTCCCGAAGCTGACCGCGGTCGTCCCCGCGCCGCTGGTGTCGATCGTGGTCCTCACCGCGGTCACGCTCGGCGCGGGCATCGCGGTGCCGACCGTGGGGGACAAGGGCGCGCTGCCGTCCTCGCTGCCGGTGCCGGGCCTGCCGGACGTGCCGTTCACCCTGGACACCCTGCGGACGGTGGCGCCGTACGCGCTCGCGATGGCGCTGGTCGGCCTGATGGAGTCGCTGATGACCGCCAAGCTGGTCGACGAGATCACCGACACCCGGTCGAACAAGACCCGCGAGTCGATCGGCCAGGGCGTCGCCAACATCGTCACCGGCTTCCTCGGCGGCATGGGCGGCTGCGCGATGATCGGCCAGACCATGATCAACGTGAAGGTGTCCGGCGCGCGCACCCGGCTGTCCACCTTCCTGGCCGGCGCCTTCCTGATGGTGCTGTGCGTCGTCTTCGGGCCCGTCGTCTCCCGGATCCCGATGGCCGCGCTGGTCGCCGTGATGGTGATGGTCTCCTTCGCCACCTTCGACTGGCACTCCGTCGCCCCGCGGACGCTGAAGCGGATGCCGGCCGGCGAGACCGCCGTCATGGTGATCACCGTCGCCTGCGTGGTGGCCACCCACAACCTCGCCGTCGGTGTGGTCGTCGGCTCGGTCACCGCGATGGTTGTCTTCGCCAAGCGGGTGGCCCGCCTCGCCGACGTCACCGCCGTCACCGACCCCGACGGCGGCCAGGTGGTGTACGCCGTCACCGGCGAGCTCTTCTTCGCCTCCAGCAACGACCTGGTCGGCCGGTTCGACTACGCGGGCGACCCGGAGCAGGTCGTCGTCGACCTGAGCCTCGCCCACGTCTGGGACGCCTCCTCGGTCGCGGCCCTCGACGCCGTCGAGCACAAGTACGCCCAGCGCGGCAAGCGGGTCGAGATCGTCGGCCTCAACCACCCGAGCGCCGACCTGCACGGCCGGCTCACCGGGAAGCTCTCGGTCGGCGACTGACCGGGCCGCAACCCCGTGCCCGTGTGGGCCCCCGTCGGCATGGCGGGGGCCCTTCCGCGTCGCGGCCGTGGTCCACTCGACGACAGCCGTCAGAAGTCGTCGCCGAGAACGGAGCCCGGCATGGAGTACGGCATCCCCGTCACCCTCGACCTGCCCTTCGCCGACGCCGTCGAGCGGACCAGGGCCGCGCTCGCCGCCCAGGGATTCGGCATCCTCACCGAGATCGACATGCAGGCCACCCTGCGGGCCAAGCTCGGCGAGGAGATCGAGGAGTACCTGATCCTCGGCGCCTGCAACCCGCCGCTCGCCCACCGCGCGCTCGGGGCCGACCGCAGCATCGGGCTGCTGCTGCCCTGCAACGTGGTGGTCCGGGCCGCCGACGGCCGCACGGTGGTCGAGGCGATGGACCCGCAGCTGATCGTCCGGGTCGCCGGGAACCCCGAGCTGGCGGCCGTCGCCGACGAGGCCGCCGCCCGCCTGCGCGCCGCGCTGGACGCGCTCGGCGGCTGATCCACGGCGGGGGCAGGTCACCCCGGCTGAGCCACGGCAGGGGCGGCCGCCGGCGCGGCGGAGGCCGGCGTTCCGGCAGGTGGGACGTCGTTGACGGCGGGCGGCGCCCCTGCTGCAATGGCCGGATGCGCTCCGGGCTGCTGCTGGTGACGAGGGCCCACATCGACTTCGGTCGGGTGTGGTCCGCGGCGTGTCGTCGTCCCTGACCACGCCACGACCCCGTCCTGCCCTTCCTCCCGGAGCCCCCATGTCCCACGCCCCCGCCGGCGCCCCTTCCGCTGCCCTGATCGACCCCCGCGGACCGCGCTTCGCCGCCACCCTCACCACCGTCGTCCTCGCCGCGACCCTGGTCACCGGCAGCGGCTGGCTGCTCGCCGCACAGACCGCCGTCTTCGCGTCCGGCGCCCTCCTCGGCCTGCGCCGCTCCCCGTACGGCGTGCTCTTCCGCACCCTCGTCCGGCCGCGCCTCGGCCCGCCCGCCGAGCTGGAGGACGAGCGCCCGCCGCGCTTCGCACAGGCCGTCGGCCTCGCGTTCGGCCTGCTCGGCACGGTCGGCTACCTGGTCGGACCGGCCTGGCTCGGCCTCGCCGCCACCGGCGCCGCGCTCGCCGCGGCCTTCCTCAACGCGGCGTTCGGCTACTGCCTGGGCTGCGAGATCTACCTGCTCGCCACCCGGCTGCGCGGGGCGGAGCCGGCCCGTGGTTGACCCGACCGGACTGGTGATCTGCGCGGCGGTCCTCGTCGCGGCGGCCGTCTTCGGCGCGGTCCGTACGGCGCGCGACGGCCGGCTGCGGGTGCGCAGCGCCGACGCGGGGCTCGCCCTCTCCGCCGCCGAGCTGGGGTCGCCGCTCGGCGGGCGGGCCACCCTGGTGCAGTTCTCCACCACGTTCTGCTCCTCCTGCGACGCGGCGCGCCGGCTCCTCGGCGGTCTCGCGGCGGCGACGGCGGGCGTCACCCACGTGGAGGTCGACGCCGAGGCGCGGCCCGACCTGGTCGCCCGCCTGGGGATCCTGCGCTCGCCGACCGTCCTGGTGCTCGACCGCGACGGCCGGATCGTCCGCCGCGCCTCCGGGCCGCAGCGCCGCGCGGAGATCCTCGCCGGGATCGAGGCCGCCACGGGGGCGGGGACCGCCGGGGCCCTCGGCCGCGGCTGAGCCCTTGTCCTGACGCGGGATCATCTGCAGGCTTCCGGGCATGACTTCGCAGGAACTGCTGGACGACCTCCGTGCCATCTGCCCACCACTGCCGCCCGAGGGGTCCGGGAGGGCGGGCCGGGACCCGCTTCTCGGTGCGCTCGGGGATCTCGTCGCGATCCACGGGCCCGCCGACGAGCGGGTTCGGCTGCTGCTGGCGTACGGCCGGATCTTCGCCACCCCGCGCCCACGCACCCCGGAGGCCCTCGGCGAGGCCGCCGGCCTCACGCCCGCCGGGGTGGGCGAGGCCTTCGGGGCCGGCGAGGTCTGCAGGGTCGGGCGGCTGACCGGGCGGTGGCCCGCTTCGGCCGAGATCGACGATCACCACCGCGTGAGCATCTCCGGCGAGGAGAGCAGGCGGCGGTGCACCTGGGGAGGGGACCGGACCAACCCGTGTGCGGGGGAGCCCAAGTACGCCGTCGTGGACATCCGCGGTACGCAGTGGGCCTGCTGCGACGGCCACCTGCCCGGGTATCTCCGTTCCCGGCCCGACAGCTGAGGAATTGTCGGGAACATGATGTGCAAACTTTCTGAAAGTTTCAGAATGTTCTGCCGTTCTCCTTGACGGCCGTCGCGCGAAGCGGGATCGTCACTGGCGCGCCCCGGCCCGCGGCCCCCGGCCGGGGAGCACGGGTCCGGGCGCATCGGAGTCCACCCACCCGAACTCCGGGACGCCCGCCGCACCCCCACGCGCCGTGCGGGCGTCCCGGCCTGCCCCGAGAGGCAGCCCCCATGACGCGCTCCGCACCCCCACGTGCCGGATCGGCCCGTGCCGCGCTCCTCGCCGCCGCCCTGCTCGGCGCCGTCCTCGTCCCGCTGTCGGCGGACACCGCCCAGGCGGCCCCCGGCGCGGTGAGCCTGCCGGGCACCTTCGACACCGAGATCGGCTGCTCCGCAGACTGGCAACCCGCCTGCGCCCAGGCCCAGTTGGCGCTGCTCGCCGACGGGCGCTGGGGCGCCACGCTGAACCTGCCCGCGGGCAGCTACGAGTACAAGGTCGCCGTCGACAACGGCTGGACCGAGAACTACGGCGCGAACGGCGCCGCCGGAGGCGCCAACATCGCGCTGTCCGTGCCGGCCGGCGGCGCCGCGGTCGCCTTCCGCTACGACCCGGCCACCCACCTGGTCACCGCCACCGCCCAGGCCGCCGCGCCGGTGGTGACGGCGGTCGGCGACTACCAGTCCGAGCTCGGCTGCTCCGCCGACTGGGCCCCCGCCTGCGCGGTGACGGTCATGCAGGACCCGGACGGCGACGGCGTCTTCACCTTCTCGACCACCGCGATCCCGGCCGGCTCCTGGAACACCAAGGTCACCGTCGGGCAGTCCTGGACGGAGAACTACGGCGCCGGGGGAGCGGCCGGCGGTGCGAACATCGGCTTCACCGTGCCCGCGGGCGGGGCGACCACCACGTTCACGTACAGCTCCGCGAGCCATCTGCTGACCGTGCAGAGCTCCGTCGGCGGCACGGTGGCGAACACGCTGGGCGCGCTCTACACCCCGACCGCCACCACCTTCCGGATCTGGTCGCCCGACAGCGCGAACGTGTCCGTCGCGGTCGGCGGCAGCACGTACCCGCTCGCCCCGGTCTCGCTCGGCGGCTACTCGAACGTGTACCAGGCGGTGGTGGGCGGTGATCTGAAGGGCCGCAGCTACCAGTTCTCGGCGGGCGGCACGGCCGTCCGCGACCCCTACGCGCAGATGGTGGTCCCCGGCACCACGCAGGGCGTTGTGGTGGACACCGCCGCCGTCCTCCCCTCGGCCGGTGGTTGGGCGCCCCGGCCGGTACTGGCGAACCGCGAGGACGCCGTGGTGTACGAGCTGAGCGTGCGCGACTTCACGGTGGACGCCAGTTCCGGGGTCGACCCCGCCAAGCGCGGGAAGTTCCTCGGCCTGGTGCAGGCGGGCACCACGAACAACGGGGCGAAGACCGGCCTCGACCACCTCAAGGAGCTGGGCGTCAACACCGTCCAGATCATGCCCGCCTTCGACTTCGGCAGCACCGTCCCGAACTGGGGCTACGACCCGGTGAACTACAACGTCCCCGAGGAGCAGTACTCGCAGTTCACCCAACCCGAGGACCGGATCCGCGAGTTCAAGGACATGGTGGACACCTTCCACCGCAACGGCATCCGGGTCGTCATGGACGTGGTCTACAACCACACCTACAGCCCGTCGGTGTTCAACGGCATCACCGGGAAGTACTACACGCCCACCGACCTCTCCGGCACCGGCAACTCCATCGACGACGGCAACCCGATGGTCAGCCGGATGATCCAGGACTCCCTGGAGCACTGGGTCCGCGACTACAACATCGACGGCTTCCGCTTCGACCTGGTCGGCGTGCACTACTGGAACAACGTCTCCACCTGGGCGAACCACCTCGACGCCGGCTACCCCGACCGCAAGCTGCTGCTCTACGGCGAGCCGTGGAACGGCGCGGCCGCCGACCCGAACGAGGCGCAGAAGGTCCGGTACGGCACCGTGCCCGCCCTGGCCGGCGGCCACGTCGGCGTGTTCAACGGGGTCTACCGCGACGCGATCCGCGGCGGCACCGACGACAACGTCATGGCGTACATGGGAGGTTCGGGCAACCCGGGCGCCATCGCCTTCGGCCTGCGCGGCTCACCGACCGACGCGAAGAGCACCGCGCCGCTCGCCGACCTGTGGACCCCGGCCTTCGCGTACGACCCCGAGCAGACGATGAACTACGCGTCCATCCACGACAACCTCAACCTCTACGACAAGATCACCTACTCCGGCGCCGGTGGCGGGGCGGCCGGTGCCGCGGGGCGGATCGACCGGTTCGCCGTCGGCCTGGTGCTCGCCTCGCAGGGGATCCCGGTGATCGCCGAGGGCGACGAGTTCCTGCGCTCCAAGGTCGTGAACGGGGACTACACCACCGCGAAGAACTCCTACAACGCCTCCGACGCCGTCAACGCGATCCATTGGGGCGACAAGACCACCAACGCCGCCGTCTTCCGCTACTACCGCGACGCCATCGCCCTGCGGAAGACCGCTCCGGGCCTGCGGCTCACCAGCTGGGACGCCGTCCACAGCCAGATGACCGCCCAGACCGACGGCGCCGTGGTCGTCGCCCGCGCCAGCTCCGACCCGGCCGCACCGACTGCGTACGACACCGTCGTGGTCGCCAACCCCACCGGCAGCACCTACAACGTCACCCTGCCGGCGGGAACATGGACCAAGGTGCTCGACGGCAACGGTGCGACGGCGGCCGGCGGCACCGGCTGCGACCCGCAGGCGGTCACGGTCTTCCGGAAGGGCTGAACGCCGCCGCCGGCGGGGAGAAGCGCGCTCTCCGGAGCTGAGGTTGCGATGCGTGGTCGGCTGCTCGGAGATGTGTCGAACGGGTGCATTTTGTAGCGGGAGTTGACGGCACTTCGGAAGTGCCGTCAACTCCCTGTTGTCGCGTACAGGTTGGTCGGTGTCGGCTTCGTCGTCGGTCGGGGCTGAGAGTTCAACGCCTACGGCTGAACCCGGCCTGCGGCGCACGCTCCAGCCTGCGTCCGACGTACCAGGTGGCCGGATCCACCACTGCGGGAGTCGGCAGGCCCGCCCGGCCGGAGGCACGCAGTGCCCTGGTGCGCGGGCCGGCTGACCGAGCGTGAGCGTGTTCGGGCCGTCGACCGTGGCTCTCACCAGGGGGCCTGCCCGCGCGGGAATGTCGTACTGCTGCCCGGGCCGGAGGCGTTGCGGGCCGCCGCCGGGAGCGGTCGGTTGCCGGACGGCCGAAAGTGGGTGCACGGATTCGGACACCTGGCGGCAGGTGGTGGGTGAGTCGGCCGTGTGGGTACGCAGGGCGTTGGTTGGCGTGCTATCGGTTGACCCAGGCAACCGTTTCGACGTCGGCCGAGTGCCCGCGCCCCACCGGCAGGTGCTCTCGACCCCAGCCAACCGTGTCCGCCCCCGCCGGAGGTGCTCGATGAAGGTGACCGTCGACCAGGACCGCTGCTGCGGCTCGGGACAGTGCGTCCTGACCGCACCCGAGGTCTTCGACCAGTCCGACGACGACGGCCTGGTCCGCCTGCTCCGCCCCGGACCGGCGCCCGAGCAGCACACCTCCGTCCGGCTCGCCAAAGCCCTGTGCCCCGGCAACGCCATCACCGTGCACGACGCGTGACCAAGCCGCCCCATGCGACAGGACCGGAAGGACCGGAATGACCACCGCCGCACACCGTGCCGTCCCGACCGACCCCGCCGACCTGGCCGTCCCCGCCGCGCGTGACGGAGGCTGCCCCTTCGACCCCCCGCCCGCCTACGACCAGGCCCTCCACACCGCGCCCGTCACCCGCGCCGGACTGTGGGACGGCAGCTCGCTGTGGCTGGTCACCGGCCACGCCCAGGTCCGGGCCGTCCTCGCCGACGAGCGCTTCTCGGCCGACGCCCGCCACCCGGGCTTCCCGTTCCTCTCGCCCGGCCGCCGCGAACTGGTCACCCGGGCCACCCCCACCTTCCTGCGCCTCGACGGCGCCGAACACACCCGCCAACGCCGGATGCTCACCGGAGACTTCATCGTCAAACGGATCGAGGCCATGCGCCCCGAGATCCAGCGGATCGTCGACGACACCCTCGACCGGATGATCGCCGACGGCTCGCCCGCCGACCTGGTCAGCGCCTTCGCCCTCCCGGTACCGTCGCTCGTCATCTGCCACCTGCTCGGCGTCCCGTACGAGGACCACGCGTTCTTCCAGGCCCGCAGCACCGCCCTGCTCGACCTCGCCGCCCCCGCCGAGGCCGTCGGCGTCGCCCAGCGCGAACTCACCGACTACCTGCGCGAACTGACCGGCCGCAAGCGCAGCCACCCCGACGAGAGCGTGCTCGGACGCCTCGCCGCCCGCCCCGACATCACCCTCGAAGAGGCCGCCGCCATGGGCCTCCTGCTGCTCGTCGCCGGCCACGAGACCACCGCCAACATGACCGCCCTCGGCACCCTCGCCCTGCTCCGCAACCCCGAACAGGCCGCCCGCCTGCGCGCCGAACCCGGCATCGCCAAGGGCGCCGTCGAGGAACTGCTGCGCTGGCTGAGCATCGTCCACCTGGGCGTGCCGCGCGTCGCCGTCGAGGACGTCGACCTGGACGGCACCCCGATCCGCGCCGGCGAAGGGGTGCTCTGCATGGTCTCCACGGCCAACCGCGACCCCGAGGTGTTCCCCGGCGGCGACCGGCTCGACATCGGCCGCGACGCCCGCCGCCACTTCGCCTTCGGCTTCGGCGTCCACCAGTGCCTCGGCCAGCCGCTCGCCCGCGCCGAGCTGCAGATCGCCCTGCAGACCCTCTTCCGGCGGCTTCCCGAGCTGCGGCTCGCCGTGCCGTACGAGTCGATCCGCTACCGGACCGACATGGTCGTCTACGGGGTGCAGGAGCTGCCCGTGACCTGGTAGAGCCCCACCCCGGCAGGCCTGACGCCCCGCCGGCTCGGAATACCTGCAAGTTCAGGCTCCTTCCTCTCGTCGAAGTCCCGGAGTGCATCGGCGAGAGGGAGAATCGTGACGCTCGACCCCGCGACGGACAATCTGGCCCATCTCTATCCCGAACTCGGTCGGAACGAAACGCTCCGGAGCATCCTGCAGGCAGCCGTTCATCAAGCCGGATACGGGCTGGACGTGCTCCCCGAAGACGCTCCGGGCTGGTGGCGCAGCGGAGCCCGAATGGATAGTGACAGTCGGACGGCGAGCGCTCTCCTCGGCATCGCAGAGCGCGCCTTCATCCTGAGCTTCTGGGAACGCGGCGTCGGGATGGCCAGAGGCACGACGACCAGCTTGGACGCCGTCGCGTCGGCCATGGGCGCCTGGCAGTCCGGCGCCACCTTGGCACAGCTGAAGTCCGCATGCCCGTTCGTCGACTACAGTCGGCTCGCCGAAGCCCACGAGCGCGGTGACGGCGTCGAGGCCCAGTGGACGAGCTACCGGCACACCACGGCACGGTTCGTCGACCATGAACTCATCGAGGCTGCCTACGCCCAGCCGCAGCTGCGAGTCCTGTTTCCTTTCCACAGCCTCAATTCGCTGAACTTCAGCCGCTGCACCGGGTTCCCCTACACCCACGACATCCCGGTGATCACCCCCGCGAACGGAAGGTACCGAGTGACCTGGTGGCACACCCGGTCGCCTCACGGACCGGCGGACATCGGAGAAGCCGAGTCCCCTGACGAAGCAGTCGCCCTGGTGCTCGCTCATCTGCCCCACAACTGCGGGCCGGCAGTTGCCGGCACCGCCCACGACCTCGACCGCTCGGATTCCGGACAATGACCTCGTTGCTGTGCCCCTCGACGGCGCCGGAGCTGAATGCTTCGCGCAGATGAGGTCTGTCGGCCGCGGATGTCAGACTCGGCGCATGACGATGTGTGACTACTTCTCCGCCACCGACGACCGGGCTGCTGTCGCCGTGGTCGACCGGCCCGGAGGGCCGGCTGAGGCGGGGCACGACGTGGTCTTCCTCAAGAACATCGACCCGGTGGTCGCCATCGCTCAGCTCGAAGCGGTCCTCACGGGCTGCGGCTACGAGGAGGTCGTCCGGCGCCCGCGGTCAGGGCAGCTGCTGTCCTCCGCGGAGGACGACGCCCCGCTGGTGTTCAGCCTGTCGGACTCGTTGGTCGAGGCTCTCGCCGCGGCTGCGCCCGCCGACCTGGCGCGCGCAGCCGGGCCGTGGTCCGAGACGCCCGAACTGCAGCAGTGCCAGGTCGATGCTCGGACGGCACTCGGCGTCCTGGAGGCCTTGGCGGGCCTGACCCGGCGCGCCGGGGCTGCCGGCCTCCGCCTGTACTGCCGGTGGACCCTGTGACCAGCGGTGTGCACCGGCCGACTCTTTCGGATCGTGCTGGATCGGTGAGTGGCTTTCCGGGTGGGCACGTGCTGCTCTGCAGGCAGTTGGGCTGCGTTGTCGGCGGACGTGCCTAGGGTGACCGGAAAGATCATCGGTGGTGCCGGTCGGAAGGTTGTCGTGGTGTTGTGGAGGAAACTGGGGGACCGGGAGCGGTGGGTGCTGGATCCGCTGGAGGGCGTCGGCCCGCTGCGGTTCGGGATGAGCCCGGAGCAGGTGTCGGCCGCCCTGGACGGTGAGGCCCCGGCCGAGAGCCACGGCTATTGCCGTTCCACGGTGGGCAGCCCCTGGGAAGAGCCCGACACTCCCGAGGCGTGGCACGTGAGCAGGGAACGCTACGACCGGGCCGGGATCAGCGTGCACTACCTGTACGGGAACGGTTCCCGGCCGGCCCGGGTGAGCGTCCACGGGCGCACCGGCCCCCAAGTCCTCTTCGACGGGATCGAACTGATCGGCCGCAAGCCCACCGCCGTCGAGGCGGACATCGTCGGCTACATCGAGAACCGCGACATGATCCTGCGCGTGGGATGCGACGGCGACCTCAGCCCAGGCAGCTCCCAGGTGTGGACGCGGGCGGAACGGGTCGGGGACGACACGATCAGCGCGGCCTGCTTCTGCATCGAGGGCCGGGAGTACCACAGCTGACACTGCATCCGGAAGCCGGTCGGCCGGTCGACGCGGATTCGGGCGGTGGCCTCAGCCTTTCGTATCCGAGGCGGGCCCGCGATGATGCAGGACATGGATGTCGCTGAAGACCCTGTGGCCGTGATGGTGTCCCTGTGGGAGGAGCATCAGAGCGGGCCGTGGGACCGCCGGTGGAACGCCCTTGAGGTGGCGGGCGTCGATCTGGTGTCGCTCGACACCAGGCTGGGGGGCTGCACGTACACGTGGGTCGCCAACGGTGGTTCCCTCCACGAGAGGGGGATGGCGACCGTGAGGCTCATCCTTGGCCGGCTCGAGACGGTCCTTCCGGAGGTCACCGAGGATGACAGCCGGCGCGTCTGGCAGCGGTTGCACCGGATGGCCCAGCTCATGGTGGCTCACAACACCCCACCAACCGATGCCGGCCCGATCATGTGACGATCGGGCCGGCGGGTCGTTGCCGGCAACACGCTCAAGCGCGCCCCGAGCGGTCGCGACCTGATTCGGCAAACGCGGACAGGTCTACCTCGGTACCGTCACCAGTCCGGGTCGCCCGCCGCGTCGCGGGCGATGGCCAGGTTGGACCGGACGGCCAGCGTGGTCGGGTGGGTGTCGCCGAGGATCTGCAGGCACTGGCGGAGGGCGGCCTCGAACAGGGGGACGGCGCGGTCCGGTTCGCCCGCTGCGTGGTAGGCGAGGGCGACGTTGTTGCGGCTCTTCAGGGTGTCGGGGTGGTCGTTGCCGAGGACCTGTTCGCGCTGGCTGAGGACGGTCCGGTGGAGGGCGGCGCCGCGGTCCGGGTCGCCCGCTGCCTGGTAGGCGGCGGCGAGGTTCTCCCGGAAGGTCAGGGACAGGGGGTGGGTGTCGCCGAGCGCTTCCTCGAAGTGGGCGAGCACGTTCTCGTGCAGGGGGATGGCGCGGTCCAGGTCGCCTGCTGCCTGGTAGGCGGCGGCGAGGTTGCCCAGGCTGATGAGGGTGTCGGGGTGGTTGGTGCCGAGGAGCCGCTCGCGCTGGACGAGGGTGGTCTCGTACAGGGGGACGGCGCGCTCCAGGTCGCCCGCCGTGTGGTAGGCGAGCGCGAGGTTGGCCCGGCTGTTCAGGGTGTCGGGGTGGGTGTCTCCGAGGACCTGCTCGAACTGGGTGAGGGTGGTCTCCATCAGGGGGATGGCGCGGTCCGGGTCGCCCACGGAGTGGTAGGCGTACGCGAGGTTGCTCCGGCAGCCCAGGGTGCGGGGGTGGGTGGCGCCGAGCGCTTCCTCGAAGTGGGCGAGGACGTGTTCGTGCAGGGGGATGGCACGGTCCGGGTGGCCCGCCGCCTGGTAGGCGCCGGCGAGGTTGTCCAGGGTGACGAGGGTGTCGGGATCGTTGGCGCCGAGGAGCCGCTCGCGCTGGGTGAGGACGTGTTCGTACAGGGGGATGGCGCGGTCCAGGTCGCCCACCGCCTGGTAGGCGGAGGCGAGGTTGTTGCGGCCGGCCAGGGTGTGGGGGTGGGTGTTGCCGAGGACCTGCTCGAACTGGGTGAGAGTGGTCTCGAACAGGGTGACGGCGCGGTCCAGGTCGCCCGCCGCCTGGTAGGCGATCGCGAGGTTGTTGCGGGTGTCCAGGGTGTCGGGGTGGGTGTCTCCGAGGACCCGCTCCGACTGGCCGAGGGTGATCTCGTACAGGGGGATGGCGCGGTCCAGGTCGCCCGCCGCCTGGTAGGCGAGCGCGAGGTTGTTGCGGCTGGTCAGGGTGTCGGGGTGGGTGTTGCCGAGGACCTGCTCGGCCTGGGCGAGGGCAGCCTGGTGGAGCGCGATGGCGTCGGAGGCGGGAGCCGGCTCGCTCGCGGCGGCGGGAGCGGACAGGAGGGCGGCGATCTCGGCCCGCAGGTCGGCGTCCTCGCGCAGGGCCCGCTTCAGCAACTGCCGCAACGCGGCCAGGGCATCGGCGTCCTTGGGGTCCTCCGCAACGTCCTGGACCGCTGCCGCCAGCGCGACCTGCTCGGGTTCGGAGCGCCGGTGCGCGACGGCTTGGAGGATGCGGCGGCCGAGGTCGGACGTGGCGTCCGCGGCGGAATTCCCCGCCCGGGCCAGGACGGCCCCGCCGTAGGCCCGTACCGCAGCGGTCAGGTACGGGCCGGTCTGCTCCACCAACCGGACGATCTCCGCACTCATCCTTGTCTCCCCTCGGGTTGAGCACAGGTGCTACACAAGCTTCCTGACGGAGCGTAGATCAACGGACTGACTGGTTCAGGTGTTCGGCTCAAGCCGCTGCCCCGCTGTCGTGACGGCATGTCAGAATCCGCCGCATGGTCGAGAACACGGGGATGAACACCTACCAGCGCCTGGCTGTCCGGCTGCACGAGCTCGGCATGATCACCCGCCGGAAGGCGGAGGAGGCGTGCGTGTACGCCGCCGACTGGGGTGAGCCCCGTCCGGAGCGGCGCACCGACGAACTGACCGGGGTGTTCGAGGTCTGCGGCGTGGCCGTGCAGGTCCACGGCGAGGACGTCGACTTCGCCGAGGGCGCCTACGCCGACATCCTCGAGGTCGCGGAGCGGATGATCGGCGGCGCGGTGGCCGTGACGGACGTGGCCCTGGTCGGCGAGATCGGCTCGCTGCGGGACCTCGACTTCAAGGTCAACGGCGAGGCCAAGTCCTGGCGGATCGAGCAGGAGTCCGACGACTACCTCGACCTGGGTGCCGTCCACGAGGGCATCGCGGATCTCCTCCCGGGCGGTGACGACCCGCGGGTCTTCCACTGCGTCCCCGGGGACGGCCCCTGCGCCGACGACTACTACCTGCTGGCCACCCCCGGGCAGGCGGCGGCGCTGCGCGACGAGTTCGGCCTGCGCATCGAGGTCCGCGGCGCGGACGGACTGCCCGTCCGCCGGCCGTGGCCGTGCCCCGACACGGCGCCGGACCAGAGGCCGGGCGCCATGCCGGGGCGGGGGTTCAGCGGGTCTCGATGACGACCTTCTCGATCACCACGTCCTCCAACGGCCGGTCGTTGCGGCCGGTCTCCACACCGACGATGGCGTCGACGACCCGCTGGCTGGCCGCGTCGGCGACTTCGCCGAAGATGGTGTGCTTGCCGGTGAGCCAGGTGGTCGGCCCGACGGTGATGAAGAACTGGGAGCCGTTGGTGCCCGGCCCGGAGTTCGCCATGGCGAGCAGGTAGGGCTTGGTGAACGCCAGGTCCGGGTGGAACTCGTCGGCGAACTTGTAGCCGGGCCCGCCGGTGCCGTTGCCCAGGGGGTCGCCGCCCTGGATCATGAAGCCCTCGATGACCCGGTGGAAGACCGTGCCGTCGTACAGCGGCTCGTTGCTGGGCTGTCCGGTGTTCGGGTCGATCCACTGCCGCTCGCCCGTGGCGAGTTCCACGAAGTTCTTGACGGTCTTCGGGGCGTGGTTCGGCAGCAGCCGGACCACGATGTCACCCTGATTGGTCTTCAGCGTCGCGTACAGTTCCTCCGCCATCACGATCCTTTGGTGTGCGTCCGATTGGTGCGGCCAGTCTCCCCGCCCGACACGTACCGCACCGGTCTGTGACACGGCCTCTCACCCGTACGGATGGCCCGGTTGTCGTCGGTCAGGGGAGCGGTGGCCGCGTGGGTGGCACTGGTCTGGTGGGGGTGGGCGACACCGAGGTGCTCGGGCTGCTGCCGGCGCTGGAGCTTGCGCCGCCTGAGGGGGTGGAGGAGGTGGCGCGGGGGGTGGAGGTGGCCTCCGCTGCGCTGCGGGTGGTGAGGAGGACGGTGTCGCCGGGGCCCAACTGTGTTCCGGCCGGAGGGGCGGTTGCCGTCACGGTGCTGGTGCGGCTGCTGCTGGAGCCGGGGGTGAGGGTGATGTCCAGTCCCAGCCCGGCCAGTTCCGCCGTCGCTTGGGCGAGGGTCTTGCCGACGAGGTCGTCGGGGACGGCGACGGTCCGGGTGGCGGGTTCGGTCGATGCGTGGGGACTCGCCGACGGGCCGGCGCTGCGGTCGGGGCGGGCGCTGTCCGAACGGGTGGCGGAGGGCGCGGCGGTAGAGCTTTCGGTGGCGGTCGTGGTCTGCGCGGTGGGGCCGGTCGCGTGCGGGATGTCCGGGCCGGTGGTGATCACCGCGGTGAGGCCCGCGCACGTACCGAGCAGGGCCAGCCCCGCGAGGGCCAGGCGCCGGGAGGGCCGCGGTGAGTGCCGGGGTCCGGCGGGAGTGGTGACCGTCCGGGCCGGTGCCGCCTCGACGGCCGGCGGTTCGAGAAGCGTGTCGGCCCCCTGCCCTGCGACGGTGTGCGCCGGCGGGGCGAGGAGGGCCTCCCGCATGGCGGCGGCATCGGGGAAGCGGTCGTCGGGGTTCTTCGCCATGGCGCGGGCGAGGGCGGCCTCGACGTGCGGGGGCAGCCGGATGCCGATGTCCGCGGGGGAGGGGGCGGCTGCGCAGATGTGCTGGTAGGCGACGGCGAACGGGCTGTCCCCGACGTAGGGCTGAAGGCCGGTGAGGAGCTCGTAGAGCATGCAGCCGGTCGAGTAGAGGTCGGACCGGGCGTCGACGGGCAGTCCCTGGGCCTGCTCGGGGGACATGTAGGCGGTGGTGCCGACCGCGTTGCCCGTCCCGGTCAGGCCGGTGTCGTGGCCGTCGGCGATGTGGGCGATCCCGAAGTCCATGACCTTGACCAGCCCGTCGCTGGTGATCATGACGTTGGCCGGCTTGATGTCCCGGTGGACCAGCCCGGCCGCGTGGGCGCAGGCGAGCGCCTCCAGTGTTCCGGCGACCCAGGCCACCGCCTCCTCCGGCGAGGGCGGTGCCGCGCGGAGCAGTTCGGCGGCCGTGTGTCCGGAGACGTGTTCCATGACCAGGAAGGGGCGCGGCGGCGCGGTCGCGAGCCGGCCGGCGTCGTGGACGGCCGCGACGCGCGGGTGGTTGAGGGAGGCGGCCGCGCGGACCTCGCGCTGGAAGCGGCTCTGGGCGACGTCGTCGAGGGCGAGCTGCGGGTGCATCAGCTTCACGGCGACCGCGCGGTGCAGGACCAGGTCCTCGGCCGACCAGACCTCTCCCATGCCGCCGTGGCCGATGACCTCGCGCAGGGCGTACCGGTCGCCGATCAGGCCGGCCCACTCGTCGTAGGGGGTGTACTGCATGGCGGTGCGCGTGGTCCTTCGGGTGGCTGGGCGGATGGGTGCACGACTCTGATGAGTCGCTCGTAACTGATGAAAGCATCACCATGTGGGGCAGGGGGCGTCGAGGGGGTGACTGATGGAGTCATCAGAACTGAACCCCCCTAGACTCGGGCCATGTCGAAGGAGCTGCCGGACACCGCCGAGAACCCCGCGACCGCGAACCGCTTCGAGCGCCGCCGCACCCGCACCCGCCAGGCGCTCGTCGCCGCCGCGCGCCAGATCCTGGCCGAGACCGGCGAGACCTCCGCGAGCATCCAGGAGATCGCCGAGCGCGCCGACGTGGGCTTCGGCAGCTTCTACAACCACTTCGCGACCAAGGCCGACCTCTTCGACGTCGCGGTCGCCGACGCCCTGGAGGAGTACGGCCAACTGCTGGACCGGGCCACCGCGGACATCGACGACCCGGCCGCGGTGTTCGCCACCAACATCCGCCTGACCCTGCGGCTGGCCGCCTCGCACCCCGAGATCACCCAGATCCTGCGCCTGCGCGGGCTGCCGCACATCCAGGCCCCGACCGGGCTCGGGCCCCGGGCCCTGCGCGACCTGGAGGTCGGCAGGGCCTCCGGCCGGTTCTCCTTCGCCGACCCGATGGTGGCCCTGTCCGCGGTCGGCGGCGCACTGATCGGGCTGATCCAGCTCAATACCGTCCGCGACCTCGGTGTCGAGGCCGGGGACGAGATGGCCGAGCTGATCCTCCGCATGCTCGGTGTCCCCGCCGACGAGGCGCACGAGCTCGCCACCCGGCCGCTGCCCGAGCCGGCCTGACCACCGTTCCTAGACCCCGCCGGCCCGGGCCGCGAGGTCCAGGGCGATGTCGGTGATCATGTCCTCCTGGCCGCCGACCATGCCGCGTCGACCGACCTCGACCAGGATGCTGCGCGTGTCGAGGCCGTGCCGGGCCGCGGCGGTCTCGGCGTGGCGCAGGAAGCTGGAGTACACCCCGGCGTAGCCGAGGCTGAGGGTCTCCCGGTCGACCCGGACGTCGCGGTCCTGCAGGGGGCGCACCAGGTCGTCGGCGGCGTCCATGAGCGGGAACAGGTCGCAGGCGTGGTCCCAGCCCAGCAGGTCCGCGACGGCGACGAAGGCCTCCAGCGGGCAGTTGCCGGCCCCCGCGCCCTGGCCCGCGAGCGAGGCGTCGACCCGGGTGGCGCCGCTCTCGACGGCGGTCACCGAGTTGGCGACGCCGAGGGCGAGGTTGTGGTGGGCGTGGATGCCGAGCTCGGTCGCCGGGTCGAGCGTGTCGCGGTAGGCCCGGAACCGTGCGCGCACGCCGTCCATGGTCAGGCGGCCGCCGGAGTCGGTGACGTAGACGCAGTTGGCGCCGTAGGACTCCATGAGCTTGGCCTGGCTGGCGAGTTCGGCGGGCTCGGCGAGGTGGGACATCATCAGGAAGCCGGCCACGTCCATGCCCAGCTCGCGGGCGGCGGCGATGTGCTGCGCCGCGATGTCGGCCTCGGTGCAGTGGGTGGCCACCCGCACCGACCGGATGCCGAGGGCGTGGGCCTGCTTCAGCTCGCGGACCGTGCCGATGCCGGGCAGCAGCAGGGTGGTGGGGACCGCGTGGTGCGTGGCGTCGACCACGGCCTCGATCCACTCCCAGTCGGTGTGCGCGCCGACCCCGTAGGTGATGCTGGAGCCGGCCAGCCCGTCGCCGTGGGCGATCTCGATCGCGGCCACGCCGGCCGCGTCGAGGGCGGCGGCGACGGTGCGGGCCTGCTCGACGGTGTAGCGGTGCCGGACGGCGTGCATGCCGTCCCTGAGGGTCACGTCCTGGACGTACACGCGGGTCGTCATCGCGGGGCCACCTCCGTGGCGCGGTGGGCGGCCATGCGCTCGGCGGTGCGCAGCGCCGCCGAGGTCATGATGTCGAGGTTGCCGGCGTAGGCGGGCAGGTAGTGGGCGGCGCCCTCCACCTCCAGGAACACGGACACCTTCAGGGCGTCGCCGGGGCCGGGGGCGAGGGTGCGCAGCGGGTCGTCGGCGGGCACCTTCTCGTACTGCACCTGCTGCTTGAGCCGGTAGCCGGGCACGTACGCCTGGACCCGGCCGACCATCTCCTCGATGGAGGCGGTGACGGCCTCGGTGGCGCAGTCGGAGACCAGGCAGTGCACGGTGTCCCGCATGACCAGCGGTGGTTCGGCCGGGTTGAGGACGATGACGGCCTTGCCCCGGGCGGCGCCGCCGACCCTCTCGATGGCGGAGGAGGTCGTCTCGGTGAACTCGTCGATGTTGGCGCGGGTGCCCGGGCCGGCGGAGCGGGAGGCGATCGAGGCGACGATC
Organism: Kitasatospora sp. NPDC048365; assembly: GCF_043200835.1. NCBI lineage: Bacteria > Bacillati > Actinomycetota > Actinomycetes > Kitasatosporales > Streptomycetaceae > Kitasatospora > Kitasatospora sp. NPDC048365. The sequence goes on from NZ_JBICYJ010000013.1 coordinate 86,253, forward strand.
TCGCCGTAGTGGACCGGGGTGACGGCGTTGACGGCGGCGACGATCGGGACGGTGGCCTGGCCGCCGCAGGTGACCATGTTGACGTTCGGGGCGTCGAGGTGTGCGTCGCCGTTGACCGGCGGGACGACGTAGGGGCCGAGCGCCGCGGGGGTGAGGTCGATCAGTGTGCGGCCGAGCGGGCGCAGCACGTTCTCGTGGTGGCGGTGGGCGCCCGCCGAGGTGGCGTCGAAGACGATGTCGACGTCGGCGAACTCGTCGAGGCGGACGAGGCCCCCGACTCCCTCGTGGGTGGTGGCGACCTTCAGGCGGCGGGCGCGGGCCAGGCCGTCGGAGTCCGGGTCGATCCCGGCCATGGCGACGACGTCGAGGCTGCCGGACAGCCGAAGGATCTTGATCAGGAGGTCGGTGCCGATGTTGCCGGATCCGATGACGGCGACCTTGGTGCTCACCTGCGGTCTCCTTCCGGGGCGAAGCGGACCGCGACGGAGCCGAGGCCGGAGATGCGGGCCTCGAACTCGTCGCCGGGAGAGGCGGGGGACATCGGTCCGAGGGCGCCGGTGAGGACGAGGTCGCCGGCGCGCAGGGGGTCGCCGCGCTCGGCCAGGGCCGCGGCGAGCCAGGCCGCCGCGTTGAGGGGGCTGCCGAGGCAGTCGGCGCCGCTGCCCTCGGAGACCGTCCGGCCGCCGCGGGTCATCGTCATCGTGACGGCGCCCAGGTCGACGGCCTCGATCGGGACGGGCGTGGTCCCCAGGACGTACAGGCCGCACGAGGCGTTGTCGGCGACGGTGTCGACGAGGGAGATGTCCCAGTCGGCGATGCGGCTGTCGACGATCTCCAGGGCGGGGAGCGCGACGTCGACCGCCCGCAGGACGTCCGCGACCGTGCAGTCGCGGTCGGGAAGGTCGTGTCCGAGGACGAGGGCGACCTCGGCCTCCACCTTGGGCTGCAGCAGCCGGCCGGTGGGAACCTCGCCGCCGTCGGGCACTGCCATGTCGGCGAACAGGGCCCCGAAGTCGGGCCGGTCCACGCCGAGCTGGCGCTGCACGGCGACGGAGGTCAGGCCGATCTTGCGGCCCACCAGTCGGCGTCCGGAGCCGAGGGCGCGCCGGACGTTGAGCTGCTGGACGGCGTACGCGGCCTCCAGGTCGCCGCCGCCCGCGAAGAGGTCGCGGACCGGAGCGCACGGCGTCAGCGTGCGGGCGGCTTCCGTCAGCCGCTCTGCGGCCGTGACGGCGGGGGTCTGGTCGGGGCCCGGGCGGGCGCCGGCGGGAGCGGTCGGCACAGGTTGCCTCCAGGAGGAGCGGGGAGAGAGCGCGAGCGGCCTCGACGTGGCCGGCTGTGTGTCTCCCGGTATAGACAGGACACCCCGGCAGGGACAAACATTGTTCCGTGACACGGAACGAAAGCGGCGGCAGCATGCTGGACAAGGCCACTGCCATCCTCGAATGCTTCAGTCCGAGCGGCGGTCCGTTCCGCCTCGCGGAACTTTCGGAGCGCTCGGGTCTGGCCAAGCCCACGGTGCACCGCCTCGCGGCGGACCTCGTCAGGCTGGGCTGGCTGGACCGATCGGGTGCGCAGTACCGCCTCGGCGCGAAGCTCTTCGAGCTCGGCTCGCTGGTGCCGCACCGCCTCGACCTGCGCGAGACGGCCCTGCCGTTCCTCCACGACCTGTTCGAAGCCACCCGCGAGACCGTCCACCTGGGCGTCCGTGACGGCCTGGACGTCGTCTACCTCGAACGCATCCACGGACACGAAGCACTCCGGCTGCCCTCCCGGATCGGCGGCAGCCTCCCGCTGAGCTGCACCGGCATCGGCAAGGCTCTGCTCGCGTTCTCCGGCGCCGAACTCACCGAGCAGGTGCTCGCCCAGCCACTGCCCAGCCTCACCCCGCACTCGATCACCGACCCCGCCCGGCTGCGCACGGCACTGGAGAAGATCCAGGTCTCCGGCCTCGCCTACGAGGAGCAGGAGGCGGCCCTGGGGGTGAGCTGCATCGCGGCCCCGGTCTTCGCCGGCGGCACCCTGGTGGCCGCCCTCTCGGTGGCCGTCCCCTGCGCCCGCTTCCGCCCCGCCCAGCTCGCCCCCGCGGTGCGGACGGCGGCCCTCGGCCTGTCCCGGGTCCTGCGCGCGGCCACCTGATACCCCGACTGCTGCCGGGGCGGGGGTGTCCGCCAGACTGTCCCGACCGTCGACAGGGAGCAGGAATGGGCAACAAAACTGCTGGTGGACCGGCTCCCGTGAAGTCGGACGGTCGGGAAGCCGCAGAGGCCGGGGACGGCGAAAAGCGAGCCACTACCCGCACGTTCCGCACGTTGTCCCCGCGGGCCGGACGCCTCGGTGTCATCAGCGCGGTCGTCACCCCGCTCGCGCTGATCGGCCTGGGGGCACTCGGGAGCAACTCGGACTACACCGTGGTGAGCCTGATCACGGGGACCCTGGTGTTCTGCTTCGGCAGTGCACTGGCGATCCTGCCTCGGACAAGCACGTGGTTGGTCCTTCTGATGGTCCCGCCGGGGATGGCACTGCTGCTCGGAGTCGGTCCGGCGATCCAGTCCGAGGTGCTGGTCCTGAGCGGAGTGCACACCTCGGTCGTGGTGACCGCCGCCCACAGCTCCAAGGGCAAGAACGACCGGGTCAGTTGGACGTGCGATCTGCGCCGGACGGACGGGCTGCCCCTGCCGCACGCCTTCCTCGACCAGACCTCGGGCTGCTACGGCCGGTCGGATGTCGGCCGGACGCTGGACGTCCTGGTGGATCCGGCCGGCTGGGTGCCGCCGGGGAAGCCGGAGGATCTGGACCGGGAGGGCCTCAAGCAGGGGATCCCCCTGCTCGCTGTGGCGACGGCGCTCCTCGCAGTCGTGCCCGTCCTCGCCCGGCGCACCAGGCCGCGGGCCGCCGGCCGCTGAGACCGGTCGACGGCGCGGTCGCCCGCCTGCCCGGCCCGAGTCCGGCCGGGCGGCCGCAGGCGGCGAGGGTGGCCGCGGGTCAGTCGGTGCCGGGCTGGACCAGCTTGAAGGCGAGCCGCGCGGCGACGCGCTGCGCGGACCGGCGCAGGCGTTCGACGGCAGGCCGCGGCCGGGGCGGCGATGGGGGAGCGGAAGCCAGGCGGGGGAAGAGGGCTTCGGCGTTGGTGCGGTTGACGGCGGCGAGCGTGTCGGCCGGGACGGTGGTGTCGAGGCCGTTGGCGAAGTACTGGCCCGCCGGGCTGGGGGCGAACGGCCAGTCGCTGCCGAACAGGACGTGTCCGGGGCGGGCGAAGGCGAGCAGCGTGGGAAGGGCCGCCGGGCTGGAGGTCAGCGCGGTGTCGAAGTAGAAGCCGCGGAAGTCGTCGAGGACGTCGAGCGGGCTGCGCCCCGTCTCGGCGGCCAGGGCGACGGCCATCCGGTGGGAGGCGTACGGCAGGAACCCGCCGCCGTGGCTGAGGACGAAGCGGATGCGCGGGTAGCGGCGCGGGACACCGGCGCGGACGAGGAGGAAGGCGGCCCGGCTGGTGTCGAGGAGGAAGTCGGCGGCGAACGGCGGGATGCCGTCGACGGCGGGCGCGGGCAGGTCGGCCGGGTGGACGAAGACGACGGCCCGGTGTTCGTCCAGCACCTGCCACAGCGCGTCCTGGCCCGCCGAACCCAGGTAGCTGCCCCGGTTGTTGGCGAGGAGCGTGACCCCGTCCGCGCCCAGGTCGGCCAGGGCCCGGCGGGCTTCCTCGGCGGCGGCCGGGACGTCCGGCATGGGAAGGGTCGCGAACCACCCGAAGCGGTGCGGGTACCGGGATGCGAGGTCGGCGCAGTAGTCGTTGAGCCGCCGGGCGAGGTCGGCCGCGGCGGTGGGGTCGTCGAGGAAGCCGGTACCGGGCGTGGAGACCGACAGGACGGCGGTGTCGGTGCCGAGCAGGTCCATCGCCTCGATCGCCGACTCGGGGCTCCAGTCGGGCACGGCACGGCCGCCGGCCTCGGCGATGCCGGCCCGGGCGAGGGCGTCGCGGTACAGGGGCGGCACTACGTGCTGGTGGACGTCGATCCGGTGGGGTTCGGTGGTCATCGGCGGTGGCCTTTGCTGTGGGGGCGGTCGCGTCGCGTCGGTGCGGCGCGGGAGCGGTGCGCGGGCAGGAGGCGCAGAGTGCGCGCGCCGGAAACGGGAAGGGCGAGGAACGACGGCACGGTGCCGGGCCGCGGCAGGGGACGGGGTGGGGCCGCAGGTCCGCGGCCCCACAGGTGCGTCGGGCCGGGGGAGGGGTCAGGCGTGGGCCTGCGCCATGCGGAGCCCCGCCTCGTACACGAGCTCCGCGTGCAGGCGGAACAGCCTCGTCAGGTCGACGCTGTCGCCGTTGATCTGACGCTGGACGAACAGGCCGTCGGCGCCGGCGATCGCGTAGGTGGTGAGTGTCTCCACGTCGTCCTCCTCCAGGCTGGGGAGGAGCAGGTGGATCACCTCGGCGACCTTCTGCCGGGCGACGGCCCGGGCCTCCAGGAACTGGGTGCGTCCCCGGGGTTCGGTGGGGCGCTGCTCCAGGGCGAGCATGAGGCCCAGGCGCAGGAAGTCCGGTTCGTCGAGGAGGGAGCGCGCCACGTTGGCCGCCATGGCGGTGACGCGTTCGAGCGGCGTGCCGATGGACTCGTCGGGCAGTTCGACGGCCGACAGCCAGGTCTCGAAGCTCCGCTCGATGACCGCGGCGATCAGGTCGTCCTTGTCCTTGAAGTGCCAGTAGATGGAGCTGGCGGGCAGCCCGCAGCGTGCCTTGACCGCGGCGATGGACGTGCCCTCGTACCCGCGTTCGCCCGCGATCTCGACGGCGGCGTCGAGGATCCGCCGGCGGGACTCCACCCCGTTGGCGCGCTGCCTGCGCTCGGCCTGTGGCTTGGTCATGGCGGGGCCCTTTCGCTGAATCGGGACCTTGACCGTCCCGCGGGACCACCCTACCGTAGCAATCATTCCAATTGGAGTGATCGTTACAGTAAGGATCGCGGCGGGCGCCGCCAGGAGCCGCGCCGCACGAGCGACAGCGAGGAAACCGATGGACCGACCCGAGGCCGAAGACGGCACGTACGACGTGGCGGTGATCGGATACGGGCCCACGGGCGTGACCGCCGCCAACCTCCTCGGAGGGGCGGGACTGAAGGTCCTCGTCGTGGAACGCGACGCCGGGATCTACTCCCGGGCCCGGGCGATCTCCACCGACGAGGAGGTCATCCGGATCTGGCAGCGCATCGGGCTGGCCGACCGCCTGAAGCAGGACATGCTCGCCGAACGGCCGATCGACTTCGTCGACGCCCGCGGCCGGACCTTCATCAGCGCGAACCCCGCCCCCCGCGGCCACGGGCACCCGCCGCAGATGTTCATCTACCAGCCCGCCCTCGAACAGGTCCTGCGCGACGGCGTCGACCGCTACCCGAACGTGGAGGTGCTGCTGAACCACGAGTGCCTGCAACTGCGTCAGGACGCCACCGGCGTCGACCTCACCCTGCTCGCCACCGCCGACGACGACGTACGACGCGTGCGGGCCCGGTACGCGATCGCCGCCGACGGCGGCTCCAGCCTCACCCGCGCCCAGCTCAACGTGGGCTACGAGGGCCGGACCTACGAGGACCGCTGGCTGGTCGTCGACACCCGGATGCTCAAGCCCTGGCCCGACCACGACCGGCTGCGCTTCCGCTGCGACCCCGCCCGGCCCGCCGTCGACTGCCCCACACCGCTCGGCCACCACCGCTGGGAGTTCCCGATCCTCCCCGGCGACGACGAGCAGCACCTCACCACCGAGGACGCGATCCACGCCCTGGTCGCCCGCTACGGGATCGGCCGGGACAGCGTGAAGATCCTCCGCGCCACCGTCTACAGCCACCACGTCCGCTTCGCCGCCAGATTCCGGGTCGGACGGGTGTTCCTCGCCGGCGACGCCGCGCACGCGATGCCGCCGTGGATCGGCCAGGGCATGGCCGCGGGAGTCCGCGACGCGGCGAACCTGTGCTGGAAACTCGCCTCCGTCCTGCGCGGCGAACTCCCCGAGACGGTCCTCGACACCTACGAGACCGAGCGCAAACCGCACGTCAAGGAGGTCACCCGCCGCGCCGTGTTCGTCGGCCGGATCATCACCGAGCGCAGACTCCCGGTGGCCCGGATCCGCGACACGGCCCTGCGGGCCCTGCGCCCCTCGTGGGCCCTCACCGGCCGGATGGTCGACGCCAACTGGATACCCGTCGCGCGCTACGCGCACGGATTCCAGGCCCGCACCCGCACCGGGGCCACCGGCCGCCAGATCCCCCAGCCCTGGGTCACCGCGCCCGACGGCTCACGGGTCCGCCTGGACGACGTCCTCGACGGCCGGTGGATCCTCCTGCACACCGGACCCCCCGCACCCGAGCCCGCCTGGGAGCGCGCCGGAGTCCCGACCCTGACCGTCCTGCCGCCCGGCTCGCACCCGGCCGAGGGCGCGGTCGTCGACGCCGACGGAGTGCTGCACGCCTGGCTCGCCCGGCACCGGGCCGCCACGCTCGCGCTCCGCCCGGACGCCTACGTCTACACCTCCGCCGCCCCCGGAGCCCGACTCCAGCCGCCGCCCGGCGGACTGGCCGCCCGACCCGCCCGACCCACCACCCCCGCCGCGACCGCCGGCCGAGGAGCGCCATGACCACGTACACCGACCTTCCGACGATGCAGGAGTCCGTCCTCGACGTCGCCGGCAAGAAGATCTTCACCGCGCAGACCGGCGACGGCCCGCCCGTCCTGCTGCTGCACGGCGGCGGCCCCGGCGCCTCCGGAGTCTCCAACTACGCCAGGAACATCGGCGCCCTCGCCCGGGAGTACCGGGTCATCGTCCCCGACCTGCCCGGCTACGGGCGCAGCACCAAGGGCGTCGACGGCGACGACCCGTTCGGCTACCTCGCCGACACCGTCCGCGGCCTGCTCGACCGACTCGGCCTCGACAGGGCCCACTTCGTCGGCAACTCGTACGGCGGGGCCTGCGCACTGCGGCTCGCCCTAGACACGCCGGAGCGGGTCGACCGCATGGTCCTGATGGGCCCCGGCGGCGTCGGCACCACCCGCCGGCCCGTCCCCACCCCCGGCCTCAACAGCCTGCTGAACTACTACACCGGCGAAGGCCCGACCAGGCCCAAGCTGGAGAAGTTCATCCGCACCTACCTGGTCTTCAACGCCGCCGACGTGCCCGACGGCATCATCGACGCACGCTACCGGGACAGCATCGACCCCGAGGTCGTCGCCGCCCCGCCGCTGCGCCGGCCGTCCGGGCCCCACGCGCTGCGCACCCTGTGGAGGATGGACTTCACCCGCGACCCGCGCCTGTCCCGGCTGCCCGTGCCGACCCTCGTGCTGTGGGGCGCGGCGGACCGGGTGAACCGCCCGTCCGGCGGCCGGATGCTGGCCGAACGCATGCCCAACTGCGACCTCTACCAGGTGGCCAACACCGGGCACTGGGTCCAGTTCGAACGCGCCGAGCTCTTCAACCGGCTCTGCGGGGACTTCCTGGCGGGCCGCCGATGAACACCACGGCGAGCGCCTCCGTGTTCGGCGCGGTCCACCTCGGCTACATCGTCATCGAGACCGACCGCTTCGGCGACTGGCGCCGCTTCGGCGCCGACGCCATCGGCATGCACCACGACGACCTCGACACCGGCCTGATGCGCTTCCGCCTCGACGACCAGGAATGCCGCTTCCTGCTCCGGCGCGGCCCGGCCGAGGACGTCGTCGCCACGGGCTGGCACGTCGACGACCACGCGACCTTCGAGCGGATCGAAGCCCGCGTCCGCGCCCGCGGCGTGCCCGTCCGGCAGGGCACCGCCGACGAGGCCAGGACACGCGGCGTCGAGCGCCTGCTGCGCTTCCCCGGCCCCAAGGGCATCACCCAGGAGATCTACACCACGCCCAGCACCTCCCCGGACGCGCTGCGGATGCTCGCCTCCGGCTGGGTCACCGGCGACGCGGGCCTCGGCCACGTCGCGATCACCTCGGCCAGGCCCACCCTGATGCGCGGTTACTTCGACACCGTCTTCGACGCGCGGCTGACCGACTACATCGACGAGACGATCAGCGGCGTCAAGCTCAAGATCCGCTTCCTGCGGGTGAACGAGCGACACCACTCGATCGCGATCGCCGCCGTACGGGGCCTGCCCATCGACCCGGTCCGCACCCGCGTCCAGCACCTCAACATCCAGGCCGCGGGCCTCGACGACCTTGCCCGGAGCTACCAGCGCGTCCACGAGCTCGGCTTCGACATGGCGCTGTCCGTCGGCCAGCACACCAACGACAAGGAGCTCTCCTACTACGCCCGCACCCCCTCGGGCTTCGAGTGGGAGGTCGGCTGGAACCCGGTCGTCGTCGACGAGGCCACCTGGCAGCCCAGCACCCACCGGGGCATCAGCATCTGGGGCCACACGCCGGTCGGCCAGACCATCATCGACAAGCTCGACCAGTTCCGCCTCGGCGCCCGCTCCCTCGCCCGGCCGGAGAAGACCGTCCCGGCCCTCAGCGGCGCCGGTATCCCGGACGACTGACCCCCCGCTCCGCGGTCGCTTCGATCGCGTCCGGCGCAGCGCGCATGTCATACTGATGACATCATCAGAATCGATTGAACAATCACCACCCCGGTCGCGGCCCAGGAGGACCCCGTGCCCCTCACCCCCCTCGCGGCGCTGCGCCGCCGCCCCCTCCTCGCCGCCGCCGGCGCGGCCGCGGTCCTCGCCCTCGCCGGAACCGCGGTCGACGCCGCGGTCGCCGCGTACGCCGAGCACCGCACCGCCGCCGCCTTCCAGGCGGCGACCCGCACCGCCCACGCACCCGCGGTCACCATCGACGGCTTCCCGGCGACCGGCCAGGTCGTCCGCGGCCGACTGGACCGCGTCGACATCACCGCCGCCGCCATCCCGGCCGACCCGGACGAGGGGCGCCTGCCCATCACCCGCCTCGACCTCGAACTCACCGGCCTGCGGCAGGCCGGTGACGAGAAGGCCGCCCACTCGGACACCGCGAAGGCGAACGCCTTCCTGTCCTACGCCGACCTCTCGGACGCGCTCGGCGTCGGCATCACCGCCGGCGACCGGCCCGGATACGTCGACGCCCGGGTCCTGCTGCCGCTGGTCGGCGCCGGCACCGTCACCGCGAAGGTCGACGCGGGCGCCGACAACACCATCGTGTTCACCGACCTGCACGTCGCATCCGGCGGGCTGCCCGACGCCGGGATGCGGCTGCTGGAGCGGCTCTTCGACCGGCCGATCCCCCTGCGCAACCTCCCGCAGGGCCTGCACCTCGACTCCCTGCAGACGTCCGACACCGGCCTGAGCGCCCAACTCGCCGGCCACGACGTCACCTTCCGCACCGACACGCCCCTGGACGTTCCGTCATGACCACAACCCCGCACACCCCCGTCCGCCCCGCCGAGGAGATCGCAGTCGGCCGCGCCGGCCACCGCGGCGTCCTGTTCGCCATGTGCCTGGCGCTCGTGCTCGTCGTCGCCTCCGTCTCGGCCCTCAACCTCGCGATGCCGACCCTGGCCGTCGACCTCTCCGCCTCCAACGCCTCGCTCACCTGGATCGCCGACGCCTACACCGTCGCCCTGGCCGCCCTGGTGCTGCCGCTCGGCGCGATCGGCGACCGCCTCGGCCGACGCCACGTGCTGGTCGCGGGCACGCTGGTCTTCGGCGGCGCCGCACTCGCCGCCTCCCTCGCCGACACGACCGGCCACCTGATCGTCTGGCGCGTCGTCATGGGCATCGGCGCGGCCATGATCATGCCCGGCACGCTCTCCACCATCACCGCGGCGTTCCCGGCGCACCAGCGCGCCAAGGGCGTGGCCGTCTGGTCCGGATTCGCCGCGGCCGGCGCCATCATCGGCATGCTCGCCGCCGGAGCGCTGCTCGAACAGTTCAGCTGGCGGTCCATCTTCGTCGCCAGCGCCGTCACCGCCCTGGCCGCCGGCGCCGTTGCCCTGGCCCTCGCCCCCAACACCAAGGACCCCCACCCCCACCGGCCCGACGTGATCGGCGCGATCTGCACCGCGACCGCCATCGGCTGCCTGGTGTTCGCCATCATCGAGGGCAACGAACAGGGCTGGTCCGAGCCCCCGGTGATCGCCGCCCTGGTCGTCACCGCACTGGGCTTCGCCGCCTACGCGTTCTTCGGGCTGCGCAACGACCAGCCGCTCCTGGATCCGCACCTGTTCGGCGTCCGCGGCTTCCGCGCCGGAGCCGTCACCGTCCTGGTCCAGTTCATGGCCGTCTTCGGCTTCTTCTTCGTCGGCCTGCAGTACCTGCAGCTCATCCTCGACTACAGCCCGCTGAAAGCCGCCGTCGCCCTGGTCCCCGTCGCCGTCGTCGTCCTGCCGACCTCCCGGATCACCCCCCGCCTGGTCACCCGGATCGGCATGAAGGCCGTCATGGTGACCGGCCTGACCCTGCTCGGCGGCGGCCTGTTCGCCATCTTCCGCATCCACGCGGACTCCGGCTACCTGCCGTTCCTCGGCGGGCTCGTCCTGTGCGGCCTGGGCATCGGACTCACCGGCGCGGTCGGCACCGCCGCCATCACCGGCTCCCTCGGCCGCGGTCAGCAGGGCGTCGCCTCCGCCATGAACGACACCACCCGCGAGGTCGGCTCGGCCATCGGCATCGCCCTGATGGGCTCCGTCTACGGCAACCACTACCGCAACGCCCTGCCCCCGACGATCGACCGACTCCCGCCCCAGGCAGCCCAGTCCGTACGGGACTCCGCCGCCGCCGGCCTTCAGGTCGCCCACCAGGCAGGCCCCCAGGGCCCGGCCCTCACCCAGGCCGTCAAGGACGCCTTCATGAGCGGCCTGTCCGCCTCCCTGGTCGTCGTCACCGTCATCGTGCTCGCCGCCGCCCTCGGCTGCCTCCTGCGCGCACCCCGACAGGCCCCGAACAGCGACTGACCCGGCCGGCGGTGTGTCAGGGTGGCACGGCAGGTGGACGCTTCCGTCCGCCCGACGAAAGGTGCTGGCGACCATGGCCGCGTACGTGCTGATTCCCGGTGCCGCGTCGGGCCCGTGGTACTGGCACCGGGTGGAGGCCGAGCTGCGACGGCGGGGCCACGACGTGGCGGCGGTGGACCTGCCGTGCGAGGACGACTCGGCCGGGCTGGCCGAGTACGCCGCCACCGTGGTCGACGCGATCGGCGACCGCACCGGCGTGGTCCTGGTGGCGCACTCCTTCGGTGGGTTCACCGCCCCGCTGGTGTGCGACCGGGTGCCGGTGGACCTCCTGGTGATGGTGCAGGCGCAGATCCCGGCACCGGGCGAGAGCCCGGCCCAGTGGACGGCCAACACCGGCTACGAGCAGGCCAGACGCGAGCAGGACGAGCGCGACGGCCGGGCCCCGGGCGACGACGACACCGACCTGTTCTTCAACGACACCCCGCCTGACCTCGTCGCGCAGGCGCAGCAGCACGCGCGTGGGCAGTCGGCCACCCCGTTCACGGAACCGTGGCCGCTGGCCGCGTGGCCGGACGTGCCCACGAAGTTCGTGCTGGCCCGGGACGACCGGTTCTTCCCCGCCGCGTACATGCGCCGGATCGTCCGGGAACGCCTGGGGATCACGCCCGACGAACTGCCGGGCGACCACTGCCTCATGCTCGGACACCCCACCGAGCTCGCCGACCGGCTGGAGGCGTACCGCACCCGGGCGTGACGGCCGCCCCCGTCCCGGCCCTCCGGCCTGGTGCCGGCCGTGGAGGCGCCGGGTGGCCCGGTCCGATCGCCGCACGGTGGGCCCCGTCGCTCGGCTCGCCCGGACCCCCGCTGCTGTGCAGGTCGTCGCTGCCCGCACCGCCGTTTCTGTCAGCACCTCCGAGGCCCTGCACGCCCTGATCAGCGCCGACCAGGAGACGGCGGAACTCACCGAGCCCGCGCTGCGCGCACTCACCGAACCGCTCGGCATCCGGCACCTCGTCCGGACCCCACGACTCTCTCGGCCAGGACGGCACCACTGCCACCGACCGCTCCGCAGGCCCGTCATCGGCCGCCTGGCCTTCTCGGGACCCGCAGCTACTTCCGCGTCTCGAGTCGGGTCCCCTCCCCCCGGGCGAAGTTCCCCGACCGGCTCCACACCTACCGCGCCGACAGCGCCCGGCCCGGGTCACGACGAAGCCCGGTAGCCGTAGCCGCTCGCGCGAGGAGGCCGCCGCCGGGGACGGCGGCGGCCTCCGGATCCGCCGCATCGAGCTGCGCGAGGCCACCGCGGCCGGCTCGGACGCGGAGTACCGCGAGGAGGACTTCCGGCGAACTCCGCCGCCGCGTGACCCTCGCCCACCGGGGTCTTCTCGGAAGACCGGGTCAGTCCGGGTCCCCGGTGGCCCGGAGGCGGCGCAGGGCCAGGATCAGGTTGCCGCTGCCGAACGTCGCGAGCGCGGCGACGCCCCACAGGGTCGCCGCGACACCGGCCCGGTCCAGCACGGCGCCCGCGGCCAGGAAGCCCAGCGGCCCGGTCAGAGTGCTGATCGTGACCACGGCCTGCAACACCTTGGGCCCGAAGCCGTCCGGCAGCCGGGCGGAGAGCAGTCCCATCAGCGGCGCGTTCGCCAGGGGCGCGGCGGCCGACGACAGGCCGACGGCGGCGGCGAGCACGCCGGCCGGCACGGGCACCAGGAGCGTCCACAGGGGCAGAGCGACGCAGACCAGGGCCGTACAGGCGAGTCGTACGGGGGCGACCCGTGTCGCCAGCACATAGGCGGCCACCGCGCCCACCAGGCCACCGGCGCCATCGGTGGCGATCAGCAGGCCGCCGACCCTGGCGTCCCCCTCGAACCGGGTGAACGCCAGCACCGGCATGGTGATCATCAGGGTTCGCAGCATCAGCCCGAACACCACGGTGGACAGCATCGCCCGGCTCAGGAACCAGTCGCCGCACAGGTGCCGCACCCCCGCCCACAGGCCGCGGGGCCCGGCCGCGGACCCTCCGGCCCCGGCACCCCCTGCCGGGACGCGGCGCAGCAGCAGCAAGCCGGAGAAGGCGAACGAGGCCGCGTCCAGCCACACCACGGATGTGGTCCCCACCAGTGGGATCAGCGCGCCCGCGAGCGCCGGTCCGGCGAACGCCGAGCCGTTCGTCACTCCTGCCAGCGCGCTGTTGGCGCGGGCCAGAGAGCGGGCGTGGGGGCTCAGCAGTTCCATCGCCAGCACCCGCTGTGCCGCGTGGTACGGAACGGCCAGCGCCCCGAGCGCCACGACGATCGCCACGAGGACGGCCAGATTGAGCGCGCCCAGGGTCTGCAGCAGCGGGATCAGCGCCACCACGGGAGCGCGGGCGAGATCGGAGACGACCATGGTCCGGCGGGCGCCCAGGCGCTGGATGACCTCTCCGCCCGCGAAGCCGAGCAGTGCCATGGGCAGCACCTGGGCCGCGAAGACCAGGCCCGCCCGGGTGGCCGAGCCGGTGGTCTCCAGCACCAGCCAGGGCAGCGCGAGCATGGTCATCTGGGTGCCCAACGCGGTCACCGCGCCGGCGACATAGACCGCCGTCAGCGCACGGCTCGGCCTGCTGCTCGCTGTGCCGTTCGGCGCTCGGCCGGGTGGGACGGGGGCTGCGCTGGGCCGGGTCGCCGCGATCGTCATCGGGTCGCCCCTTTCTCCTCGGTGGGTCCGGGCCATGTGGTCGCCCCCGCACCCTGTCGCCCGCCCACCGTCCGGTGCCAGGGAAGAAAGCGCAGCGGCACCGGCAGTAGCTCACTGTCGGTGCCGCTGCGCTTTCTTCTCTGCCACGCAGCCCGCCCGTCCGGCAGTGTGATGGCTGTCGGAGGCCACCACAGCCGAGGCCACCGGCGGCGGAAGCGGACACCAGCGAAGGGAGGGACGGCGATGAGCGGCGATATCGGACCGGCGGTGCACGTCCCGTCCTTCGCCGCCCGTGACGGGCGGCGAGCGGTCGAGACCCGGTATGTGGACGGTCTCCCGCAGATCGTGGCCTGGGATCCGACGACGGATCAACGCCGCCGGGCGACCACCGCACCGCTGGGTGTGGAGACCGCCGCCATCGAGCCGGACGGCCACGGCCTGTGGTGGTTCGACGCCGCTCCCGGCGGTCAGGGCCGCTGGCTGCGCGGGCCGTTCGAGGGCGGCCACCCGCGCCCGGCGCTCGACGGCGTGCCCGCCGGGCGGATGCACGGCCTGGCCTTCGACCCCCGCAGCGGCCTCGCCGCCGTCGGCGTCGGGGTCGGGGACTGCTCGCGGTACTACGTCGGCCGGCCGGGCGAGCGCGCCCGCCTGGTGGCCGAGGAGCCCGGCTATGCGGCAGTGGTGGGCCTGGCCCCCGGCGGCCGGCTGCTGGCCACCGCGGGGTGCCCGGCCGGACCGGCCGCGGTCCGGCTGTGGTCACCGGCCTCCGGCGTCCTCGTGGATGCCATCCCCGGCACAGCGGGGGACGGCGACGGCGGCGCGGTGTGGGCGCTGGGCTTCCGCCCGGACCTCACCACCGCACGGCCGGAACTGCTGCTCGTCCTCGAACGCGCGGGCCGCTACACCCTGGCCTTCTGGCGGCAGGGCGAGGGGATCCGTACGCACGGTCCCGGCTCCGCGCTCGACTTCGACACGGAGATCACCGCCTGCTGGTACGGGCCCGGCCGCACGGCGCTGGTCCAGCAGGACCGGGCGGGACGCAGCCGCCTGCTGCGCGCCGACCTCGACCGCGGTACGACGACGGTGCTTCCCACGCCCGAGGGCACGATCATCGACTTCTCCTGCGCACCCGACCGCACGGTCCACTGCCTGTGGAGCCGCGACGGCGAACTGCCCCGGCCACTGATCTGCCACCCGGAAAGCCCGGAAGGCCCGGAAGGCTCGGAAAATGCGGAGCACCCGGAACCCCCGGATCGTCCCGACCGCTCCGACCGCTCCGGCCGCTCCGGCCGCTCCACGACGGCGTCACGCGGCACGGCGCCCGGCGGAACGACCGGATCCGGGCGCCGCGAGCTGTGGACACGTCGGCCGTACGGACAGATCCACAGCTTTGTGGCCACCCCGCCCGGCCGCAGGGCGGGCCACCGCCCCTGGCCGACGGTCTTCCTCGTCCACGGCGGGCCCCACACCCACGACCGGGACGCCTATGACACCCGGACCGAGGCCCTGGTCCAGGCCGGGTTCGCCGTGGTGCGCACCAACTACCGCGGCTCGACGGGCTACGGCCCCCGCTGGCGGGACGACTTCGGCCACCGGGTCGGTCTCGCCCAGCTCGAAGACCTCGCCGCGGTGCGCGGCCACCTCATCGACGCGGGAGTCTCGGAGCCGGGCCGTACCGGCCTGTGCGGCTACTCCTGGGGCGGCTATCTGACGCTGCTGGCGATGGGCGTCCAGCCCCGGCTGTGGGACGTGGGGCTGGCCGTCGTCCCGGTGGCCGACTACACGGCGGCGTACCGGGCGACGACGCCCGCGCTGCGGGAGGTCGACGACCGCCTCTTCGGCGGCACCCCCGAGCAGGTGCCAGACCGTTATCGCGCGGCCTGCCCGATGACCTATGTGGGCAGTGTACGCGGCCCGCTCTTCCTCGCCGCCTCGGCGGACGACGAGAAGTGCCCACCGGAACAGATCGAGCGCTATCTCGCCGCGCTGCGGCGCCGCGACGTCCCGCATCAGGTCCAGTGGCTCGGCGGCGGACACGACGTGGGCCGCGACCCGGCCGGACACGCCGCCGCGTGGGCCGCCATGGTGCGCTACGCCGACGACGCGCTGCGCGCCTCCCCCAGAACCGCCGACCGCCGCGACAGCGGACGGACCGGCTCGCACCACCCCGTCCATCACACCGAAGAAAGGTCAATCCCATGAAGCGTCACGGACTGCGCGTCGACCCCATCAGCGCCACCGAGCGGGAGCGCGGACTCATCATTCCGCCGGCCGGGTCCTCCCTGAACAAGGCGGTCCCGGTCCGGCCGAACGGCCCGGCACGGAGCTGCCCCACCCGCACGGAGGAGAACACGGAGAAGTAGTCGCCTCTGCAGTGAGCCCGAACAGCGCCGTAGCGGGGTGCCATGCCCGGCACCCCGCCGCGGCGCCGGCCGCGCCGGTGAGGACAGGAGAACATCATGACCACAGCTACGGCAGCACCCCGGACGAACAGTCCCCGGCCGGAGAAGCACCGGCCGGACAAGCCCGAGACGACGGAACCGCGCCACGACCCGCCGACGTTCCTCAGCGACCCGTACCCGACCCTGGCCAGGATGCGGGAATCGGCCCCGGTCTCCGTGCTGCACAGCGACGGTGGCCTGCGGCTGTGGATCATCCCGCGCTACGCCGATGTCCGGGCCGCGCTCTTCGACCCCCGCTTCGCGCAGGATGTGCGGCGCGCCCAGGCCCTGGCCGACAGCCGGGTCGAGGGCGTCAACCTGGGCGCCGAGATCACCCATATGCTCAGCAGCGATCCGCCCGACCACACCCGCCTCCGCCGCGTGGTCCAGGCGGCGTTCAGCCGCAAGCGGGTCGAGGCGATGCGGCCGATGGTCGAGCGCATCACCCGCGAACTCCTCGACGGGCTGGACGCGGCAGCCGCGCGCCACACGACCCGCACCACCACCGCCACGGTGGACCTGGTACGTGACTTCGCCTTCCCGCTGCCGATCCTCGTCGTCTGCGAACTGCTCGGCTTCCCGCCCGAGGACCGCGACCTCTACCGGGAGTGGTCGACCGCCATCGTCACCCAGGAGGGCGACCACGCGGCGGTCCTGCGAGCCGTCCAGGAGATGGGCTCGTACGTCCTGGCCATCGCCGACCGGCGTATCCGCCGCAATGACCGTCCCGCCGATCTGCTCACCGAGTTGATGGCGGCCCGCGAGCGCGGGGAGCTGACGGACGACGAGATCGTGGGCATGGTCGCCCTGCTGCTGATCGGCGGGCACGAGACCACCGTGAACCTGCTGAGCACCTCGTGCCTCGCACTGCTGCGCGATCCCGGCCAGGCCGCCTGGCTGCGCGCCGATCCCACCCGGATGCCCGGCGCCGTCGATGAGTTTCTGCGCTACGACTCTCCCATCTGTATGGCCACCACCCGCTTCACCACCGAGCCGGTGGACGTCGGCGGGGTGGAGATCCCGCAGGACGAGTTCGTGCTGCTGTCCCTCGGCGCGGCCAACCGCGACCCGGCGCGCTTCCAGGACCCCGACCGCCTCGTCCTCGACCGCCAGGACGCCGGCCATCTCGCCTTCGGCGGTGGCATCCACCGCTGCCTCGGGGCCCTGCTCGGCAAGCTGGAGACCGAGATCGCGCTCACCGCGCTCCTCGCCCGCTTCCCCGGAACGACCCTGGCCTGCCAGGAGCGCGAATTGCGCTGGCGCAACTCGATGATGCTGCGCGGCCTGGAGGCGCTGCCCGTCACCCTGCGCCGCTGACCCCCGCCCTGACCCTGCCGCCCTCCCCGCCTCCCGCACCGTTCCCGGCACCCCTGGACACACGCGGGCGGTCGCGGTCCTCGGCAGCAATCCTCAGCGCACCGTCCGGACATTCCGCATCTTCTGACAGCGCGGATTACCGACTGAGGTGCGTGCTCGTTGGGGCGGGACACGAGGTCACGGAGGGGCCGAGCAAGCCGGTCGGGTTCGCTTGGCCTGTTCGGCAAGCTCAACGGACGAAACCACAGACCTTGGCGGGCGGGCACGGCCTGCCACCGCCGGGGTCATCGGTGAGCGCAATCAGGGAGCACACCGCCACCATCAGCAAAAAGCCGCCCATGGCGGCCCACAGCGCATTGCGGCCCCACCGAGCCGTCATCTTCTCGCGCCGGATGCGGCGAGCCGGGCCGACCGCGTCGTGACGGTCACCCGTCATGATTCCCCAGGATTGCTCACTCTGTGGACATGAGTACCCGGGCTGTCCCAGCTCTGCCCGACGGCATGCGGATCGCCTGGAACAGTTCACCCTGACGCGCCGACGTCAGTAACGGGTGGCCTACGGACGCTCGCCCTCGGATACCGCGCGCGGCCGCCGCTGACTGTCCACACACCGGCGGTGTCACCACCCGAAGCGTCCAAGTGCTCCTCCGCGCACGGGTGACCGTTGTCTGTCGTGGCCCCCTGCGATGATCAGCGGATTGTCGACAGAAGCGGAACAAAACATGGCCGGGTTGATCGAGCAAACCGTCGTGCGTGTGGTGGGGGCAATCGCGGAGAGGGCGCCAGAAGGGTGGACAGAGGCGGTGCTCGAGGGCCACTTCGGTCGCGACATCTCCGGTGAGTACGTTCTCTCCGACGCGACACGGCGGCAGTTCCACGGGGCCCGTGGCCTGGAGGACCTGAGTAACGCGACGGCTGCGGCGGGTGCAGCCCGCGGCTGGGAACGCACCAGGCTGGAAGTACGGTGCCGGCCGTCGGGGGAGTACATGCTCGTCGCGTCCCGCGACGTCGTCTCACGCCTGCGCGGAGAGCGTCCGGGCTTCCTGGCCGTGCTGGATCAGGACTACCGGCTCGTTCCGCCGGGGTACACCGAGGCCGAGGGCACGGCCGGCCCGGCGGGCGACCCGGACCTGGTGCTTGCCCGGCTCCGCGCCTACCTGGAGCGGCGTGCCGAAATCCTGGGACGCTCCGAGACACTGCCGCCGCCCGTGACCGAGGCGGACCTCGCCGACGCGGAGCGCCGCCTCGGCCGACCGCTTCCCGCCGACCTGCGAGCGCTCTACCTGCTCGCCGACGGCAGCGGGGACGACGCATGCGGCCTGTTCGGCAACCTCGGCTGGATGCCGCTCGCCCGGCTCGTCGCCGACAACGCCGACCTGCGGGAACCTGTGTGGACCGGCTGGGAGCACCACTGGGACGCCGTCGTCCTGGACACCTACCCGCCCGGCATGGTCCGGCGTTGCCTCGAGCACCCCGGGTGGCTCCCGTTCGCCACCGCCGACGACGGCAACTACCTGGCGGTCGACATGTCCCCCGCCCGTGCCGGACAGCCCGGACAAGTGATCCAGATCGGGCGCGACTACTACGACGGGCCGCTCTACGTCTGCGACTCCGTCACCTCGCTCCTCGCCCGCTACCTGGACCTGCTGGACCGCGGCGCCTACGAGGTCGAGGAGGACGACGTCGACTACATCGACTTCCTGGAGGGTCCACGTGATTCCGGCTCCAAGCCCGAGTGGCAGTCCGGCGGAATCCCCCGTGTCGTCTCGCCTGATCTCCAGACCGTCCATATCCCGGTCGACGCACCTGTCGGCCCCTTGGACCTCTCCCCGCTCGCCGCTGCACCCCATCTGCGAGAGCTCGGACTCAAGCGCCGCCCTGTCACCGACCTCGCCCCCATTCGGGACCTGCCCATCGAGTCACTGGCCGTCAGTCTCGACGGAGGCGACCTCGCCCCGCTCGAGGGCCACCAGCACCTCGGCTCCCTGGACCTCGCCACCACCACCCCGGCCGACATCACCCCACTGCGTACGGCACCGAATCTGCACGGCCTGAACCTGTGCCAGGCTGTGGTTGAGGACCTGACCGTGCTCGCGGAGTTTCCGAACCTGCGCTACCTGGCCCTCACCGGCAGTCAGTGGGACGTCCTGCTGAACGAGGGGAAAGTCCCGCCTTCCTTGGCTGCCGCCCGCCTGGTCGAAGGCGATGCGACTCTCGCCGATGCGCTGGCCTGGGCGGCGAGGCTCGGCCTGCCCGTCGGGCCGTCGTTCGTCGTCTCCGGGACTCTCGCGTCGGACGGCAGCCCGGGATAGCCGTCACTCTGCCGGCTTCGGACGTCCCGGGTGGAGCTGCGGAGATCGTCAACACCCTGCTGCCGCTGCCCGTCGGCTGCCGACCGGCGCCGGCATCTGGTCGATCACCGTCCGGACATGGCAGCGGAGGTCGAGGCCGGCTCGGCCGGCGTCGGGCGCAATCGCGTCGCTGCGGCTCAGAGGTGGTGGGTGGCCAGGTCGATCAGGCGGTGTGCGACGGCGGCCGGGATCGCGGGGTTGGCGGCCGCGTCCTGGGCCGAGCCCCGGTCGCGGAGCAGGGCGGTGAGTGTGGGGACCGGCAGTTGCGGGTTGCGGATCACGGCTGTGCGGAGCCGGTAGGTGGCGGGTACGGGCAGGCCGCTGGTTTCCTGGGTGGCCCGGAAGTCTGCCTCGGTGGTGGCGAGCAGGCGCAGTGCGGTGGCGGGGGACAGGCGCGGGTCGGCCGCGGCGGGGCCGTGCACCATCGGATCCGGGTCGGTGGCGAGGCGTTCGACGGTCTCGGGGGTGCAGTCGGCGGCGTACAGGGCGAGTCGGCGCCGTTTCGGGTCGGGGTGGTCGGCGAGGCCGTTCAGCGCCTCGCGGGGGAAGTCGGGGCGGTCCAGTACGGACCAGGGGAAGGTCCAGTTCAGGGCGGCCTCCAGCAGCAGTTCGGCGGGCGGTGCCTCGTTGTGGTGGACGACGGCGTACCGCACCGAGGCCGCGGGGTCGCGGGAGAGCAGCTCCAGGACGTCGGGCGGCAGCGTCCGGGCCCCGGCGGCGGCCTTCCGGACGGCCGTGCTCGCGGAGGCAGCGAGCCGGCGCATCGCCACGGGATCGCCGTGCTGGTCCTCGACCCAGTGCATCTGCCAGCCCGGCACGCGAGCGGGCAGGCCGGGCTCGATCTCGGCGCGCAACTCCTCGGGGGCGTCGGGGCGGACCGAGACCCGGGACCGGACGATCGCCTCGGGGTCGCGAGCCAGGACGGCGAGCGTGTCCGGGGTCAGCCGCTCGTTCTCGGCCAGGTAGCGGCGGACCTCCTCGTCGGGGTGGTCGAGCAGGTGTCGCAGGCAGTCCTCGTCGAAGTGCTGGAGGCTCGCCGCGTCCGACTGCTCCTCCTCGTCCAGGGCGTCGAACTCGGCTCGGGACATCGGGAGTTCGTGCCTGGCATGGGTCTCGGCGGCCGCCCGCACCTCCGGGTCGGGATCGGCCGTCAGCAGGGCCCGCGCGTGCGCGTCCAGCCACTCCCAGCCGCGTTCGCACAGCAGCGTCCGGACCTCGGGGTCGGGGTCGGCGGCCAGGGCCGCGGCCACCGGCTCGGGCATGCCGCGGAAGTACAGGGCCCGCAGTCGCACCTTCGGGTCCGGGTCGGCGGCCCAGCCCGCGAAGTCCTGCGCGGTGGGGCGCGGCGCGTGCCAGGAGGCCCGGTACAGCAGGATGTCCCGGCGCCATCCCGCGGGCTCGTCACCGATCAGCCGCACCCACTGCGCGACGCTCATCCCTCGCTGGTGCTCCGCCCATGCCCGGCGGATGCGCCAGTCGGACTGGGCGACGGCGGCGTCGACGACCTCCGGCGGGTGCGTCCGGTCGGAGTACCCCACCAGAATCGGTTCGACCGCGGCCAGCCGCACCCGGACGTCCAGCGCAGGATGCAAGCAGAGTCCGTAGGTCCACGCCCGGGCCATCCCGGTCTGCGCGGCAACCTCCTCGATGCCGTCGAACAGCCCGTCCCACTCTGCGGTTCCCGGCATCCCGGCTTCCTTCCCCCCGACTGCGGACCGTGACACCCTACCCGCTCGCTGCGCAGCCAGGGAGGCCAAGTCATCGCATTCGAGCAGCTGTTGTGCACAGCTTTCCGCGCTCCGAACCACGGCAGCGCCGACTCCGGAGAGTGACCGGAGGGTTGAGGTCGAAGCCAGGCCCGGCCCGGATCGGTCCCAGGGGCCGTTCCCCGGGTCCGCGTCGCCATCCTCGTCGTCCTCGTGCAGGAACCGTGCGGTGCCAGCGCCTCTGAGGCTGACGTCGCTCAGCGGCCAGTTCTCGAACTCGTCGCGCAGCAGCCGGACCAGGAACTCGGCCGTCCCGAGGGGGTGCACCGTCCAGGCCGAGTGCTGCCGAGCCCAGACGGCAACCGGCCAGCGCCCACAGCTCGGCCTCCACGAACGGCCGGCACCCGATCCGCCTGACCACGTTGGACATGTGCCCCTGCGCGCACGCCGTCACCAGTCGCTTGCCGTCGAGCCGCGGATCGGACAGGTGGATCACCGAGGAGTCCGGCACGAGCGCATACAGACGCCGACCAGCCGATCGACCCCGCCGTTCTGCGATGCGTCCTCGAACAGTCGAAGACCGCCCTCGCCTCCGGCGTGACGGTCCGGGGCGACGAGTTTTCGACGGCGTCTGGCTGCGGCTGAGCGCCACCGACCCGGACACCTGCCGCATCGCCGCCGACCGGGCCGCCATCGACAGGGGCCTGTGCAGGCCCGCTGTCCCAGGCCGCAGCCCCGCCCTCGCCGAGGGCGACTCCCTCGCCCACCTCACCCCGACCCGCCGCGAGAGCGAGGGCGCGATTCGCTTCGAACTCGGCGCTACGGGCCGTGGCCCGGCCGGCAGGACCTCGCCGATCGCCTCTGCGACCGGATCCGCCACTGGGACGGGGCCCGGGACGCCCGGCCCACCATCACGCTCCACCCGGCCGGGACGGCGGACGACCAGATCGGCGGCAACCACGTCATCGACAAGCCCAACCTCCGGATGACCATCAGCTACTGACGAAGGACCGAACGGGGACCGGCCGCCGGCCCGGCGGCCGTCGGGCAGGAGCCCACCTCGCGCGGGCCCCTCTGCGCCGGTCGGTGATCGGGAGGCCGGCGGTTACCTGGCCCACCGCCGGGTCCCGCCGACTCCGCGCCGCCCGCGCCCCGCTGACGCGGGATCCCGTCCTGATCTCCGGTCAGAAAATGCCGTCGGTCCGCGGCCCGGTTGACGGCTCGCCGTGCCGCGGCCTGGCAGGATGCGGGACCATGCTCACCGCGTACCGCCACGACACCGTGTCCTGCTCGATCGGCGACTGCCTCGCCACCGAGGTCTCAACACCCGACCTCGTGGTCCACGACGATGAGGGGGACCGGTACGAGGAGACCCGCACCTGGCGGCGCTCGATGTGGGCGAAGGGCTGGCGCTGGGTCGGCAACCGCGCCTCCTGCCCCAGCTGTCCTCCCCTCGTCGTCGAGAGCCTGCAAGGCCGACACCTGCCGGGGCCCGCGCCCCGGACCGTCCCGGCCCCCGCCGTCGAAGGAGCCTGAACCACCGGGCCACGCCCATCGCCTCGCGAAGCAGGCCCGCCCGCCGGCGCCCGGCGAAGTGACACCGAACCTCCGCCCCGGCGCGCCGATGAGTCCGAGTCGCCGTCCAGAACATCGACGTCTTTCACGTCGACGCCACCCCCCCCCGCGGGAGTGATCACCCCCGCAGGAGGGTTTTCGACCGCACCGACGGGTGAGACACACACCATGGAAATTACGTGATCACCGTTCCAGGCACCCTTCGACACCCGCTCGACGAGTCGCAGCGCCGCACACTGCTGGCCGCAGTCCACCCGGCAGACCCCGACGAGGTCGGCACCCGCGTCCCCGACCTCGACGTCCTCACACTGGACGAGCCCGAGGGAACATTCGTACTGCGCCTGGAGGTCGAGGCGCCCGACCACGGCACCGCCGGCGAAGTGGCACTGGACCTGACCCGGCGCGCCTTCGCCGCAGCCGGGTACCCGGACGACGCGATCGGCGTCGGCACCCCGGCCGTCACCGGCATCGACATCGGTTGACGCCCCGGCTGCAGGCGCAGCAACTGTGCCGCAAAAGCGTCAGGCAGACGCGCAGGCCCCGCTCCGACGAACCCGCCTCCCGTGCGTACCCCGGACTGCCCGATGCACCGAACAGCGGCAGGCTCTCGCAGGACCGCACACCGAGCTCAGGCTGAACGGACGGCATCCTCCCCTCTCCTGAAAGAGGGGTGTCCACCCATGAAGGGACACTGATGAACGGCGACGGCGCGCTCTGGTGGCTGGCCGGCGCGGCGGTCGTGGTCACCGTGGTGCTCGCGGCCGTCCTGGTGGTGAAACTCGTCCGGGCCAGGAAGCTGCTCGGGGCATCGGGGATCCCGATGTCGAACAAGGTGCTGTTCTGGGCGTCCATCGTTTACCTGGTCAGCCCGGTGGACCTGCTGCCCGACCCGGTCCTGCTCGACGACATCGGCTTCCTGCTGGTTGCCCTGCGCTCCCTCAACAAGGCCGGCTCCCGTCTTCCGAGCGGCCGCGACAGCGACCCTGTCTGATCGCCGCGGGCCCCTGCCCGTCGGCGAACCCGTTGTAGTCGCTGCCCTGGAGATCCGTCCCTGAAGGCTCCCTGCTACCGCGGCAGGGCGGCGAGCAGTTCCCGCTCACGCTCGGCGTCCAGGCCGGCGCGGCGGTCGCGGTGCAGGCCCTGCTCGCGCTCCCAGTGCAGCGTGTCGGCAAGCAGTTCCGACCGGGACCGGTGCCGCAGACCTGCGGCGCGGGCCGCGGCACCGGTGTGGGCGGACCAGCCTTCCCAGCCCGGCTCGACCAGCCACATCGGCAGCGACTGCGGTCCCATGTACTGGGCGACTCCGTTCTCCAGCAGCCACGCGGAGTCGGCGGCGACCGTTGGCCCGGTGTGCCCACCGACTGCCCGGCACAGCTCGATCCACTCGCCGAACGGCACCACCGGGCCGACGGCGTCGAAGGTGCCGACCGTCCCCCGCTCCGCGGAGTCGAGCAGCCAGGCGGCGAGATCGCGGACGTCGACGGTCTGGGTCGGGTCCGCGGCGGCATCGGGCACCAGCATCGGCCCCTGCGGATCGCGGGCGGCGCGGGCCACCCAGTACCCGGAGCGTCCGCTGTGGTCGCCGGGGCCGCCGATGAGTCCGGCTCGGGCGATGAGCAGGCGGTCGCCCGCGGCGGCCGTCGACGCCTGCTCGCAGGCGACCTTCGCCTCGCCGTACAGCTCGCGGTCGACCTCCGTCCCGGCGGTCGGCGGGAGGAGCGGCGTGGACTCGTCCGCGCCGAGAGCGCCGTGGGAGGCGTAGGCGCTGACAGAGGAGACGTACGTCCAGTGGCCGGCCCGGTCGGCGAGTCGCGCGAGGGCGTCGCGGACGAAGCCCGGCTGCCACGACACCTCGACGACGGCATCCCAGTCGCGGCCGAGCAGCGGATCGTATGCCGAGGGGTCGCGCCGGTCGGCGGGCACCAGGGTCGCACCGGCCGCGACGCCGCCGCTCTCGCCGCGCGCGAGGCAGGTCACCCGGTGGCCCCGCTCGACCGCCTGCCGGGAGACCTCCCGGCCCACCCATGCCGTTCCGCCCAGGATCAGGATCTCCATCCCGCCACCCCATCACGACGGCCACCCGGGCACCGGCCGGATTCGCTGACAGCGGAGGCGACCCTCGGGGAGGGCCGTGGCCACCCGCAGGTGATCGACCTGTAGCTCGAAGTACGAGCACCGCCGGGTGGCCACGGCCCCGCCCGGCCCCGCCCGGCCGCGGCCGGGCCGGACTCCTCCGGCGGCGGCGGCGGTCGGCTCGGTGCGCTGCGGTGCGACCCGTGCCGTGCCGGGAACCGGCGGCGAGGCAGTGGCCCACGACGGTGCCGTGGCGGGCCCCGGCAGGGGCGCGGAGAATGGTGATCACGAGCAGCCGGCGTCTGGATTGCGGATGTGAAGCTCTTCGGTGGTCTCGCCGCGTCCCGCGGGGCACTGGCGCCCGGTGCGGGCGCCGGCGAGAAGGGGCTGAGGGCCGGTGCCCTGGGGCTGTTCTCGTCCGTGGTCATGGGGATCTCGTCGACCGCCCCGGCGTACAGCCTCGCCGCGACGCTCGGCCTGATCGTCGCCGGCGTGGGCTTGCAGACGCCGGTGGTCATCATGCTGGCCTTCGTACCGATGCTGCTCATCGCGCACGCCTACCGGGAGCTCAACGCCACCGACGCCGACTGCGGGACGACGTTCACCTGGGCGACCCGCGCGTTCGGGCCCCGCACCGGGTGGATGGGCGGCTGGGGCATCATCGTCGCCGACGTCCTCGTGATGGCGAACCTCGCGGAGATCGCCGGAATCTACGGCTTCCGCCTGGTGGGCGCGGACTCCCTCGCCGACGACCGGCTGTGGACCACGGTGGCCGGGGCCGTCTGGATCGCCGTGATGACCGCGATCTGCTACGTCGGCATCGAGATCTCGGCCGCCGTGCAGCGCTGGCTGCTGTGCATCGAGGTGGCCGTGCTGCTCCTGTTCGCCGTCGTGGCGCTGGTCAAGGTCTACAGCGCCGACGGCCCGGCGACGGCCGTCCACGTCTCCGCGTCCTGGTTCGATCCGACCCGGATCGCCTCGCCGCAGGCGTTCACCACCGGTTTCCTGGCCGCCGTCTTCATCTACTGGGGCTGGGACACCGCGGTCGCGGTCAACGAGGAGACCGCCGACAGCAAGCGCATCCCGGGCCGCGCCGCCGTGATGTCGACGGTGCTCCTCCTGATCGTCTACACCCTGGTGTCCACCTCCGCGCAGGCGTTCGCCGGAGTCGGCAGCGAGGGGATCGGACTCGGCAACGCCGCCAACTCCGACGACGTGCTCTCCGGCCTCGGCCGGGCGGTCTTCGGCGGGGAGGGCGCGGGCGAGTTCCTCACCAAGCTGCTGATCTTCATGGTCCTGACCTCGGCGGCCGCCTCCACGCAGACCACGATCCTGCCGGTGGCCCGCACGGTCTTCTCGATGGCCGCGCACAAGGCGGTGCCCTCGCGCTTCGCCCGCCTGCACCGCCGGTACCTCACCCCGACCTGGTCCACGGTCGGCATGGGCCTGGCGTCGGTCGGCCTCCTGGTGCTGCTCACCGCGGTGAGCCACAACGTCCTGGCGGACTCCATCGCCTCGGTCGGCCTGGCCATCGCCTTCTACTACGGCCTCACCGGCTTCGCATGCGTCTGGTTCTACCGCCGGGTGCTCACCCGCAGCCGACGGGACCTCCTGTTCAAGGGCGTGCTGCCGGGCGTCGGCGGGATCATCATGCTCGGCCTCTTCTGCTACGCGGCCTTCGACGTGTACGCCGACCCCGGTTACGGCGCGACCGTGGTGGACCTGCCGGTCATCGGCCGGACCGGCGGGGTCACCGTGCTGGGGCTCGGAGCGCTGCTGATCGGTGCCCTGCTCATGCCGTTCGTCACCCGCGAGCACACGGCGACCCTCCGCCTGCAGCGGCGGCTGCTGCCGCGCCTGCTGCCGCCGCACACGGCCGTCGAGCACGCCAACCGTTACGTTCCCGCCGACGGCCGTTCCGGCGTGGGCGGGGACTGGTTCGACGTCATCCCGCTCTCCAGCAGCCGGGTCGGCCTGGTCGTCGGCGACGTCCTCGGGTCAGGGCTGGCCGCAGCGGCCACCATGGGACGCCTGCGGACCAGCGTGCGCGTGCTCTCCCGCCTCGACCTCGACCCGGACGACCTGCTCTCCCGTCTCGACGACGCCGTCCGGCAGGACACCGAGGACCCCACGGGGAACCGGACCGCGGACCGCGCCACCGGGGCCGTGGGGGTGACCTGCCTCTACGCGGTGTACGACCCGGTCACCGGCCGGTGCTGCCTCGCCCTCGCCGGGCACCCGCGGCCCACGATCGTCGACCCGGCGAGCGGTCTCGTCATCCACCCGGAGCTCCCGGTCGGGCCTGCGCTCGGAGTCGACGGGCCGCCGTACCGGAGCACCGAGCTCGCCCTCCCTCCGGGCACTCTGCTCGCACTGCTCACCGACGGCCTGATCCACACCCCCGACCATGCCGCCGACGAGGGCCGCGAGCTGCTGGCGGGCGTCCTCGCGCCCCACCGGCACTCGTTGGAAGCGCTGTGCGACCGGGCCCTGGAGACCCTGCTGCCCGGCCCGGTGGACGACGACGCGGTGCTGCTCCTGGTCCGCACCCGACTCCTGGACCGCGAACAGGTCGCCGAATGGGAACTGTCCGCCGAGCCCACCGCCGTCTCCACCGCGCGCCGGCTGACCTCGGGACAGCTGCGCGACTGGGGCCTGGACGAACTGTCGTTCACCACCGAACTCATCGTCAGCGAGCTGGTCACCAACGCCGTCCGGTACGCCCGCGGGCAGGTCCGCATCCGCCTCATCCGGGACCGCGGCCTGGTCTGCGAGGTGTCGGACACCGGGCACACCTCGCCCCACCTGCGCCACGCCGCCACCGACGAAGAGGGCGGACGCGGGCTGTTCATCATTGCCCAGATGACCCGCGGCTGGGGAACCCGCTACACCACCACCGGCAAGACCATCTGGACCGAGCAGGACCTGCCCGACGGGAGCTGACGCCTTCGCCACCGCCGGCAGCGCCCCTGACCGTGGCTGCCGTCCGGGCCGAACGCGACCGCGAACGCGCCGTCACGGTCAGGGTCGGCGACGGCGTCAACGCTGCGCCCGCGCGGGCGGCCGCCGCCGTCCGTACGGCAGTAGCCGGTAGCGCCGCAAACCTGCGTGCGGCTGGACGGGTGTAGTTCGGCACCGGACTCCGGTGGCCTCCGCCCGAAGCGGTGCGCCTGCGGGTTGCATGGGCCTGCGCCTCGGCGCGGGGCGTGCCAGCGTCCTTCACGGCCCCGGACCCGACGAATGAAAGAGCACCATGGCAGAGCACGACCCTCGTAACCGCACTGGTCGAGGCCCTCTCCTTCGAGGGCTCGCCGCAGCCGTGCTCGCGGTCGGCACGCTGGTGGCCTCAGCGGGACCCGGACACGGGACCGGCGCGGCCGCTCTGGCGCCCGGCACCCAGTTCACGCCGCTGACGGCGGCGGTGATGACCGAACCGACGCCGTTCGAGGCCACGGACGGCAAGACGCACCTCTCGTACGAACTGCTCACCACGAGCGCGCTGTCCAGCAGCGCGCCGGTGCGGCTCGACCGTGTCGACGTCATGGACGCCGGCACCCACCAGGTGATCGGCTCGCTGAGCGGGCAGGCGCTGGCCGAGGCCGCGAATCCGGTGGGCAACCCCCTGCCCGGTGCGGACGCGTACACCCCGGCGCCCCCGGCGCCGACGCCGACCGTCATCCAGGGCTCCCAGCAGTGGATCATCTGGCTCGACCTGACCCTCGACCACGGCCGGGAGGCGCCCGAGGTCCTCGAACACCGTCTCTCGGGTGCCGTCCTGACCCCCTCCGGCCCCTCCGCGTTCGAGGAGACGGTGCAGGCCACCCCGACCGCCCGCACCGCGCCCTTGAACCTGACCCCGCCGGTCCTCCCCGGCACCTGGTACGCCAGCGAGTCGTGCTGCGGCAACACCCACCACCGGCGCGGCCTCGCCCCGATCAACGGCCGCTTCGACGTGCCGCAGCGCTTCGCGATCGACTGGTACCGGGTCGGCGAGCAGGGGCAGGCCTGGGAAGGCGACCCCACCCAGCTCACCAGCTACCTGAGCTACCGTCAGCCGGTCGCGGCCGCAGCCGGCGGCCGCGTGGTGGAGGTCCAGGACGGAATCCCGGACAACCCGCCGCCCCACGCGCCGCCCATCCCGCCGATCGAGGACACCGTCGGCAACCACATCACCCTGGAAGTCGCACCGGGCCGCTACCTGCTCTACGGCCACCTGCATCCCGGCTCGATCAACGTCCGGGAGGGCGACTGCGTCGAACCCGGCCAGGTCCTCGCGCTGATCGGCAACAGCGGCAACTCCACCACCCCGCACCTGCACTTCCAGGTGATGACCACGGCCGAGTTCTTCCCGACCGACAGCCCGCCGTTCACCTTCCGGCAGTTCCGCGTCCTCGGACAGGTCGAACCCCGGATCTGGGACGACAACCTGGGCCTGCAACCGACCGGCGTCCTCCCGATCACGCCCTCACCGTACGAGGGCCCTCACCGTGCGCAGTACCCGCTCGACCGCGAGGTGCTGGAGTTCTGACCCGACTCCGGCACCTCCCCCGGGCGGGCGCCGACAACACGGCGCCCGCCCGGACGCATCCTGTCGGGACGCATCGGGGCGGGCGCCGCACACCACACGCGACCGGCCACCGCACGCGTTCCGTCACACCCACCACTGCAGGCCGTGAAACTCACCCGATGGGGGCCGGGCGAACCCGCAACCACTGCAGCCCCTCCCTGCTGCAACGGTGTTTACGGTGACGAGGCTTCAGCTCTTGGGCTGTGGCCTCGGCGGCAACGCCGGCCTCATCGGCGAGGGCGGACGGGGGTTCGGCGGGCTGTTCCAGGGCTTACCCGCCTCGCTGGACCGGTGCGCGTACTTTTGCCGCCCCCAGCTCGGGGTGGTGCACCAAGAGTCCCGGCCCGGCAGGATCACAGCTGCGGCCGGAATCGAACGAACCGCGTGGTGGCGTGCCGGCCGTGGCCGGCGGCGACCTCGGCGACCAGCGGCGGGTCGGCCCGGCGTCGAGCCGCGGCGAGGTGACCGTACGGCGGGCGTCCGGCAGCATCATCAGGACCGTTTCCGGGCGGCGCGGAGTGTCGGTGATACCGGCGATGGTGGCCTCGACCCCCTCGACGTACCGGATTTTCAACCACAGCGGGCTGTCCCCACCGACAACAGGTCGAACGCCAGGAGGGAGATCGCCGTGTGCGGCGCGCGGTTGCCGGTGGTGCGCAGCAGCTCCTCGAAGTCGAAGCGGCCCGGACCATTGTCGGAGGGATCGGGAACAAACGCGACGCACTCGCAGTCCCGGGTGATCCCCGGGGAGAGTGCGGCGAGCGGCGGCAGCAGCTGGGCGAAGCGCACACCGAGGTCCGTGGCACGCCGGGACACAAGGGCAACGGCGCGGCCCTCGAACACGTGGGCGGCCGCCCGGATGCCATCGGCCTTCGGCTGGTACATGACTCCCGCAGGCAGGGCGTCCGCGAGATCCTCGCCGACCTGCCGAGCCTCCGGACCTGGGGCCTGTGAGTCGTCGGGCCGCTCGGCACCACCGGCGACTGGGCGAACCGCCACTACCCGCACCGAGTGCTCACCCACCGCATCCGTGTCATCGAGGAGGCCGAGTTCTGGCCGGCGCTCGGCCCGAGCGGGCGCGACGTCCTCGACCTGATTGACCACCAGCTTCTCGCGCTCGCCCGCACCTGGGTCGAGGCTCACCGAGATCACGGCGAACTGCAGCCCGGTAAGGCCGAGTTGACCTGTCCGGTTCCCATCGCGCGGCGCTCGGCCCCAGCGAATCACGCCACCGGCGGGCGGGCCGGACGGCGCGGCCGCGGCTGACCCCATCGGGTGTCGGCCGATCGGCGCACCGGCCGTCCTGCGGGCGGATCGGTGGATCCGGCACCGGGTCGTCCGGGCGGGGGCGCACCCGCTCACTCGAGGGGCGGCCAAGGCGCGGCGCGCGGCCCGCCGCAGGCTCCGTGCGCTGCGCCGGCGGAGTGGTGGTGCGGCTGATTTTCCTGCAAGTCCGTGTCCGAACAAACCCGCACGTGGGAACCATTCTGCAGCCCCCCGCCGGGGCTCTTGGGAGGCGTGTCGCGGTGTGCGGGCCGGCCCGGCAGCGGCCCATGGTGGAGCGCATGGCTATCGACCTGAAGCAGACCGGGATCGATCCGGACCTGCCGACCATCCCCCCGACGCGCAACACCCAGGAGGCCGTCCGGGCCGCCCTGGGCGACCTGCAGGGCAACATCCTGCAGAGCCACGGCCGCGACCACAGCCGCCACCTGTTCATCACCTTCGCCACCACCGGCGCCGACGACCGGCAGAAGTCGCGGCAGTGGCTGGCCTCGCTGGCCCGGCCGGAGTACATCACCTCGGCCCTGACCCAGTACGAGGAGGCGAACAGCTACCGCGACACGCTGCGGACCCTCGACCGCAACGGTGCGATCACCGCCGCCGACCGCACCGCGATGATCCTCTCGGCCAGCACCGTCTTCGTCGGCGCGCTGGTCTCCGCCGACGGCTACCGCGACCTGCGGGTCGGCGCCGACCTCACGCCGGACGACCCGTCCTTCGCCGCCGGCGCCAAGAACCGGGTGACGGTCCTCAACGACCCGCCGGTGACCGCCTGGGAGCCCGCCTTCCAGGCCACCCTGCACGCGCTGGTGATCGTCGCCGACGACGACCCGACACTGCGCATCGACCCGCTGGTGGCGCAGCTGAAGCAGCAGCTCGCGGCCATCGGCGCCACGGTCGCCGAGGAGACCGGCACCGCCATGCGCTTCGACGCGCAGGGCAACCCCAGCCCGACCGGGAACGTCCACGAGCACTTCGGCTTCGCGGACGGCGTGAGCCAGCCGCTCTTCCTCGCCCGCGACATCGCACGGGCCAGGACGCTCAACGGCGGCATCGACGTCTACGACCCGAGCGCGCCGCTGGACCAGGTGCTGGTCAAGGACCCGGCCGGCGGCGGCGACGGCTACGGCTCCTACTTCGTCTACCGCAAGCTCGAGCAGGACGTGGCCGGGTTCCGCGGCGACGAGAAGGCCCTCGCCCTGGAGATCGCCCAGCAGGCCGACCCCAAGGCGCAGGACCCCACGGACGCCGACATCGCCCTGGCCGGCGCGTACATGGTCGGCCGGTTCAAGGACGGCACACCGGTGGTCGAGCAGCAGGTGCCGGGGCTGGCCTCACTGCCGAACAACTTCAGCTACGACCGGGACGTCGACGCGGTGCGCTGCCCGCTCGCCTCGCACGTCCGCAAGGTCAACCCGCGCGGCGACAAGCAGCGCCAGTTCGGGGTGCCGCTCACCCAGGAGCGGACCCAGCGGATCGCCCGGCGCGGCATCAGTTTCGGCCCGGCGACGCTGGACCCGGCGCCCACCGACTCCGTCGGCCTGCTGTTCCTGTGTGCGCAGAGCAGCATCCCGGACCAGTTCGAGTTCATCCAGGCGCTCTGGTCGAACTTCGAGCAGTTCCTCGAGCCCGGCACCGGCCTGGACGCGGTGATCGGCCAACTTCCGCCGTCGGAATCCCGCGACCAGGCGCTCGAGCAGCCCTGGCCCAAGGTGTACGGCTCGCACAACCAGCTGGACTTCTCCCAGCAGCCGCCCGCCCCCACCAGCCCCTTCTTCCCGAAACGGGTCGGCCAGTGGGTGACCATGCGCGGCGGCGAGTACTTCTTCGTGCCGAGCCTGAGCGCGCTGAAGCGCTTCGGCACGGTGGTCGAGTCGGCCGTGACCGGGGCCGGCGCGTGAGCGGCCACCACCGTGCCGTCGACGCCCTCGCCCGGAGCCTGAGCGGCTACGTCTGCGAGCCGGGCAGCGCCGACTACGCCCGGACGGTGGAGATCGACAACGGCCGCACCCGCACGCCCCCGGCCTACGTGGTGCGCGCCAACTCGGTCGCCGACGTCGCCCGGGCCATCGCCTTCGCCCGCGAGCTCGAACTGCCGATGACCGTCCGCGGCGGCGGCCACAGCGCCGCCGGGTACTGCCTCAACCGCGGCGGCGTCGTGCTGGACCTCGGGCTGATGAAGGGCATCGCACTCGACCGGGACACCGACCGGCTGCGGGTCCAGATGGGCGCGATCTGGAGCGACGTCTACGGATACGTCTCCCGCCACGCCACCCCGCTGATCCCGATCGGCGGCGGCTGCCTCACCGTCGGCCTGCCCGGCTTCCTCCAGGGCGGCGGCTACAGCTTCGTCTCCCGCTCCTACGGCCTCGGCAGCGACAACGTCCTCGAGATCAAGCTGGTCGACGCCGCGGGCCGGCTGCGCACCCTGACCGCCGACGCCCCCGACCCCGCCGACCGGGACCTCTTCTGGGCCTGCCGCGGCGGAGGCGGCGGCAACTTCGGCGTCGCCGTCGAGATGACCCTCCAACTGCACACGCCCGCGGCCGCGACCGTGATGGGCGGCGAGCTGTCCTACCCGCTGCAGCGCGCCCAGGAGGTGGTCGCCGCGTACGACGCCTGGGCGAAGGACGTCCCACAGGCGATGGCCGCCTACGGCTACGTGGGGCGCGACCCCGACCCGGCGGACCCGACCCGGAAGGTTCCCACCTTCCGGATCACCCCGGTCTTCAACGGGGAGTACGCCGACGGCGTCGACCTGCTGCAGCCGATGCTGCGCCTGCACCCGTTCAACGTGAGCGTCTACTCGATGCCGCTGCCCACCTGGGAGGCCACCATCGGCCGCTCCACCCTGGTCGGCGACCGCCAGGCGTACATCCGCTCCGGCGTGATCGGCGAGGACGGCTGGCGCGGCGACATGATCGAGGCCCTCCAGGACGCGATGGAGAACGCCCCCTCGCCGGACAGCTTCGTGGTGTGGACCCACGGCCGCGGCAAGGTCATGCACCCCGACGGCGACAACCACGGGCCCTACCCGCACCGCGACAAGCGGTACGTCTTCGAGCTCAAGGCGATCTGGACCGACCCGGCCGACACCCGCACCAACGTGGAGTGGGCCTTCGACGTCGGCGAGGCGCTCAGCGCCGACTTCCAGGGCGCCTACGTCAACTACATCGACCCGCTGCAGAAGGACTGGGCGGTCGCCTACTACGGCGACAACCTGGCCCGGCTGAAGGCGATCAAGGCGGCCGCCGACCCCACCGGCTTCTTCCGCTTCCAGCAGTCGGTCGACTCCACCTTCGAGCCGGACCTGAGCCGCCCGCTCGACCTGAGCCCGATCAACCGCACCCTCGTCTGACCCGCACCCCTCGGGAGCACGCCATGACGGACCACGGCACACCCACCCCCAGCCCCCAACAGATCTTCACCGAGCTCTCGGTGGCCCTCACCGGCTTCGACCGCGCCGAGCTGGCCGGCACCGGCCTGATCGAGAGCCACTACGCCACCCTGCTGCGGATCATCGGCGAACGCGAGGCCGGACACCTGTTCCTGGCCGCCGCCGAGGCCCTCGCCGCCGACCGCAGGAACCACGACGGTGAGGCCCTGCGCACCCGGGTCGTCGAGAACCCGCGCTACGCGCCGGTGATCATCAGCCTGATCAAGCTCTGGTACCTCGGCAGCTGGTACCCGCTCTCCGGCGGCTACCGCGACGTCAACGGATCCACCGCCGAGGACGTCGAGCACGTCGTCTCCCCGCAGGCCTACCGCGAGGGACTGGTCTGGGTCGCCGCCGGCGCCCACCCGATGGGCGCCAAGCCGCCCGGCTTCGGCTCCTGGGCGGAGCCGCCGTCCATGCCCGTCTTCTGAGCCGAGGAAGCGCCACGAGGAGCGAGGAAGCGCCATGAGCACCAACGACCACGACATCGTCATCGTCGGCGGCGGCATCTCCGCCGCCACGATCGCCAAGACCGTCATCGAGAAGGCCGCCGCCCAGAGCCCGCCCCGGCACCCCCGGATTCTCATCCTGGAGGCCGGCCGGGCCACCGCGATGAGCGCCGACAAGTACGACACCTACGTGGACGCCTACCAGGCCGCACTGGCCAAGGTCCCGAACGCCCCCTACCCGGCCAGCCGTTCGGCACCCCAGCCCGACGTGCTCGACATCGGCCGACCGATCATGAACCCGGACGGCACCACCAAGGTGCCCAGCGACAACGGGTACTTCGTCCAAATGGGCCCGCTGCCCTTCGGCAGCGACTACGCCCGCTCCCTCGGCGGCACCACCCTGCACTGGCTCGGCACCTGCCTGCGGATGCTCCCCAACGACTTCCGGATGCGGGACACCTACGGGCACAGCGTCAACTGGCCCCTCTCGTACGAGGAGCTGAAGCCCTACTACGAGCGCGCCGAGTGGGACATCATCGGGGTGTCGGCCAACGTCCAGGACCAGGTCTACCCCGGCATCGGCGGCGACCCGGCGAAGTTCTTCAGGAGCGCGAACACCGCGAAGTTCCCCGACGGGGCCTACCACTTCCCGATGGAGCGGATCCCCAGCAGCTACCTCGACCAGTACCTGGCCAAGAAGTCCGCCGGCCTGGTCGTCGAACTCACCGACCGGCAGGGCCGGCCGCACACCTTCCCGATCGAGCTCAGCAACACCCCCGTCGGCCGCAACTCCCAGCCCTCCGACGGCTACCAGGTGATCGGCGCGGTCGGCAACTTCGACCAGGGCCAGCGCTGCGAGGGCAACTCCAGCTGCATCCCGATCTGCCCCGCCCAGGCCAAGTACAACGCGCTCAAGACGCTCTACGAACTGATCGTCAAGTACCCCGACCGCGACCCGGCGGACGGTGCCCCCGCCAAGGCCCGGGTGGCCGTGCGCAGCCAGTGCGTGGTCTCCCGCGTCCGGCACACCACGCAGCCGGACGGCACGGGCACCGTCACCGGGCTCACCTACCGGACCTGGTTCGACGACGGCAGCGCACCGGTCGAGCACACCGTCACCGCCGACACCTACGTGCTGGCCGCCAACGCCGTCGAGAACGCCACCCTGCTGCTCGCCTCCGGCGCCGCCAACCGCAGCGACCAGGTCGGCCGCAACCTGATGGACCACCCGCTGCTGCTCACCTGGGGCCTGCTCGAGGACGGCGTCGGCGCCTACCGCGGCCCCGGCTCCACCTCCGGCATCCCCGCCTTCCGGGACGGCAGCTTCCGCTCGGAACGCACCGCCTTCCGCGTCGAGATCGGCAACTGGGGCTGGAACTTCCCCGAGAACGCCCCCTACGACACCGTCCACGACCTGGTCGGCGGCGGCGAGAGCGGAAAGGTCGGCCTCTACGGCCGGGCGCTGCGCGAGCGGCTCGGCGAGATCCTGCCCGCCCAGTTCCGGATCGCCTGGGAGCTGGAGCAGGACCCCGAACCCACCAACCGCGTCACCATCGACGACCGGTACAAGGACGCGCTCGGCAACCACCGACCCGTCATCCACTACGACCTCTCGCCCTACGTGCGGGACGCGCTGCCCTGGGCCGCCGAGGCCAGCCGGCAGCTGTTCGCCCAGCTCGGCATCGGCGAGAAGGTCCGCCGCCCCGAGTACCGCCCCGGCGACTACACCCACTACGACGCCGACGACCCGTCGGCCGTCACCCACGACGGCGTCACCTACTGGGTCCGCGGCGCCGGACACGTCGTCGGCACCCACCGGATGGGCGACGACCCGGCCACCTCCGTGGTCGACAGCCACCAGCGCAGCCACGACCTGCCCAACCTGTACATCACCGGCTGCGGCAGCATGGCGACCCTGGGCACCTCCAACCCCACGCTCACCATGACCGCGCTGGCGCTCCGCACCGGCGACCGGATCGCCGAGCAGCTGAAGGGGAACGACGCATGACCGAGCCCACCAGGATCACCAGCATCAAGGACCTGAAGGCCGCACTCCAGCTGGCCGTCGGGCTGGAACTCAGCACCGTCCCGGTGTACCTCACCGGCCTCTACTCCATCGACACGGGAGGCAACACCGACGCGACGCAGACGATCCGCAGCGTGGTCATGGAGGAGATGCTCCACATGACGCTCGCCGCCAACGTCCTCAACGCCCTCGGCGAGATCCCCAGCACCGCACCGGTCGACTTCCACGGCCGCCGCAACCTCAGCCCGATCCCCGCCTACCCGCTGGACAGCCCGCTGATCACCGGCATCGGCACACTCGAACTGCTCCCGCTCACGCCCCACGCCGTGGACGGCTTCGTCCGGATCGAGCACCCGCTGCACGGCGCCGCCACCCTCGGCGACATCCCCGCGCAGCCGGGCGGCTTCCGCACCATCGGCGAGTTCTACGAGGCCGTCGACGCCGCCCTGGCCGACCCGGCGATCTGCCCGGACAGCGCCTTCCAGCCGGTCCGCCAGATCCCCGACAGCGAGTACTACGGCGGCGCCGGACACGTCGTCGAGGTGAAGGACCGCGCCACCGCGCGGGAAGCCGTCCTGAAGATCATCGACCAGGGCGAGGGCCTGCCCGAGGAGTGCCTGCACCGGCCCGCCAAGACGGTCACCGACGCCGACCGGCTCGGCTCCGGCTGGCAGATGTACTCCCACTACGCGCGCTTCCGCGAACTGCA
Source organism: Kitasatospora sp. NPDC048365 (assembly GCF_043200835.1). Lineage (NCBI taxonomy): Bacteria > Bacillati > Actinomycetota > Actinomycetes > Kitasatosporales > Streptomycetaceae > Kitasatospora > Kitasatospora sp. NPDC048365. The sequence goes on from NZ_JBICYJ010000013.1 coordinate 123,754, forward strand.
GGCCGGCCGCCGATTCCGCACCGACCAGCAGGCCGGCGAGCACCCCGAGGGCGCGTTGCTGCTGATCGACTACTCCGCCGTCCGGCCGGCGCTGTACGTCCCGCGCAACGGCGACGTGGACGGCAGCCCCGAGGGCGCCGCCCTGGACGCCTTCGACCTGGCGTACTCGCACCTCGTCGACGACATCTACCGCGCCTTCGCGGGCCGGCCGGTGGAGGTCACCGACCCGCTCGACCCGCACGCCGAGCGGGAACGGCCCGCGCTGCGGCTGGCCGTCCACGCCATGTACGGGCTGAAGAACGCGGCCACCGCCCTGATGCGCACCCCGAACCCGGCCAAGCCCGGGCACACCCTGTGCCCCCGGTTCTCCTACGTCCCGCCGGGCGGGGACCGCGACAAGCTCGTCCAGCGGCTCGAGAACCGCACCGACAACCGCACCGACAACCACACCGACAACCGAGGAGGACAGCCGTGATGATCTCCATCGTGACCAAGTGGTGGTGCATGCCCGGCCGCGAGCAGGAGGCCGTGGACGCCCTGAAGGACCTGGTGCGGCAGGTGGAGGAGGGCGAGCCGGACACCCTCATGTACTGCCTGCACACCGCCGTGGTGGAGGGCTCGCTGCCGCCGCCCACCCCGAGCGAGGTGATCTTCATGGGCGCCTGGACCAGCCGTCAGGCCTTCGACGACCACCGGACCGGTCCGATCTTCACGGACTGGCTGGACAAGAACCTCGACCTGTTCGTGCAGAACGACGGCAAGCTCTACGTCAGCGCCGAGTTCGCCGACCGCTTCGCCGGCTTCGTCCGCGGAGCCGCCATCGGCTGACGGCCCGCCGTCAGCGTCGGAGCCTGCCGGTCCGGAAGGTTCCGACCCCGGCGACACGGCGGTGGGCGGTGCCGCCGACAGGGTGGAGAGGACGGCGGCTCCAGGCGCCGGGACCTCGGCCACCTTCGGGGTGAACCGGACCGGCAGCTCGATCAGGTACCGGGAGATCCAGGCCGAGGTCCAGGTCAGTCGTCTGTCCTTCACCGCTCGCGGTCTCCTCGCCGATCTGCTGTCCCGGCCGAACCGGTGGCGTGAGGACGCCCGGCAGATGGCCGACACCAGTACGCAGAGCCGTGCGGCAGTCCGAAAGGCCCTCAGGGAGCTGACGGCAGCCGGTTACTACCGGGTGGAGAAGGTCCGGATGCCCGACGGCACCATCCGCTCGGAGGCGCACGTGTACGACACGCCACAGCGGGCAGGATCGGCGACGACGCGGGTGCTCGGCGACGGGGGAAGAGCGCAGGTGACGCCGGATGCACCCCGTCCGGCGCCCGGTGAGGCGGACTCCGCTGCTGCTGGCGTCCCTGAAGTAAAGAACCCGGTCAAAGAACCCGCCCTCCCCGGCGGCGCGCGAGGCGATCGCGGCGCCGCAGGAGGAGGGGCGAGGCCGGCTGACGAGCGGCTGACAGTCGACGTGGACGGGCGGGTTCGCGAGGCGGCGGTCGAGCTGCATCGTGTGCTCGCCGCCGAGCCGAGGCTTCGGCTCGGCGCGGTGGAGGCGCTGCAGCTTGCGCCCCTGGTGGCACGGTGGATGGGGGCCGGCTGCTCCCGGGTGCAGCAGCTCGGTGACCGGACATCGACCGGTCAGCAGCCGAGGACGGCGACTCCAGGGGCTGCCCCAAGGCGTAGTTCATCCTTGACCTGCGGTGCGAGAGTCGGGCGTGAGCCAGTCCCCGTACTTGTAGGTCGCCGGCTGGGGCCGCCGCTGGTGAAACCGATTCGCGCCTGATGGCTGATGTGACGTAGGGTCGTGTTCACCGACGCGGGGTGGAGCAGCTCGGTAGCTCGCTGGGCTCATAACCCAGAGGTCGCAGGTTCAAATCCTGTCCCCGCTACTCGATGGTCCGGGCCCGGTGCGCTACTGCGCACCGGGCCCGGCCGCGTTCCGCCGCTGTGCTGTGCCTCGGACGAGGGTCGGTGGGTGCTGCTGAGTCCTGTTGGACGGGCGGTGCCCGGTGCGGCCGTGATCGCCGGATGCCGATGCGTCAGCCGCTGTGTTGGGCACTGGTTCTGGCCGCCGCCGGGGCACTCGCCACCGGGTGCGACCACCCCGCGTCCTCGCCGTGGGTGGTGCCGGTTCGCCGGGGCCCGGAGGTCCTCACCTGGGGCCGGTCTGCGTCGATCCGACGTCGGTTGGGGGAGGGCCGTGCTGCCGTGGTGTGCACGGTGGCGTCCGGGCAGGCTAGGTTACTCGGGTGAGTCTCCTTGATGATGTGGCCGAGCGCGACGGCTGGCTGTGCTGGGTGTGCGACGAGCCGGTCGACCCTGACATGTCGGTGAACGACCCGCGGGGGCCCAGTGTTGACAGCCGGACCGCCGACCGCAAGGCGAAGGTCGCCGAGCGGCTCGCACACCGCGGCTGCAACACTCGCAAGGGCGCGGTCAAGGTGGTCATCGCCTGGCCGGACCGCCTGTACGTGGTCGAACCCGCACCGCTGATCACCGTTGCCGGGAGACTGGAGCGCAAGGGGGGCCGCGAGATGGTGGGCCGGTGCCCGACCAGGAAGGATGCCCAGGAGGCGGCGGATTGGCTGGTGGACCGGTTCTCCCGGCTGGTCCCGGGGTTGCCGGTGACCGCCGACATCGAGGAGGGCGGCGGCCAGTTTCTCCTCGTCCTGGCCACCGGCCGTCGCTGACCGGAGCGAACCGCCGACCGGCACCGGCACCGGCCCCTGGCTCGCGGCCGCGACAACCCTGCCGTGTGGACGGTCACGAAAGTCGGCCGGCACACTGTGGTGGAACCCGGGATCGTCCAAGCTCCATCGCCATGGCGTACTTGAAGTCGATGCGGCAGCGGACCGCTTCGGCAGCCTGCCGGTCCGACAGGCCGAGCAGGAACTGCAGGACACAGACGGTGGCCAGTTGAGCAGGCGAGAGCCCCGGCCGCCCATCGCGGGGGTACCAGTCGGCGAAGTCCTCGTCGCGCCACAGCCCATCGAGGCGGTCGCGTACCCATATCGCCGTCGTACCGCCCGGGTTGCCCGCCCGCGCGATCTGCACGGTCAGAGAAGGGACTTGCTCACCGGAACGGGGGCGAAGGGACAACGGGCACCTCGACAGCTGCATCGGTCGGGGGAACGACCCGAGCATGCCCGTTGATCATGCTGCCGCACCGAGGAACTCCAAGATCCCCGACAGAATCAAGTCAGGGTCCGGGTGAGGGCGACTTCGTGATCGCGGGCAGGACGCTTCCCGGCGGATTTTCCGCAAAGCCCGCTGCTCGATTACCCGTATCAGCCTGCTCGTCGCCGCCCTCCACACTCTTCGCCACCTGCGAGAACTCGGGATGGAGAGGCTCACCGGGTTGCCCGTAGGAGGGCGTCGTGGAGTTGTTGGCGATTCATGGCCGACCGATGGGGGATCTGCAGTTCCTGGGCGCGCCTGTACAGCTCTTTCCTGGTCAGGCCGGAGATGTCCTCACGTGTCGTTTCTCTCCGCCGATCGGGTTTTCCTTTGCGACCCCGCCCGCCGCGCCCCTTTGTGGTGGCATCATTTGCGATGGGCCTCGGACGGCCCTTCCCGTGGCCGGGTTCTTTGACGGTCCCGCCAAGGGATGCCAGGCTTTGGCGCAGCGAGTCGATCTCGCGGTTGGCCAGTTTGTCCTCGACGGTGCGACGGATCTGCTCGTGGCGCGCGTCAGTGTAATTCCGCGGGTCCCAGTCGACGGTGAGCAGGTCGAGCAGTCGCTCGGCCATGCGGAACTCGGCGTCGGTAAATTTTTGCTCCTCCACGGGCATGTGGCCGAGTCCGCGGCGCGGGTCGCGTACCTCGTCCGGGAAGTACAGGGTGTGCAGTGTCAGCAATCCCCTCTCGGCGTGTATTGCGGCCAGGTACATCCTGTCCCGCATGGAGAGCGTGGCAATTCCCGCCCGGTTCGAGTGCTCCATTGCGGAGGCCAGCAGCTGGTAGATCTTGGCGTTCCCTTTCCCTCGCGGGTCGAGGTAGTAGGAGGCCCGGAAATACAAAGGGGACACGTCGGAGAAATTGACGAACTCGGCTACCTTGATTTTCCGGCTTTTTTCCGGGGTGGCTTCTTCGAGCTCTTCGGGTTCGATGGCCAGGTATTCTCCGCCCCCGGCGTCAAATCCTTTTACGAGGTCACGGAAGTCGACCTCGGCGCCGGTCCGCTCATTCACCCACCGGATGCGGACCCGATCGGAAGTGCCACGTTCGATGTGGTTGAAGGCGATGTCATGGGATTCCACTGCCTTGTGGAGCGCCACTGGCAGCGTAATGAGCCCGATGGTCAGAACGCCGGTCCACACTGGTCCAGTCATGACAGCCTTTCCGTGCCACGCTGGCGTCCGCCGGTGGTGACACTCGCTCGGCTGGATCGATCATAATTTCCGACCGGTCAGCCTGGCTATCGCGGCCGATGGGGTTCGGCCATTCGTGGAGCTTCCCCCGCTCGACGGGCAGGGGGCGTCAGGCCCTTGGACAGGCATTCGCGCGTGTCCGGCAGGCGCCGAGCAACGGCCTCGGAACTGTCGGCCATGCCGCTCCGGACGTTTCCCGTCCTCGGGGGCGGGTGTTCGGTTCGCCCCGGACAGGAAGACGAAGTGGGCGGACGGCTCGCGGGTAGCGAATCGGCGCCACCTGCCGGCAACGGTCGGAACGAGGTTCTGGATCGCGGTCACGTCCGGCGGAGCGGGCACCACGTCGGCACAGCTCGACGATCTCGGCCTTGAACTCCGGCGTGAACGAGCGGAGAGGCCGCGGCTTCTTCTTCCCCGTGCTCTCCATGACGGACATCATCCTTCCGAGGCCGAAGCCCCTGATCAGGAGTGTCCGTCAAAGCGGATCAACCCCACTGAAGCGCCCAGTCGCAGTGGGACGATCTCGGGGTGGCTGATGTGATCACGGCGTCGGAGCGGGCCGGCCGCCAGCCGGGCCCGAGACGCACATCCCGGCCATCCTCGGCGGGCACACAGCTGCTGACGACAGCTCCTTCACCGCGCATTGCCGTCCGGATCAGGATGCCGTCCGAAGCCGCCGGCCGCGCGCGGCCTTCTCGACGGCTTTTTGGAGTTCGTCGCGGCTCATGCTGGAGCGGTGCGCGATCTCGTACTCGGTGGCCTTCTCATAGAGCTGCGCCTTGGTCAGCTGCGACAGGTCTTCCTTCGCGGTGGTGCGCTTCTTCGCGGCCGGCTTCTTCGCGTTGGCGGGCCGGGCACTGCTGGTGCTCTTCTTCCCGTCGGTGGTCTTCGGCGTTGTGCGCGACGAGTGCGCGGCGGGCTCTGCTGTGCCGCTCTTGACGCCTTCGAGGCTGCGTTTGAGGACTTCCATGAGGTCGACGACGTTGGTGGCCTCAGCGGGCGGCCCTTCGGAGACGGCGATCTCGCGGCCGGCGAGCTTGTCCTCGATCAGCTTTCTGACCTGCTCCTCGAATGTGTCGTGGTACTCGCTCGGGTCCCAGTCCACGCTCAGCATGTCGATGAGCTGCTGGGCGGTCGCCAGCTCCTGCCGGCTGTACTTCGCCTGGCCGCCCGGCAGGTCGCCGATCTCCTTGCGCGGGTCGCGGACCTCGTCGGCCCAGTGCATGGTGTGCAGCTCCAGCAGGCCGCCCTCGGCACGCACGGCGGTCAGGTACTCCTTGCCGCGCATGGAGAACAGGGCGATACCGGCCCGGTTCGAGCGGGTCAGCGCCTCGGTGAGGAGCTGGAAGATCTTCGCGTACTCCTTGCCCTTCGGCCCGAGGTAGTACGTCTTGTCGAAGAAGATCGGGTCGACCTGGTCCAGGTCGACGAAGCCGGAGATGTCGATGGTGCGCGAGCGCCCAGGGGAGATCTGCTCCAGCTCGTCCGGCTCGACGACCACGTACTCGCCGTCGGTGACCTCGAAGCCCTTGACGATCTCCGAGTACGGGACCTCGTCGCCGGTGCGCTCGTTCACGCGCTTGTTGCGCACCCGGTCGCTGGTGCCGCGCTGCAGCTGGTGGAAGGCCACGCTGTGGCTGTCGGTCGCGGTGTACAGCGATACGGGGACGGTCACCAGGCCGAAGGTGAGCACGCCGGTCCATACGGGTCTGGCCATCACGACCCCTTCCTCTTCGTCGGCTCGGCGGCCCGGGTGGTGCCGCTGGGCGGACTGCCCAGGCGGCCGGGCCGGCCTTCGCTCCGGGCCCAGTGGCCTGGAGCTCCTGCCGGGCGGCTGCCCGTCCAGGTTCCTTCTTAGACCCCTGATCTGCGCCGCCACCAGCGGCAGCCGGGCCGGGTTGGGCCATTCGGTCGATGCCCGGGGGCGCTGACGCGTGCCGCTGCGGCTTCTGGGACGGGGGCTACCCGATCACAGGACGAGGAGAGGCATGGGACTCGGCGACCAGTTCAAGGACAAGGCGAAAGACCTGGCGGACCAGGCCAAGAGCGCGCTCGGTGACCACGGCGCGAAGGCCGAGGACACGGAGCAGAAGGCCCGGCAGCAGGCGGAGGGCGCGATGCCGGCCGGGCAGGACACGGCCGCGATGGACATGGACGAGGAGCGGGAGTGACCGAAGCTCCCGCGACAGCGCCCCGGAGGTCCTCGGACCGCCGGGGGGCGCCGTGGTTCCCGGTCGTCTCTCCGGCCCCGGGCGGGGCCGGAGGGCGGCCTTGCGCAGGGGCGGTCGGTGACCGGGGCTCCGGGGTCGGCCGTGTCGGCAGCCAGACGATGATCCAGCAGAACCCGAGCACGGGCCGGATCTCAGGCGGTGGCGATCCGGGCGAGGGTCTGCTGGAGGCGGCGGACGGCGTCCTCGGCGTCCGCGTGCTGCCCCAGGGTCGGCTCGACGGTGCCGAAGGAGCGGCCGTGGTCGGCGGGCAGAGCGCGCCAGTGCAGGACGGGGGCCAGGGGCGGTGCCGGCGGCGGCGAGGAACCAAGCGAGGTGCCCGTGGACCCGGGCGATGGCGACGGCGAGGTCGGCGAGCGCGGCCCGCAGGTGCTCCAGCCGGTCGATCGGAGCCAGAGACTCCTGGACGGCGGGCGGCTGGACGGCTTCGGCGAGCGCGGCCGCCGTCCGCTCGGCGAGGGCCCGGTCGGCGGGGGCCGGCTCCCACGTGCGGTCGTGGAGCTGCAGTCCGGCTTCCTCGGTCAGGCGGGTGATGGTCGTCCGCATGTCCACGGCCCCACCCTAGTGCTGTGACCGCGTACGGTCACCCGCCGGGGCGTCGGCCTCTGCACCGGCGGGGGATCGGTAAGACAGCGGCGGAACGTACGCCGTGGATGATCTTGGATGGGTGGGTGGCGCTGGTCGACCATGACGGGATGACCGCGATTCCTGAGGACGCGCCTGCTCCGGTCCTGGCGGACACCGAACTCGCCGAGCTGCGGCGTCTGGGCGCCAGAGCCTTGGACTGCCGGCAGGCCGGCGACCTGCAGGGGGCCCGTGACGCCGCGGGCGAGGCGGGCACCGCGGCAGCGGCCGCCGTGGCGGCGCTCGGCGGGCTCCTTGAACTCGAGACAGCTGCCGAGCAGCAGCCGCAGCCGATCGACGGTGACACCTCGCACTGGCTCGGGTGAACCACCCGAGGCGGCCCCGCCCACGGACACCGCTGGCGTATCCGAGTAGCCATGCCAGGGCCCGGACCGCGCCCAGCGCGAAGTCCCGCTCCTGCTGGCCCGCCCGGGAGCGGTCGTGGGCGCGCAGGAGGGCTGTGCGTTCCTCCTGCTCCAGGTGCAGCTCGGTCGGCCGGTCGCCGGTCGCCGGCGCGAAGGTCGCCATCCAGACCCCGCCGATGCGCTCCGGCTGGCGCACCATCTTCGTGTCCCTCGACGATGGCAGCCAGGGCGAACGGGGCCAGGTCGACCTGACCTTCTTCGACGACACCCACGAACAGGCCGCCAGCACCCTGGTCCACCACTTCCTGATCCTCGCCCGCGGCACCGTCTCCCGCCGCGGCCAGTCGGTCACCGTGATCGGCACCCTCGCGCGGAACCTCCAGAAGATCGCCGATGCCCACCGGGCCGGCGGAACCGCCGCCGTCCTGGCCCTGCTGAACCAGCCCACCCACGACACCTCGGACCACGGCCGGGAAGCTGGCGACCGCCGACAAGCAGGTGCCGGACGCCTCTGGCAGGCCTCCCCCGGTTCTCCAGGCTGAGGTGATAGGGCTCTTTGAATCTGGCTCTGACCGCGCTTGCGTGAATGGCCAGGTCAGTCGATGGCCGCCAGGATCAGGACCTTGACGTCGCAAGATGTCTTGCCGCAACCGGGGTGGACGGGCATCTGCAGAGTGAACCTTCTCGGAGTCCGAGAGCTGAGCCGGTCGCCATCTGGAATGCTGGAAACCCTATGTGATCGACTGTCAGCGATCTCTTCCCATGCGCCTGGAGCGGCGATGTCCTGGACTGCCAACTTCGACAACCCCGACTACGGCTCGTCTGCCTTCGACGCGGATTGGACCAGCCTGCTCACCCCGAATCGCGCCGCACTGCGCGACAATGCGCTGGTGCTGGAGCTGGCCTTCGACTCCGCGAGGAACGTCGGCACTGGCGCGCAGGTGAGTTCGCACGACAAGCACACCGAGCAGTACGGCGAGCTCACCGCCGTGGTCAAGAGCGGGGCCACACACACCGGCGTGGCGTGCGTCCTGGCGTTGCAGTCCCAGGAGACCCGCGACGAGATCTCCTTCGAGTGGGTCGGCAAGGACCCGGCCTGCGTTCAGACGAACTACTCCGCCAAGGGCGCAGCAGACTTTACGACCATGGTCCCCGCATCCGGGATCGACACCACTGTCGACTTCCACACATATGCCATCCGCTGGACGCCCGAGGAGATCACCTGGCGGGTCGACGGAAGGCCGGTGCGTACCCTGCGGCGCGCCGATACCTGGGACGCGACGAGCCGGACCCATAAGTACCCGGACTCGGCCGCTGGCGTTGAGCTGTCCATCTGGGACGACCCCAGTACGGCCGGCTCCGCCGTCACGGACTGGGCCGGAGGCCCTGTGTCGTACGCCGAAGGCGCCACCTACAGCATGCTCGTACGGTCGGTGACCTTCACTTCTTACAGCTGACAAAGCGCGGCAACCCCGGCGCCTTCGTAGGAACTCTCGCGGGCGTGGATCAGGGTTCCGGGCTGAGGACCGGCGTGAGCCGGTCCTCGACGAATCTGGAGATCATTCACGGAAGCGCGGTCAGAGCCTTGAATCTCCCCACCCGTGCTCGGGTACTGGCCACGCCTGCTCGCTTGGATTCCTCACCTTCGGTGAGTGCGGGCAACACCCTGCACTCGCTACTCCAATGTGACTTCGCGACCATGTCGGTCTCGCGGCCTACTCTGGCTGGTCATGGGCTACGACGTGCACATCACCCGCCGTGAGAACTGGTGGGATGAAGAGGGTCGGGACATCAGCACGGCGGAGTGGGAGGCGGTGGTCGCTGCTGATCCCGGCCTCGTGGATGTTCCGATGTGGTGGAGCGCCGGGCGGATCGTGTCCAAGAACCCGAGCGATGCGGTGATCGCGAAGATGCGTGAGGTGGCAAGTGCCCTGGAGGCGAAGATCCAGGGCGACGATGGCGAGTTCTACGACACCTGATTGGCCAAACCTGCTCAGGTGATCTCCCCACCCATCGTGTAATCTCTCCCGGCGTGTCCGGTTGGTTCGTGTCCTGTCGGAAAGTCTGCGCTTGCAACGAGTTCGGCCTGTTCGGGGGCCTGGATGCTGACGCGGGAGGAAGACGTGGACGCTCATGCTCTGCGTCGGCAGGGCTGGTCCATCTCGGCCATTGCCCGGCACTTGGGTCGCGACCGCAAGACGATCCGCGCCCACCTGAACGGTGAGCGGGTGTCCGAGCACAGGCACCGGGCCCCGGACGCGTTTGCGCCGTTCGTGGACTACTGCCGCCAGCGCCTGGCGGACGATCCGCACGTGTGGGCCTCCACGCTGCTGGACGAGATCACCGAACTCGGCTACCAGGGCGCCTACTCGACGTTCACCCGGGTGCTTCGCCGCCACCAGCTCCACCCGCACTGCGAGCCCTGCAAGGCGTCGACCGGCCGCGACGTCGCGGTGATCGCCCACCCGCCGGGCGAGGAGATCCAGTTCGACTGGCTCGAGCTGCCCGACCCGCCCGAGTCGTGGGGCGTCGGCGCGAACGCACACCTGCTGGTCGGGGCCCTGGCCCACTCCGGCCGCTGGCGGGCAGTGCTCGCGGAGTCCGAGGACTTCCCGCACCTGGTCCAGGTGGTGCGCAAGCTCGGCGGCACCGCCCGGCGCTGGCGCTTCGACCGGATGGCCACGGTCTGCTACCCGTAGACCGGCCGGGTGCTGCCGGCCTTCGCCTCGGTCGCGAAGTACTACGGCGTCGGGATCGACATCTGCCCTGCACGCCCGACTCGGCCTGCAGCGGGCCCGGGTCCGCGCGGTCACTGCCCGCGCCGGTGACCTCGGCGAGCAGGAGAGCACCGCGGTGCAGCTGACCTTCGACCGGCCACCGAGAGCGCCCGCACCCTGGAGCCCGTCATCGACCGCGCGAACGCCCGGTTCGGCACCGGCACCCTCACCCCCGCCGCACTCGCGGCCGGCGCCCGGCGCCGTGCCATCCACGCAGGTCGAAGCCGGTACGGCAGCCATGGCACGTTCGTGTGATGGCGATCCCTGAAACGGGTTTGACCGCAGTTCCGTGAGGCCTCGGCCTGTTCCGGCGCCCGGCGCAGGCCGCCGTGGATCACCAATTCGGCTGTCCGAGTGCCTTCCGACTACCTCGCGAGCGGAAGACGTCGGCGAGGGGTATGTCGTCTCGCACGAGATGACCTCGGGACCCGTGAGGAGACCAGCGTGTACGCAGCAGTGCGACGGTACGACGGGGTGACCGATCCTACGGAGGCAGCACGCCGGGTGAACGATGGATTCGTGCCGCTGCTGCGGCAGGTTCCCGGATTCGTGGCCTATTACTGGGTTGACGCCGGGGACGGAGTGATGGTCTCCACCAGCGTCTTCGAAGACCAGGCCGGGGCCGAGGAGTCGATCCGGAGAGCGGCGGACTTCGTGCGGGACAACCTCACCTCACTGCTGCCCAACCCTCCCCAGGTCACGGCCGGCCAGGTTGTGGCCACCGGGTAGCACCCCCGCAGCGGCCCTTCACGGAACTGATGCTGTTGGCGATCTGTGAGGAGCGGCTTCTCATGGGACGGCCTGAGCCCGGGCGGCCTACAGCAATATGCAGGGCCGTGAAGATCACCAACAGCATCCGGGACTGCGGGCAGAGCCAATTTCGCGGCTCTGCCCGCAGTTCCGTGAAAGCCCAGGCCGGCCCCGTGAGTGCATTTGATGACCGAATCCGGCCTCTGCAGGGACGTGGCTGCGCCAGAACGCGACGGCCGACAGGTCGGTAGCGACTTCGACAGCCTGGCAGCCGTAGGTGCCCGCCGCGTCGACGCACAGCATGAGACAGAATTGATCGAGAGACTCGATCTCCCTGATAAGACGCTTGTAGTCGTGCTTGAGCAGGTGAACCGCCACGCGGTCGGCGATCGCCGACCGCCCCATGACCATGGGGACCGGCCGTGCAGACTGGGGAGGGCGAACTTCGCGACCAGCGCATCGGGAAGTCATCCGGCCGGGACGACATAGGTGAGCCGCTGTCGCGTCAGCCGTAGGTCACGAAAATCGACGCCCCTTTGGGCACCACCGTGCCGGCGATCGGCTCCTGCCCAGTCACTGTCGCGGTGCCGCTCGGTGGCTGCGAGGTGGGAGCGGTCACCAGTCGCAGCGAGGTCGCGCCCAGCTTCTCCTTCGCCTGGGCCTCGCTGAGATTGGACAGGTCCGGGACGCTCTCGGTGCCCACGGTGGCGGCGAGCAGTTGGTTGGTCTGCTCGGTCGTTTTCGAGGTGAAGTAGAACGCGACGACTGTGCCGACGACCGCGCCGACGGCGCCGAGCAGTGTTCCGCGCGTCGCACTGTCGTTGACCGCGAACGACAGCACGCTGAACAGGAGCAGGCCTGCGACCAGCATGAGCGCCAACCAGCTGCGAACCGTCACTGGCCTCCGGGCCAGCAGGAGTCCCAGCCCGATCAGCAGGATCACCGCTGCGGTGATCCCCATCGCGATGAGGGTTTGGTCCCAGCCCAGCACAGTGGGGGCCGGCGTCACCACACCCCCGCCCGACCCGGGCGGGGCGGTCGAGGCCGTCGTTGGTGTCGCCGTCGCCGATTCATCCAGGACCATTAGCTGGAGCACGGAGCCTCCCGGAATCGCGATGGTTTGTTGCGCCGACGATCTATTCCGACTGTAGGCGCCGCCTGGTCACCGGCCGGGGCACGGCGCCCCCGCTGATCAGGTGACATGAGGATGAAGGGGCGCCGATCCGAAGGCAGAGCACGGTGTCCTCGTCGGCCGCCACCAGCCGGGCGATGACCGACGCTCGGGTGCCGCCGACCGGAGCCGGCAGCATCATCGCCGCCGATACCGCACCGAGCTGGTACTGCTCCGCCGCCCGACCCGCTGCAACTGCTGGCCCTCCTGCCGCCTCCCAGGCCAGCAAGAACGTCTCCCGAGATCCAACCGGTCCGGACCTCAGCAGCGCCGACCACCACCCTGGCGAACGTATGCAGTCACAGCATTAGCCGCTGTCCTCGCCGTGGGCGTGGCCCGGCCGGACCGCACCCGGTGGATCCGGCCGTCGTCGGGTAGTCGTGAGCCGGCAGCATCGGGAGCCGGGCCCGGATCCTCTCGAGGACTTCCTCGCTGACTACGAGGCCTGCCTGGCGGCGTGCGCAGATGAGGCCCGGCTGCGGACCGTCTGGGCGCTGCCCTACCTGGAGTCGGGTCCGGCGGTGCCGCCGATCCCGGACGTCCTGCTGAAGCCGGACCGGTAGCGGGCGTGTCAGCCCGGCCAGTTCGATCCGTCGTCGTCCGGTCCGTGCTCGTCCTGCCGTGTCCGCTCCCGGTCCGGCTTCAGCAGGACGTTCAGCGCGGTGGCCGCGGCCTCGGCGGCCGGCGCCGTCGCGCTGGCGGCCTCGAACGCTCCCTGCTGGTCGCCGTTCTCCCAGCATTGCACTGCCCTGGCCGCGAGGTCGCGCGCCTCGACGATCTTGTCGAACGCGAGGGTGGGGATCGGGTCGCCGGCGGAGTCGGTCGTCGACTACACCGCAATCGAGTCCAAGTACGTCGGCGAAAGCGAGAAGAACCTCAAGGCCCTGTTCGCCGAGGGGGAACGGGCTGGCGCGATGCTCGTTTTCAACGAGGCCGATTCGCTGACCAGCGGTCGCCTGACCCGAGTCGACAGCGGTTCGGACCAGGCGCACAACAACGTGCGCAACGCCATGCTCCGCGCCCTGGAGGATTATCCGGGCATGGTCGTCCTCACGACCAACCAAGGTCAGTTGTTCGACCGGGCGTTCCGCCGGCGGATCCAGGTCACCCTGGTCCTCTCCGTTCCGGACGAGCCGACCCTGCAGAGGCTGTGGGCCGCCAAGCTGCCGGACCGGATGCCTCGTGCGGACGATGTCGACGCCGCCGTGCTGGCCGGCCTCTCGCTGGGGCTGTCCGGAGGCGACCTGGTGAACGCCGTCAAGTTGGCCGCGTTCCAGGCGGCTTCACGCAAGGGTGACGACCGGCAGGTCAACCTGGCCGACCTGACCGAGGCACTCGCTGAGGTGCGGCGCACCGCCGCGGCTTTCGGTGCGGATCTGGCCGCACCCGAGTCCGACCTCATCACGGCCGCCGCGCTCGGCACCAGCTCGGAGGGCAAGGAGGTGGAGACGCTGTCCAGCGCCTCCACGGGTGCGGGGCAGGACCAGTCGGCGCCCATCGGAGAGTGAGGCAGCCGCACGTCATATGAACGCACTGCGCGGCGCCTTCCGCTCTAGCGTCCTGTCAAGCGGCAACCAGCCGTCCCAGAAAGGGGATCGCCCATGTCTGTCCTGCAGCGATGAGTGGCGCTCGCCCTGGAAGACCGATGAAGATGTTGGGTTCTGGCCCTGCCGTGTGAGCGGTGGGGCCAGACTCGTTTTCATGGCGATGGGCGAGTGGTCCGGGGAGGCGGTCGGGCCGGACGTGTGGGAGACGTGCCGGGACTTGATCCCAGCCGGCAGCGTGTGTGAGTGGGTGGTGTGGTGTCAGCGGGTTGGGCGGCGGCGACCTGGTTGAGGTCGGAAGGCCCGTTGAGCTGGATAGCCGTGCTGGCCGCCACCGACACCGACTGACTGAACGGCCACCCGACCAGCACGTACCCGGCCACCAGGGCGACCGCGGCGACCACGACGCGGAGCACACTGCCGTTCACGCCCACTCGACCCCGAACTCGGCGAGCTGCGCGAGCTGCCCCGGGTGAGCTCGGCCCTGCGTGCCTTGGTGTTGTCGAGCCAGGTACCCAGGGCGAAATGCGACACGACGACCTGATTCTCGCCGCCGGGCCGGCCTCCACCGGCTCCTTGTGTGGGCGGGGAACCCGGGGATGCCGCTCCCGTTCGACGAAGGCCGCGAGCGCGGCCAGGCCCTGCGTGAAGCGGTCCGTTCGGGACAGCCTCGCCTTGGCGGCGGCCTTGACGGCCACCAGCTCGGGGTTCTCCTCGAGCCCGATCGCGGCGAGCAGGTCCCGCTGGTCCGCCTCCAAGCCCGGCCGGCCGGCCCGCTGCGCCTTCACCCACCGGCCGAGCTGCTCGCCCTCGTACACGGTGTCCAGCGGCAGGGTGGTCCAGTCGACGAGGCCGTCGCACTCCAGCCACCACTGCCGGGCCGTCGCGTACGCGCGCTGCCAGGTGATCGGCCAGGTGGGGCACCACCACGGATCGATCTCCTCCAGTGCCCGGCACCGCTCCGGCGCGATCGCCCCCTGCTCCCCGGCCGGCACCTGCACGGTGGCCCACAGCTCCGCCAGCCATGTGCCGATCGCGTACCCGCCGATGGAGGCCCGCGCCGACGCGGCCAGAGCGCCGTCGTGGCCCTTCGCCCACACCCGCGCCCAGTCGAGACCGGCCTCGAACCGGGCGTCGAAGACCTACCGGATCATCCCGTGTGACTGCTCGGCACTTTGGTTGTGATGTAGGCCCGTGACGTGGGGTGTTGTGGTTGGAACGAGGGTGTGGCGGAGGGACGACGCCCCCGGAGCGCGAGGCCCTGGTCGGCGTCATCACCGAGATCCGCCGGCTGATGGGCTGAGCGGCGCGAACGAGAACGCCCCGTGGCGTATGGTCGGGAGCCTTGAAGATCATCGATCAGGGGAGGGGGCATGGTGGTCGGGACGGGGGAGTTCACGCGGGCCGCGGAGCGGGACGGCCTGGTGCTGGACGAGGGGCAGTTGGCGGTGGCGGCCCGGCTCGCCGGACTCGGGTCGGCGTTGGGGGGCAGGCGGCGACTGTTCGGCCGGGCGACGGCGCCGGTTCGCGGGGTCTACCTGTGGGGATCGGTCGGCCGGGGCAAGAGCTGGCTGGCGGACACGCTGTTCGACGCCGTCCCGCTGACCGAGGAGACGGAGAAGCGGCGCCTGCACTTCCACGAGTTCTTCCGCCGCTTCCACACCGCCTACGGCCGGTACCGGGGCGAACGGGCCGCAAGCGACCGGGCGGTCGAGGAACTGCTCGGCGACTGCCGGTTCCTGTACTTCGACGAGTTCCACGTCCACGACGCGGGCGACGCGATGCTGATCGGACGGGTCGTGCGCTCGCTCCTCGCCCGCGGGACCACCCTGCTCGCCACCTCCAACTATCCGCCCGCCGGCCTGCTGCCCAACCCCGTCTTCCACCAGCTCTTCGAACCCGTCATCGCCCTGCTGGAAGCCTCGCTGGACGTCGTCGAGCTGACGGACGGCCAGGACTACCGGACCTCCCGCGGCGCGGGCCGGCCCCGCTCCGGGTTCGCCGCCGGCCGCTACCTGTGGCCCGGCACCGAACATCAGCTCACCGACGCGGGGCTGACCGTGCCGACAGCGGACGAACGACGCCCGCTGCGCGCCGGGACCGGGAAGGTGGAGGCCCTGGCCGTGCGCGACGGGCAGATCTGGTTCGACTTCCACGAGCTGTGCGACCGTCCGGTCTCGACCGGCGACTACCTGGAACTCGCCGACACCGCGCAGGACTGGGTGCTCACGGGCCTGCCCCGGCTGGCCGAGACCAACCGGGACGCGGCCCAGCGCTTCGCCAACCTGATCGACGTCCTGTGCGACCGGGAGATACCGCTCACCCTGGTGAGCCGGGCATCCCTGGCCGAAGTGCTCCGCGGCGACGGCCTGCCCGCCGACATCAACCGGACCGCCAGCCGCCTGTCCCTGCTGGAGCAGCACGCGCCTGCGGGCGCAGATCGGTCCCTCGCGAACGAATCCGCAGGCCGACGCGGTGCTGACCTGCGGAGCCGGTGAGATCGGTACTTTACAGGTCGTAGTTCTGATCGAACACGGCTCTGACCTGCGGAAAAGTAGATCTCAAGGAAGATCGTTCCGCAACCGGTGCACACACGGCAGTGATGACGACAAGACATGGTGAGAAGCGCCGAGCGGAGACCACGACGTCGAGCCGGCTCCTCGCCGTGTGGCGCGGTGCGGCGCTACTGATCGTGGCGGTGTGGCGTCGTTCCACCCAGCGGCTTTGTGGGTCGACCATGGCGGCGAAGAAGTCTCGAAACCTCCTGCGGCGGCAGCTGACCGGGCCGCCCGCTCACATCGGCTGGATCTCCAGCTCCCGGTCTGCGGGACGTCCGCCGCCCGCGCGGTCGGTGACGCGGTCGAGCGCGGCGCGGCCGAGCCGATCCGCTTCGGCGGGCTGCAGGTCGTCGCCGTAGGCGTTGGCGAGGTTGACGGCGGCGTCGAGGGTGAACGGGTGCTCGGCGCCGAGGACCCGGGACAGGCCGGCCACCGCCCGCTCGCCGTGCCGGATCGCACCCGCGAGGTCGGCACTGCCGCGCAGGTAGATGCCGAGGTTGTTCTCGCAGGCGAGGGTGAACGGGTGGTCTTCCCCGAGCAGTCGACGATGTCCTTCGTACGCGTCGGTGGCGACGTCGCGGGCGGCCTCGTTGTCGCCGGCGGCGCTGAGGTCGGCGGCCAGGTTGAGCCGGCAGGCCAGCGAGTCGGCGTGGTCGGGGCCGTACCGGTCCATGTACCGCCGGTAGAGGTGCTCGGTGAGCTCGCGGGCCTCGGCGTGGTCGCCGGCCCGGCGCAGCGAGACGGCCAGGGACAGGCGGATCCGCAGCTCGTCGGAGAGGTCGACCCGGACCGGCCCGTCGAGCAGCCGCACGATCCGGCGGAGCAGGTCGACCGACCCGTGGTGGTCGCCCGACTCGCGCAGGTCGCGGGCGAGTTGGGACTCGGAGGTCAGGGTCGAGGGGTGGTGCGGACCGAGCAGCGCGGCGCGGCGTTCGGCGGTGTCCTGGTCGAGGGTCCGGGCAGCGTCGCTGTCACCGGCGAGTCGGTGGTCCACGGCCAGGTTGCCGGCGGCCGACAGGGTGAGCGGGTCGTCGGGTCCGAAGCAGGCGAGCGAGCGCCGGTGGGCGTGCAGGTCCGCGGCCAACGCCTCCTGGAAACGGCCCAGGTGGCGCAGGGTGGCAGCGACCGAGACGGCGGTCAGCAGGGTGTTCCGGTCGTCCTCGCCGAACTCGGTTCGCTGCGCGGCCAGGGTCGTCTCGGCGAGGGCCAGCGCCGCGGCGTAGGAGCCGTCGGCCCGCAGCAGTTCACCGGTCAGCCGGCGCAGGTCGAGGAGCTGCCGCACACAGTGGATCCGGCTCTCCGGGAAGTCCTCCCACTCGAGGCGGGCGGTCCAGGCCGCATCCAACTGCCGGGCCAGCGGCAGCCCGCGGGCGGTGTCGGCGCGGACGCACAGGTAGCGGACCCGGTCGACCAGCAGGTCGCGCACGTGCCACTCGTCGCAGTCCTGCGCCCGCGAAGGTGCCAGGTGTGGCCAGATCCGTCCCAGCGAGCGCCAGTTGGCAGGATTGTCAGCCTCGCCCGACTTCCGGTGGAGCGCCTCCAGGAAGCGGTGCACCTCGTGCATGGCGTCATTCTGCTGCTCTTCCGTCATGCCGTGCCTGACCACCGACTGGACCAGACGGTGCACCTGCAGACTGTCGTCACCGCCGCCCACCCGGGCGAGGGCGTACCGGCCGATCGCGCTGAGCACCGGCCCCAGGGCGAAGGAGTCGGTCAGCCCGGGGTCGTACGGCCGGAGCGCGTCGAGCATCTGCTCGGTGTAGACGAACTCCCGCAAGGAGACGGGCTCGGGAGCGAGGAAGGCGCACAGCTCCAGCAGCCGGACCGCGGCCGGGGACCGCTCGCGCAGCCGGGCGATCGAGACGTTCCAGGTCGCGCCGAACAGTCCGGCCTCCCGCGAGGCCGTCCCGGAGGCCAGCACCTCGGCCGCTTCCTCGCGCAGCCGTTCGATGTACAGCTCCACCGGCATCCCGGTCTCGGCCAGCCAGGCGGCGGCCAGTTCCACGGCCAGCGGCAGATCGCCGACCACGTCGGCCACCGCATCCGCGTCCCGCCGAGCGAGGCCGGGCACCCGATGGGTCAGGTGCTCGACGCTCTCCGCACGCCGGAACACATCGACCGGCAGCACCGCGGCCAGGCCCGTCCAGTGCGGGTTCCGGGAAGTGATCAGGGTGTGTCCGGGACCGTCCGGGAGATAGCGGGAGACGGCGGCCGGATCGTCGGCGTTGTCGAACACCAGCAACCAGCGCGGACTGGGCCGGCCCCGGCGCAGTGCCTCCGTGACCGCGGCCGCGGCCCTGGCCGCGTTCTCGTCGGGTGGGAGGCCGATCCGATCGGCCAGCACCGACAGCGCCGGCAGCAGGCCCTCCGGTTTCTCGGCGTCGATCCACCACACCAGGTCGTACGACGCGCGATACCGGTGCGCGTACTCCAGCGCCAGCTGCGTCTTGCCCACCCCGCCGAGGCCGTGCAGGGCCTGCGGTGCGGCCACCACCGCCGTCGTGCCGCGGGAGAGCCGGTCGCGCAGCTCGGACAGGGCCTGGTCCCGCCCCGTGAACGCGGCGTTCCGCGGCGGTACGGACCAGTGCGCGGGGCCGTGCCCCGGGCCCGGCGGATCCGGGGGCGCGGCGGCGGGACCGGTCGGTTGCACCGGGGCGGCGGAGACCACGACATCGCCGTTGACCACCCAGCCGACCGAGCCGGCCGCCACGCCCCGGGGACCGTCGGAGGAGATCCGGTACCCATCGGCTCCGCCCACCCGGTCCGTCGCGCGGGCCCGGTCGGGCCCGCCGTCGGCGGACGGGTCGGACACGTGCTCCGTCACGGCCGGACCGTCGCGCCGTCGCCGTTGACCACGGTGCCAATGTGCTGCGCGGCGATACCCCGCTCGCCGGTCGCGGTGATCACCACCTGCGGCGCTCCCGGCAGCATCGCGGCGATCTCCGCCCGCAGTTCGGCGTCCTCGCGCAGGGCCCGCTCGATCTGCCGGCGCAGGTCATCCGCAGCCTCCGGACTCTCCGGCTCGGCGGCGACGGCCTCGACCGCTGCCTCCAGCGCGAGCTGGTCGGGACGCCGCCGGCGCTGCCAGACGGCTCGGACGATGCGACGGCCGACCTCTGCCGTGCCGTCCGCCGCAGCGTTCTGGGCCCGGGTCAGGACCGTCGCACCGTAGGCGGACACCGCCGCCGTCAGGTACGGGCCGGCCTGCTCCACCAGTTGAACCAGTTCGGCTGACATGGAACCCCCCATCGTCGAACCACTCCGGGCGTCGGCGCCCTGACCGGAATCATTTCCCCCGAGCCCGCGAGGTCACACGGGAAGGAGGGTGGCTGATTGCCCGGACGCCCCCGGCCGCGGCTCGGTGGGAGGCGGGGAGCGAGAGAGCCCGGCGAACCTGCCGGGTCGGCGGGTGCCGACCCTGCTCACCCACGATCACGCCGATGGTCAGCTCCCTGGTGAGGGCGAGGTGAGCCTGATCCGACTTGGCCGCCTTTCTTGGTGAAGCAGAGCCGCCATTCCCGCTCGTGCAGCCAGTCCGCAGAGCCGGGTTCGTAACGGACCCGACGGTTTCGGGACATGTCGGGGAGGCCGGAGGTAAGGCCCATCTCCTCCCCGGACAGGTACATCACAGGGCGGACACCGATCTCGAGCCGCGCCTCGCGGTCGAACACCAACCCCCAAGGCTCGTAGGGCCCTCGGTCGCTCACTCCTGTCCGAAGCATGACCCTGCGGGCCTCCTCGGACGGTTCGCTGAAGCAGACGACCGGCAGGTCCGAGCCCGGCACCCGGCAAGGTCACCGTGCCGCTCGCCCGCGCCGTCCCCCTGCTGCCCGCCGACGAGATCTCCCGGCTGTGGGCCGCCGTCCGCAACGGCGGAGCCGACCCGCGGACGGTCCGCGAGGTCGCCACCGCCATCGTCGACTGCGGTGCCGTGCAGGCCTGTTACCAGGAGGCGGAGGCCATGGTCGAGGCCGCCTGGCGCCGCTTCGACCCCCTCCTGCCGAACTCTGTCGCCAAGGTCGGGGCCCGCGCCCTGGGCACCTACGCGGCCCTGCGCGGACCCGAGCAACGCGAAAGCCGGTGCGACCGCGGCGACGGCCAGGACGGCGAGCGTGGCCGCCACGACGGCACCGGCCAACAGGCTGCGCCGGGTGCGCGTGGGCAGGAAGACCGTCATGTCCGGTCAGCGGCTGCTCAAGCGGTCGAGTGCTCTGTGCGATGAACGCCGGACGTCGGTACGGCCACCGCCGGCGGCTCCGCCGGGCTCGCGAACCGGTCGGAGGTCAGGGCAGGTGCTTTTGCCTTTGCGAAGTACGCGTAGGCCTGCGCGGGCGAGGGCCGCGCAGGCGCCCGACAGTGGCGGCGGGGCCGCGCAGGCGCTGCGCACGCGGCGTGGTGGAACGCGGCAATGAGCTCGAGTGCGGCCTGGGCGGCAACGCTGCCGGACGTGCGGGTCTCGGCGCGCAGGACCTCGATGCGGTCGTCGACCCGATCGGTGTCGGCGTCGCGGACCCGGCAGGAGGCGACCTCAACGATTCCTGCGCTGTCAGCGACTCGCGGCGACTGCCCGGGCGGCTTCTTCCAACCATCCCCGATACCAGAGAGCGAACGTCACGGGCTCCCGCCCCGACCCGAGGAGCGGCTCAAGATCCCGCTCGTCCGCCCGGTCGTCGGACCAGATGCGACCGCGTTCGGGACCACTGACGACCAGCCATTGGCGGTAGGCGCATCCCAGATGGCAGAGGACGATGGCGCCCACCGTCCGGTCGGGATTCCACATCACCCTGCCCCACTTCTCGTCCCAGGTCTCCCAGGCCCGGTCGAAGTCCTCGTCCTCCTCGAAGTCTTCTTCCTGCGGGCACTCCTCCTGGAGCGCGAGCACCAGTTCAGGGTCCGGGCCCTGGACGGGGAAGGGCTCGGTGAGCCGGGTGAGGTCCGAGAGATCCGCACCGTCCCCGTCCCACCGCCATCGCCCGTCCACACGGCGCACCGGGAAAATTCCATAGGCTGGGCCGGCGCCGCCCGCGCCGACCTGGGTCAGGAACTCCCGGTAGTCCTCCGGAAGCCGAACACCCAGTTGCTCCTCCAACTCGGCCAACTCGTGCTCGGTCAGCGGATCCTCCAGCGAGAACCCATGACCATGGAAACCGAACACCGTGCCGGCGCCCGGCGCCTTCGCCAGTCCCTGTATCTGCTCGCGGACGCCCGCCCAAGACCCTTCGCTCATGGCCGCAGCGTACGAACCGGGTCCGACACCCACAGATCTGGGCCCGCGCCGCCGAGGGAGGGCTGCCGCGTTCAGGTCGCCCAGCAACGTGCCGCCGAACAGCAGCGCCGGCACAGTCAGCAGCACGGCCCGAACCGGAACAGGGGTGACCGGCATCGTCGGCATGGTGTGCGCGATGTCAACGAGCTTGTGAGTGAGGTGTTTTCAGGGTTGTCGGCGTTGGTGGTCGAGGACGTGACGGGCGAGCGCGGTGTGATCCGGGTGACCGCGCGGACCCGGGAGGATCCCGTGCCGTGTCCCGTGTGCGGCACGCCGACTGGGCGGGTGCACGGCGTCGACGACTTCGCCCTCAAGCGCCGGCACCGCTACGCGACCGTGCCCATCGACGCCGAGACCGGCGAGCGGATCGACGTCCTGCCCGACCGCACCACCCGGACGCTGGCCGCGTGGCTGCGTGAGCACCCGGGGATCGAGTACGTCTGCCGCGACGGGTCCGGCTCCTACGGCGAGGCGATCCGCCAGGCCCTCCCCGAAGCAGTGCAGGTCAGCGACCGATGGCATCTGTGGTCCAACCCGTGCGGCAAGGTCCTGGCCGAGGTCCGCTCCCACGCCACCTGCTGGGCGACCGCGGTGAACCCCGCCCGACCCGGAGGCGTCCGCGAACAGACCACCCGCGAGCGCCGGCACCAGGTCCACGCCCTGCTCGACCGGTGCGTCGGCCTGCTCGAATGCGCCCGGCGTGGCTTTGTTCGCCGGTTTCGACAGCAGTTGTTCAGTACTTCGGGAGGCACCTGCATGGCGGCGTGTTCGATGTTCACGAGAAGCGACAGCACCCCCCGCTCGTCGATGAGAATGCTGCCGCACCGGGCGGATCCTGCGAGCTACTGGATGCTCCAACGGTGCGGATGGTCGGGATCGGTGGGGCAGGCGAAGACGTTGAGCTCGCCGGAGCGGCCCACCGTGACCTCGGTGGGGGTCGCGTACCGGTGGGTGGGCAGGTCTTGGTCCTCCAGCGGCTTCCAGCTGCCGCTGCCGCCGTCCCACTCCGAGCTGTCGATGGTCAGCAGCAGGTGCATCGGCGTCCTGCAGGTCTGGCAGTCCATGGGGTACGGGTCGGTGCTGTGCCAGGAAGCGAAGCCGCCGACGCGCCAGCCGGGCGGGATGGACAGGTCGTACTGGTAGCCGACCGGCTCGGGCGTGTTCTCGTCCGCCGACTGCTCGGCCTCTTCCTCAAGGGCTTCCTCCCAGGCATCGATCCGGGCGCAGAGGTCCTCGGGCAGGAGGCCGGCGAACGGATACGTGGCCACCTGCTCCGGGTGCACGACACAGGGCTCGGGTACGAACCCGTCGTACCCGACGACCATCGGCTGCGGGGACACCGCCAACACCTCACCGACCTCCCAGGACCGTCGCCAGCGCAGGTGCAGCTCCAGGTCGTACCGGCCCGGGCCGTGCGCGTCGAAAGGGCACCAGAACACCTGGAGCAGGTCGCAGTCTCCCGGCCCCGCCGGCAGGTCCGGAACATCCCGCCGATACAGCTGCGCGAGGCCGATCATCGGCAGCGGATCCGTCTCCGACACCTCGGGAAACCGGTGTTCCAGGCGCAGCTCGCCCAGCAGCTTGCGCTCCTCGTCCGTGGGGCCCGGGTTCCCTTCCCGGGCCCATGCAGCAGACAGGACCCGCCGGTAGCGGTGGATGTCGGCCGGGCGGCGGCCCCGCCCGCGGCCGTGGGCCTCGCTGCACACCGGCCACGGTTCGTCCGCCGGCCACAGCATCGGGCCGCCCACCGAGCTGCCCGACACCGTCGGGCTGCCCGGACGCGGGTGCAGGCGCGTCGTCGTACCGCGGTAGGCGGCCAGTTCCGGGAAGAGCACCTCGACATCGAGCGGGCGCGGGGGCGTGGTCCTCGTCATGGAACGCGACCCTAGACACCCGACGGCCTCGGCCAGCGATCACCCCCGGCAGCAAACTCTCCATGCCGGTGCTGCTGTCGAAACCCGTGAACATTTCGAATCCCTCGCGGGCGTCGGTTGCCTCCCAAACCGGTGTACATCCGCTGCCCGTTCTCGGGTTCTGGCCAAGTTTTGTGGCTCGATTACGCACCGTAGCGAGAGGTGAACATCGGGCTGAATGGAATACCGACGCGCTGTGTCGGAGGGTTGCCGTAGCCTCGGCCGGTGACGATCAGCAACAGCCCCTTCGACAGCCTCACGGCGACCGGACTCCCCGACTGCCAGGTACTGCTGCGCACTACTGACTGGGCCGCGCTCGGGACCGCCCGCTTGACGGGTGGGGAGTTCCTGCCGACTGTTCTGGTGCGGCTTCTCGACCCGGACCCGGTCGTACAAGCCTCCGCACTCGATGACCTGGAACCGGTGCGCCATCAGAACAGTCTCTACGAGGCCACCGTCCCCGTGGCCATGTACGTCGCCGCCCTCCTCTCCCATCCCGCCGCTGACACGATCCGCCCCGAAGTCGGGCGACGCGCGGCATATCCCATGCGCGCGGCGCTGCTGGACTGGATCGGTTCTCTCGCTTACGACGCCGACGATGAGTGCGTCGCCATGGGCGAACGCCACGGCTGGTCCCTTGGCGAAGATCCGTACATGCGCGACTTTCGCGATCTGCGGCCCCTCTTCTACGACGCCGTCGCCCGCTTCCTGGACTACGCGAACGCGGTCGTGCGTGACGCTGCTCTGCTTGCGGCTATCCCCCTGGCCGAACATTCCGAACTCACCCGACACCGTGGCGAACTCGCCAGCCACGCCCGCCGTCTTCTTACGACCAGCACCAATCGCCACGACCGCAGCCGCGCGCTGCGTGCCCTGAAGACATGGGGCTACGACACGACCAGCCTGGAGCTCCCCGAAGACATCGCCACCCGTAGGCCCGGTTTCTCGAGCGGCGGCTGCGCAGACGAACCGCCCTTCTGAAGACGGTCGGCCTCGGCCCTCCGGCTGCATACGCTCAGGCCAGAAGCACTTGCCTGCGTAGGAGCGCAAAGCCGGCATGTCCATACATTGTCAAGGGACAGTAGGAGTTGGCTCTGGCGCGAGTTCCGTGAAAGCTCTCCGGTACAGCGACGCCAGCGGCGAAGGGTCAGAGCCACCAGCGAACGAAGGTGACGACGCCGAGGACCGCGAAGCCCATGAGAGCCAAACCGACGACGGCAAGACCAACGCAGGCCAACGGCCCGGCCGTGCCGTCCTGGGCGGCGTGCTGGGCACGGTCTCGCACGTGGTGCCAGTGGATCGGGCGACCGGCGTGCACGGAGGCGGCCTCGCGAAGCTCGGCCAGCCGGGCGCGGGCGGTCTCGGTCTGCGCTGACCGCTCGGACCCACGCCAGGCGATGGCTGCCATCCGGTCGAGCGGGTCAGGGTGGCGGGCCTCGAAAGCCGCCGTCTCGGCCGGGACCCGGTCGGTGTCGAGGTAGGCCCAGCGTCCCGCTTCGGCCGGCTCGCCGTACAGCCGGTAGACCTCGGCCAGCCTCCGCCTGACCGTGAGGTCTGCCGGGTACGAGGACACCAGGCCGCGCAGGCGTTGACGAGCGACGGGTATCCGGCCGGCGCGAAGGTCGGCGTCAACCTTGACGAGGGTGGTCTCAACTGTCACCGGAGCATGGTGACGGACGAAAAACTCCTGGTCAAAGGACTTTCCGGCCCGCTCTGACAAGCTGTGCCCGGTGATCTTCATGATGTGAGGAGTACACGCTTGCGGAGGAGGTCGAGCTTGGCTCGGCCGAACATCTGGCGCTTGATCATCTTAAAAGTTACGTGGAATCTGCCGGGGTGATCATGTCTCTCCGGTGCAACCACGGACTTGGGAGATGGCTTGAGCGGCACGATGGTGCTGATGGAGAAGTGGCCGGTGCTGGGTCGGCACGAGCAGGCGGCGGTGTGGTTGCAGATCTGGACTGATCTCGGTCGGGCGCCGAGGACGATCGACGCCTACGCCCGCGGATTGGCCGAGTACCTGGTGATGTGCGAGCGGGAAGACGTCGATCCGGTCACCGCGAATCGCGCCCACATTGCCGTCTACGTAAGGGAGTTGATGTCGCGACCGCACCGTCGGGGTACGAACGTGGTGGCGATCGACTCGGGGTCGGGGCTGGCGAACGCCACGATCCAGCAGCGTTTGGTGCCGGTCCGCCTGTTCTACGACTTCCTCATGGAGGAGGGCCTGCGCGAGTCGAACCCGGTGGGCCGGGGCCGTTACACTCCTGGACGCCAGAGGGGCGGGCAGCAGCGCGGGCTGGTGCCGCGGCTGACGAAGCTGCCGTGGATTCCCAGCGAAGAGCAGTGGCTGGGGATCCTGCAGGTTGCGCGTGAGGAGCCGGTCCGCAACCGGGTGATGCTGGCCCTGGCCTACGATGCCGCGTTGCGGCGGGAGGAGCTGTGCTCGCTGCGGACCGACGACCTCGATCCGGCCCACCGGACGCTGAGGGTGCGGGCGGAGACGACGAAGAACCGGCTGGAGCGGGTGGTTCCGTACTCGGCGTCGACCGGCGTGCTGATGTCGTCCTACCTCGCTCACCGGGCCACGATCAGCCGGGCCAGGGGGCCGCTGTTCCTGTCGGAGTCCCGGCGCAACCACGGACAGCCGCTGACTCTGTGGACCTGGTCGAAGGTCGTCCGTCGGATCGCCTTGGAGGCCGGTGTCCCGCGGTTCTCGACCCACACCACCCGGCACCTGTGTCTGACCGATCTGGCCCGGATGGGCTGGGAGTTGCACGCGATCGCGACCTTCGCCGGCCACCGCAACACCGATTCCACGCTCCAGTACATCCACCTGTCCGGCCGGGACCTGGCCGACAAGCTGGCCCGCGGCATGGAGCACATCCACGCCTGGCGAATACAGATGCTCACCTCTGCGGACGGCACGACGGCTGGGGTGTCACGATGACCGCACCGCTGCCGGCCATCGCCGCCGAGGACGGGGTCGGACGCTGGTCCTGGCCGATCTCCCCGCCCCGCGACACCGCCGCGCTGGCAATACGACCCGCCGAGGCCAGAGCCGTGGCCGACCTGGGCGTGCGCAATTTGCGGCGACTGCAGTACCACGACCCGTCCGCGCCGGGCTGGCGCGCGATCGCGCGGCTGCTGGGTCCGCTGGAGGCGGTCAACGCCGCACTGGACTCCCCGCCCACCCCGCATCGCCGACGGGCCATGCTGGATGTGGTCGCGGTGCTGCTGACGCGGTGCGCGGAGACCGGCAGGACCTTCTGGGGCTGGACCGAGGAGGAATGGTTCCGCCTGCTCGGCCGCACCCAGGCCGAGTTCCGCCGGCACGCACCCGCCTGGGCAGGCGACGAGGTCCGCCCCTATCTCGCGGCGCACGCCTACCTACTCGGCGGTTTCAACGAGTTCCACCGGCTCGGCAGCTTCCAGCGGCTGACCCTGGCCTGGCGGATCTTCGGACGCGACCGCGTCAACGGCGAGGTCGCACGACTTCGGACGGTCCTGGTCGCCTGGGGCTACCGGCTCGGCCGGGACGAGGACGCCCTGCTGCCGATGGTGTCCTGCCAGCTGTTCCTACTCAACCGCAGCCCTCATCTTGAGGATCTCGACACCGCACCGTTCGACCGGGTCCGCCACGACGGGTTGCTGGAAGGCAGCCGACTGAACACCCTGCATGCGATGCAGCGGGCGGTTGCCGAGCTCGGATTCTGTGATTCTCCACAGCCTGGCACCGGCCGCCACTCGGCCCGGGCCAGCGGCGGCGCGCCGATCTGGGAACAGTGGGCCGACCGCTGGCACGCCACCTCGACGCTGACCCCGCGCGTTCGCGGCGGCGTCCGCTCGAACCTGCTCAAGGTCGGCCGGTGGATCGCCGCAGAACAGCCAGACGCCGCAGATCCGGCCGACTGGACCCGGCAGACCTGCGCTTCGTGGATCGCCGCACAGGACCGGATGAAGGTCGGCGACTACGTCCAGCGCACCATCGGGCTGGGCAACCGTCTCGGCAAGCCGCTGGAAGCGCCCAGCAAGGCCGGGCAGATCACCGCGCTGCGGACGTTCTTCCGCGACTGCCAGGAATGGGAGTGGCTGCCCCGCCACTTCGACCCCATTCGCGCGTTGGCCATCCCCCGCAGCATCACCGCTCTCCTCGGACCCGACCCCAGGGTGATCGCCGACGAGGTCTGGGCGAAACTGTTGTGGGCGGGCCTGAACCTGGAACCCGCCGACCTCCCGCAGACCCGCTCCGGGCACTTCTACCCTTTCGAACTGGTCCGCGCGGTCACGCTGACCTGGCTGTTCTCCGGACAACGCAGCAACGAGATCGCCCGGCTGAAGGTGGGCTGCATCCGCTGGCAGCACGACGGGACACCGATCGCCGGCGACTCGCAGCAGGTCCTGGCCCGCGACGCGATCTGCCTGCTCGACGTCCCCACCCACAAGACCGGCACCGCCTTCACCAAGCCGGTCGACCCCATCCTCGGCCAGGCCGTCGACGCCTGGCAGGCCGCCCGCCCCGACCAGCCGAAGTTCACCGACCGCCGCACCGGCGAGCTGGTCGATCCGCTGTTCGCCGTCCGGGCCCGGCACCTCTCCACCAGCTACATCAACAACACCGTCATCCCGATGCTCTGCCGCAAGGCCGGAGTCCCGGCCGCCGACATCCGCGGCAACATCACCAGCCACCGCGCCCGGTCCACCATCGCCAGCCAGCTCTACAACGCCAAAGAACCCATGACCCTGTTCGAGCTGCAGGCCTGGCTCGGACACCGCTCCCCGCAATCCACCCAGTACTACGCGAAGATCACACCGAATACCCTGTCCAAGGCCTACTCCGAAGCCGGCTACTTCGAACGCAACGTGCGCACCATCGAGGTCCTGGTCGACCGCGACGCGGTCGCCTCCGGCGCCGCGGCGGCCGGTGCACCCTGGCAGCACTACGACCTCGGACACGGCTACTGCAGCTACACCTTCTTCGAGCAGTGCCAGCACCGCATGGCCTGCGCACGCTGCGACTTCTACAGCCCCAAGCATTCCACGAGATCCCAACTCCTGGAAGCAAAAAGCAACTTGCAGAAAATGGCCGTGTCCATCCCGCTCACCGATGACGAACGAGCCGCCGTCGACGACGGCCAGGATGCCCTCAATCGTCTGCTTGAGCGGCTCACCGACGTCCCGACGCCGGCCGGGCCCAGTCCGCGAGAGCTCAGCCTGCCTCCCGGCGCCGTGGCACTGCCAATCGTTGAGACCGATGCGCCGGCCCGAGACAGCACCCGCCGGCCGTGTTGTCCGCCCAAGCCGCTAGGTTGAGCCGACCAACTGGAATGAAGGGGAGGCCCATGACTGAGCACCCGGATATCGCAGCACTCGCCCAGGTCATGGCCCCGACCTTCGGCGTTGACGAGGCCCTGGACTGGCCCTCGGTCGAAGAACGACTGGACTGCCGGCTGCCCAGCGACTACAAGGCGTTCATGTCGCTCTACGGCGGTGGGGGCATCGATGACCTGCTGAGTGTCCTCCTCCCTCTGCACAAGGACGGTATCCAGTGGGATCCCGGTGCCATCGAGGACGAGATCTCGGGCGCCCGCTCGACATGGGAACGCACTCCCGCGCAGTGGCGACCCGATATCGACCCGGCTCACATCCTCCCCTGGGGCCAGACATCCGGCCCCGATCTCCTGTGCTGGCTCACCACTGACCCCGACCCGGACAACTGGCCGGTCCTGGTCTGCGGCCGGCACACCGACGAACGCTGGACCCTGTTCGACTGTGGCATGGCCCGGTTCATCCTGCGGATCTTCACCGCTGACCTCGCCACGTGTCCCCTGAGCGATACCTCCCTCTGGGGCAAGACCTCTCCAGGATTCGTTCACTGGCGCGAGCAGCAGATCCGATGGAAGGCCGGACGAGATCCCTTCACCAACGAACCGGATCCCTACGCCGACATGTTCCCCCGCTGAGCAGAGCACGGTGGCCTGAGCCGCCGTCATGCGCGGGAACTTGACACCGCAGATTCCACAGAATGATCCGGTTGACGTGGCCCTCGACGACGCCCGAACTCCAGGGCAGGGTCAACCCGCCGGTGACCGCGGCAAGGTCTCGGCCCAGGCTGCTGACGAAGGCGTCGGGGCAGGCCACGCCGAGGCGTTCGGCCATCGCGGGGACGTTCAGATCCACTGCGTTCTCGACGAGGGTGGTGAGGGAGTCGATGGCGTCGTGCCCGCATCGCCTGGCCGCCAGGGTCAGCACGACGGCCCGGGGGCGTGCGGCCCCACCGCGAGATGGGCTGCGAGGCTGTGGAGCCTGCTCGGCTGGTGTCGTCGGTGCTCCGCGGTGCATCGTGCGGTGGTGAGTGAATCAATGCCGGCTGAGCACGAAGACCGCTGGATCATGAACCTTCGGGGTCTGGCCGTCACGGAGATCAGCGCCGGCTACCAGTTGGTCCTGCGCCTCGACTCGGATGCCCGTGTGGTTCTTGGGTGCCCCTTCAAGCTCACCCACGGTGTCGGCGACGGGCGTCAGGATGTTCTTCTCGGCCCGGGGCGACAGGACGTGGCGGCGGTGTCGGGGCTGTTCGGAGCGAAGGTCCTGTCCGCAGTGGCCTTCAAGACGGGCTCGCTGCGGCTGGTCTTCGACAACGGCCGGCACCTCAACAGCCGGGCGGACCCGTCGTTCGAGGCATGGGAAGTGCTGGGGTCGGGAGGTTGGCGGGTTGTCTCGATGCCGGGCGGGAAGCTCGCGGTCTGGTCCGATCGTGGCAGGCCGGACGCCTGAGCTGAGCCGGGCTGAGCGCTTCGACCGCTACGGCGTGGCCCCCGCGTTGGAAGCCTGACCTACCGGGCGCGACGCGCCGGCTGCCCTGCGGGACGACGCGGCAGACGGGGGAGTGGCAGCGGGTGCTGTCCGTGGTCCGCGGCCAGGCGCGCGCGGCGCTCGGCGGAAACGGCGCGCCGGTCACCGGGGTTGCGGTCCTGCTCGGCCGACCTGTGCGCCGTGTGACCCGCCCGGTGGGCTGTCGCCCGCAGGGGCAGGATCACGGTCGCGACACGAGGGTTGACAGTGCCCGCAGAGGCGCAGCATTATCTAAACAATCTTAAGTAAAGAGTCTTAAGAGATTACTCCTGGAGGTTCGGGCATGAAGCCGGTTCAATCCCCGCGCGGCGTCTTCGCCGCCGTGCCCGTCGCAGGTCGGCGGGCGGCGGAGCGGACCAAGGCGCAGGTCCAGGACAACCGGGTGCACAACCGCTCGCTCGTCCTGGCGGCTCTCTACCACCAGGGCGCGATGAGCCGGGCCGAGCTCTCCAGGGCCACCGCACTGACCGCGCCCACCGTCTCCGCCCTGGTCGCCGACCTGGAGGCGGACGGGCTGGTCGCCGACGTCGAGCCGCCGGCCGAGCCGGGCACCCGGCGGCGCGGCAAGCCGTCCATGCTGGTGGAGGTCCAGGACGACGCGGTCAGCCTGGTCGTGCTCGATCTCGCGCACGCCGAGCAGTTCCGCGGGGCCGTGACCGACCTGCGGGGCCGGATCCTGGTACGGCGGAGCATCGACATCGGCGACGCCGCGGGGGAGGAGGCGCTGGCGCTGGTCCTGCGGCTGGCCGAGGAGCTGATGGAGCTGGCCGGGGCCAGGGTGCTCGGCATCGGCGTGGCCACCCCCGGCATCGTCGACGACGAGGGAACGGTCCGGCAGGCCGGCCACCTCGGCTGGTACGACCTGCCGATGGCGGCCCGGATCAGCGAGCGCTTCGGCGTCCCGGCCCGGGTCGGCAACGACGTCAACTCCGCGGCCCTGGCCGCGCTCAACT
This sequence comes from Kitasatospora sp. NPDC048365, assembly GCF_043200835.1. NCBI lineage: Bacteria > Bacillati > Actinomycetota > Actinomycetes > Kitasatosporales > Streptomycetaceae > Kitasatospora > Kitasatospora sp. NPDC048365. Next base: position 155,122 of record NZ_JBICYJ010000013.1, read on the forward strand.
TCGGGCGGGCCGACGCGCAGAACCTGATGGTGGTCACCACCGAGTTCGGTGTCGGTGCCGGACTGGTCGTCGACGGCCGACTGGTCGAGGGCGAGCAGTTCGCGGCCGGGGAGATCGGCCACCTGACCGTCGACCCGAACGGCGAGACCTGCGAGGGCTGCGGCCGCCGCGGTTGCCTGGAACCACTGATCGACGCCGCCCGCCTCAGGGCACGCCTGGACCGCAACGCACCCGAGGACCGCGACCGCATCCTCGCCGAGGCCGGCCGGGCGCTGGGCACGGTCCTGGCCACCGTGGCCGCCGTCCTGAACCTGAACGAGTTCCTGCTCGTCGGGCCCGGGGACCTGATCGAAGGTCCCTTCCTCGACTCCGCGTCGGCGACGGCGCGGGCCTGCACCCTGTCACCCATCAACGCCGCACTGACCGTCAGGTACGCGGCGGACGGGGCCGATCTCGCGCTGCTCGGCGCGGCGTCCCTGCTGCTCACCGCTGAACTCGGGGTGTTCTGACACACCCCGGCGCGTTACGGACTTCCGGACCGGAGGCCTTCGGTCGCCGCGGCTGCAACCGCGGCGGGCCGCCCGATCCGGATGCCCGTGGATACCACCCACTGTCCGGTGATCCTATATCGACCGGGCGTACCCCTAGGAAATTCCATGAGACACAGCCGCCTGCCGGCCGCCCTGGCCGTCCTCGCCGCCACCGCCGTCCTCACCTCCTGCTCCAGCGCCGGCACCACCGGCAGCGCCGCGCACTCCGTCGCCCCCGGCAGCGGTGCCGGCAAGACCCTGCAGGTCTGGGTCATGGACGGGGACTACTCCGACGAGACCCTGAAGGCGATCAACGACCGGTTCACCCAGCAGACCGGCGCCAAGGTCGACGTCCAGGTGCAGAGCTGGGACGGCATCGAGACCAAGGTCACCACCGCGCTCGCCACCTCCACCCCGCCGGACGTCCTGGACATCGGCAACACCCAGGTTGCCGGGTTCGCCGCCAACGGCGGCCTGCTCGATCTCACCGCCTACGGCCACGACCTGAGGCAGGGTCAGACCTGGGTGGAGGGCCTGGAAGGCCCGGCCACCGTCGACGGCAAGCTCTACGCCGTCCCCGGCTTCGCCGGCGCCCGCGCCGTCATCTACAACAAGGAGATGTGGGCCAAGGCCGGCATCACCGCGGCGCCCACCACGTACGCCCAGCTCGTCGACGACCTGCGCAAGGTGAAGGCCGCCAACCCGGGCGCCGACTTCTCCCCGCTCTACTTCCCCGGCCAGAACTGGTACGCGGCGATGCAGTTCGTCTGGGACGCGGGCAGCGACTTCGCCGCCCACAGCGGCGGCAAGTGGTCCGGCTCGATGAGCTCCGCCCAGGCGCAGACCGGACTGGCGGACTTCAAGGCGTTCCAGAACGAGTTCTCCGCCGCCGCCTCCCGCACCGTCGACGTCAAGACCCCCGACCAGGTGCAGGTCTTCGCCGACGGCAAGGCCTCCGCGATCATCGCGACCAGCGGCTTCATCGGCCGCATCCAGAAGGCCAACCCCAAGCTGACCGACGACACCCTCGGCACCTTCCCGCTGCCCGGCAAGTCCGGAAAGACCCAGCCGGTGATGATCGGCGGCTCCGACTGGGGCATCGCCGCCCGCAGCAAGAACGCCGGCCTCGCCCTCGCCTGGACGACGATCGCGGCGAGCCCCGACGTCCAGAGCAAGTGGATCGTCGGCAAGGAAGGCTTCATCCCCAACAGCGCCGAGGGCATCAAGACCGCCTCCGCGACCCTCCCCCCGCTGAAGAAGCCCTTCTTCGACGCCGCCCTCAACTCCAAGGCCACCCCGGCCAACGCCGACTGGGGCCAGCTCGAGGGCAACAAGGACGTCAACAACCTCTTCTCCGCCGTCGCCTCGGGCGCCAAGACCCCCCAGGACGCCGCCGCGGCCTTCGACGCCGCCGCCACCAAGGCACTCAACGCAGGGCAGTGACCACCCCCGGTGCCCCGCACCCCCGCGGGGCACCCCCTTCCCTCCGGACAAGAGAACACCCATGACAACCCCACGCACGGGTACGGCGGGATGCTCCACGACGCCCCGCAGCCCGAACCGGACCCGGGCCCACTGGTGGCTGCTGACACCCGCCGGCGTGGTGATGCTGACCGTCACCGTCGCACCCATCGCCTTCCTGGTCTGCACCTCCTTCACCGACTACAGCCGGCGCTCCCTGTTCACCGGCGCCTACCGCACCGTCGGACTGCAGCAGTACACCGAACTGCTCACCGATGCCGCCTTCTGGCACTCGCTCGCCCGCACCGTGCTGTTCACCGCCGCCATGGTGGCCGGCAGCATCGCGGTCGGCACCTACGTCGCCCAGCTGATGACCCGGGTCGGGCGCACGCTGCGCACCGTGCTCACCGTCGTCATGATCTGCGCCTGGGCGATGCCCACCGTCGCCTCCTCCCTGGTGTGGAACTGGCTCTTCCAGCCAGGCTACGGCGTGGTCAACTGGCTGCTCACCCAGCTCCGCGTGTTCGGCGACATGACCAGCACCGACTGGTCGAACGACCCCGCCCTCGCCTACCTGTCGATCTGGCTGCTGGTGGTCTGGCAGGCCGTCCCCTTCATCGCCCTGACCCTGTACGCGGCACTCACCCAGCTGCCCGCCGAACGGCAGGAAGCCGCCCGGCTCGACGGCGCCGGCGAGTGGCGGCTCTGGTGGAACATCACCCTGCCGTTCCTGCGCCCCACCCTGATGCTCGTCACCCTGATGTCGGTGATCTGGGACTTCAACGTCTTCAACCAGATCTGGCTGGTCTCCGCCGGCGGGCCCGACGACGCCACCACCACCCTCGGCATCTTCGCCTACAGGACCGCGTTCGTGGGCTTTCACATCGGACAGGGCGCCGCCCTGTCGGTCGTCACCACGGCCATCCTCGTCGTCGTCTCCGCGTTCTACATCCGCGGCCTGCTCCGCTCCGGGGAGGACCTGTGACCCGCCGCCGAACCCGTCGCCGCACCGGCCGCGGCGGCCCGCTCGCCAACGCCGTCGCCGTCCTGCTCGGCATCGTGTGGATCTTCCCGGTCTACTGGATGGTCAACACCGCCTTCAAGCCGCGCTCCGAAGCCATGTCGGCCACCCCGAAGTTCGTCCCCGAGTCGCCGACCCTGGCCAACTTCGACGCCGCCATCAACCAGACCAGCTTCTACCGCAACCTCGGCAACAGCCTGATCGTGGTCGGCGGCACCGTCGTCCTCGCGATCGCCCTCGGCGTCCTCGCGGCAGCCGCCCTCAGCCGCTTCCACTTCCGCGGCCGACGCACCGTCATGGTCGCGATCCTGATCGTCCAGATGCTCCCCGGCACCGCGCTGCTCATCCCGACCTTCCTGGTGTTCAACCAGGCAGGACTGCTCGGCACCTACCTCGGCCTGATCCTGGCGTACGTCGCCGTCGTGCTCCCGTTCTCCATCTGGGTGATGCGCGGCTTCTTCATCGCCGTCCCGGTGGAGATCGAGGAGGCCGCCCGCATCGACGGCGCCTCGACCTGGCAGATCCTCTACAAGGTGCTGTTCCCGCTCGTCGCCCCCGGCGTGGTCGCCTCCAGCATCTTCGCGTTCATCACCGCCTGGAACGACTACCTGGTCGCCTACACCTTCATGAAGGACCAGGACGGGTACACCCTGCCGGTCTGGCTGGCCTCCTTCAGCACCCCCACCACCGGCACCGACTTCAGCGGCCAGATGGCCGGCTCGGTGATCTTCTCGGTGCCCGTGGTGCTGTTCTTCCTCCTCGTCCAACGCAAGCTGGTCTCCGGTGTGTCCGCCGGAGCCGTGAAGGGCTGACCCGATGCTGCCCCGCCCCGCGTTCCTGCAGCTCCTCGACGGCGAGTTCCGCCTCGACGACACCACCGCGATCACCGCGCCGCGCGAACTCGCCCCCAGCGCCCACTGGTTGCAGGGCGCGCTGCGCCCCGCCACCGGGCTGTGGCTGCCGGTCGGCGTCGCCGTCGGAGCCGGGCACGCCATCACGCTCCGCCTGGCTCCTGAACTCGGCCACGAGGCCTACCGGTTGAGCGTCACCACCGAACGTGTGGTGATCGAGGGCGGCTCGCAGGCCGGCGTCTTCTACGGCTGCCAGGCGCTGCTCCAGCTGCTGCCGCCCGCGGTCCACCGCCGGTCGGTCACCGAGGCGCGGTGGACGGTGCCCGCCGTCGAGGTGGAGGACCGGCCCCGGTTCCGCTGGCGCGGGGTGATGCTGGACGTCGCCCGGCACTTCCTGCCCAAGCGCGAGGTGCTGCGCTTCGTCGACCTGATGGCGCTGCACCGGCTCAACACCCTGCACCTGCACCTGACGGACGACCAGGGGTGGCGGCTGGAGATCAAGCGCCACCCCCGGTTGGCCGAGGTCGGGGCCTGGCGCGCCGAGTCACAGGTCGGCGCGGGGGAGTGCGCGCCCGGCGACGGGCGTCCGCACGGCGGCTACTACACGCAGGACGACATCCGCGAGATCGTGGCGTACGCGGCCGAGCGGCACATCACCGTCGTCCCGGAGATCGACCTGCCGGGCCACTCCCAGGCCGCCATCGCCGCCTACCCCGAACTCGGCGTCCAGGGTGTGGAGTTGCCGGTGTTCACCCGGTGGGGCATCAACCCGAACATCCTCAACACGGAGGAGAGCACCCTCGCGTTCCTCCGCGAGGTGCTGGACGAGGTCGTCGACCTGTTCCCCAGCCGGGTGGTCGGCATCGGCGGCGACGAGTGCCCCAAGGGCCAGTGGCGGGCCGACCCCCGCACCCAGGAGCTGATCCGCGAGCGGGGCCTGGCGGACGAGCACGCGCTCCAGGCCTGGTTCACCGGCCGGCTCGCCGACCACCTCGCCGACCGCGGCCGGCGGGCCTTCACCTGGGACGACGTCCTGGAAGGGCCCGTCCCGGCCGACACCGTGATCGCCTCCTGGCGCGGACTGACCGGGGCCCGCACCGCGGCCCGCCGCGGCCTGGACGTCGTCGCCTGCCCCGACGACCGGGTCTACCTCGACTACCGGCAGTCCGAACGCGACGACGAGCCGATCCCGTTCGCCGTCCCGCTCACCCTGGAGGACGCCTACCGCTTCGACCCGGTCCCGCCCGAGCTCACCCCCGAGCAGGCACGCCACGTGATCGGAGGCCAGGCCAACATCTGGACCGAGCACATGGACAACCCCCGCACCGTCGACTACTACGCCTTCCCCCGCCTGTGCGCCGTCGCCGAAGCCCTCTGGAGCGAGGGGGAACGGGACTTCGACGAGTTCCGCACCCGCCTCGCCGACCACCTGCCCCGGCTGGACGCGCTCGGCGTCGAGTACCGCCGCGAGACCGGACCGCTCCCTTGGCAGCGCCGGCCCGGCATCGAGGGCAAGCCCTCGACCCGGCACGAGTGGGCCGACTTCATCGACCGACTCGTCGCCCCCATCAAGGACTGAGCGCGGACCCACCGCACCACCCCGCGCTCGGGGCATCCCCCTCGCCCCACCCCCCACCCGTGGTACCCAGGAGGAACCTGTGAACCGCAGAACACCCCCCACCCTGCGTGCGGTGCTCGCCACCGCCGTGACCGTCGCGCTCGCCGCAGCCGGCGCCGGCACCATCGCCGCCCCGGTGGCCGCCGCAGCGAGCACCCCCGGCACCGTCACCATCGGCGGCAAGTGCCTGGACGACGCCGACTTCAACACCGCCAACGGTGCCGTCGTCCAGATCTTCACCTGCAACGGCGCCAGCGCCCAGAACTGGACCTGGCAGGACGACGGCCGACTCACCGTCACCGTCGGCTCCACCACCAAGTGCCTCGACGTCACCGGCGGCTCCAACGCCAACGGGGCCCTCGTGCAGCTCTACGACTGCACCAGCGGCGCGGCGCAGCAGAAGTTCACGTACCTCCCCGACGGCACGATCTACAGCGCCAAGTCCGGCAAGTGCCTGGCCGTCCAGGGCGGCAGCATCGTCAACAACGCCCGGATCGGCCTCGCCGAGTGCGACCCCTCGCAGGCCGTCCAGAAGTGGGGCTCCGCCACCGCGCCCGTCCCGCGGTACCTGTTCAACGCCGGCAGCGGCCTGTCCTTCCCCAACGGCGACGACTCCCCGGCGTTCCCCTACATCGACGCCAACGGCACGTTCTACTACCAGTCAGCCCACGCCCTGTACGGGAACGACCCGCGCAAGTGGAGCTTCTGGTCCGGCGCCGACTTCGACAGCGCGACGCTCGACCCGATCAGCAGCGCCGTCAACCCGGCCAACTCCCAGGACCGCAACGACGACACCACCTGGCGCTGCAACAACAGCCCCACCGGCCTGACCGCCACCGCCGCGCCGACCGGCACCACCTACACCCAGCGCAACTACTGCGACCTGGTCGGCGTCTGGGTCGACCCCGACACCGGCTGGTGGTACGGCCTGGTGCACAACGAGTTCACCGGCTCGCCGTTCGGCGACGGCCTGCACTTCGACGCGATCGACTCCGCCGTCTCCAAGGACCACGGCAACACCTGGACCATCCAGGACCACGCCCTCACCTCGCCGTACTCCACCACCCGCGGCGACACCGCCGCCTTCCCCCAGCAGACCTACTACTACGGCGACGGCGACCAGCGCCTGTTCACCGACTACGCCTCCGGCTACTTCTACGTCTTCTACGCCACCCGCGTCGTCACCAAGCCCGGCACCTCCGGCGGATCCGTCTGGCAGCAGCACGTCGCCCGCGCCCCGATCTCCGGCAAGATGGCCGCCAACTCCTGGAGCAAGTGGTACAACGGCGCCTGGCAGCAGCCCGGCGTCGGCGGCGCCGAGAGCAACATCATCCCCGCCGACGGCGGCGGTACCGGCTACACCGCCCCCGGCGACGAGTACAAGCCCACCACCACCGGCGGCGCCACCGCCCAGGTCGCGGCCGGCACCATGCCCGGGCAGTCCCCGCTCACGGTGATGAACATCGCCTGGAGCGCCTACCTCGGCAAGTACATCGGCACCCCGCAGAACAACATCGCCCAGAACACCGGCGTCAACACCCCGCTGCACTTCTACGCCACCGACGACCTCGCCACCCAGAAGTGGACCGACCTCGGCCTGGTCCCCGGCACCGAGAACGGCTCCTGGTACCGCTGGCTCCTCGACTCCGGCAGCAGGGCCAGCACCACCGTCCTCGGCAAGACCTTCCGCTCCTACTGCAGCATCGAATGCGGCACCAGCTCGCGGGAGATCACCGTCTCGCCGCGCAGCAGCTCCGACCTGCCGCAGGCCCCGGTCAACAGCGGCCGGACGTACCAGATCGCGGCCGGCAACGGCCAGTACCTCGCCCAGTCCGGCAGCACCCTGACCACCGCCGGCAGCAGCGGCTCCACCACCCAGCAGTGGAAGTTCACCGCCACCGGCGACGGCTTCTTCACCGTCACCAACGTGAGCAGCGGCCAGGCGCTCGGCGTCGGCACCGGCAACGCCGGCCGCGCCTGGGGCGCACCCGTGACCGCCACCGCGGCCGGCACCGCCGTCGGCCAGCAGTGGTCCGTCCAGGCCGTCACCACCGCGCCCACCCCGAGCGGCGCCGCCACCCCCACCGGCGCGTACCGGCTCGTCAACCGCTACAGCGGACTCGCCCTCAGCCTCACCGCCCCCGGTGCCCAGTCCGTGGTGACCTCCCCGCAGCGCAGCTGGAACAACACCGGCAGCAGCGGCGACACTCGCCCGGTCAACGCCCAGACCCTCACCTTCACCGCCGTCGGCGGCACCGCCACCAACACCGTCACCGTCGGCGACCCCGGCGACCGGACCACCAGCCCCGGCACCGCGATCACCCCGGTCCAGGTCACCGGCAGCGACTCCGCCGCCGGACAGACCCTCAGCTGGAGCGCCACCGGCCTGCCCCAGGGCCTGAGCATCACCAGCGGCGGCCAGATCACCGGCACCCCGATCGCGGTCGGCACCAAGACCGTCACCATCACCGCCACCGACACCACCGGCGCCACCGGCAGCACCACGCTCACCTGGACCGTCCCCGGCACCGACGCCGCCCGCGGCCGACCCGCCGCCGCCTCCTCCGTCGAAGCCAACAGCAGCAGCCTCACCGCCGCCATGGCCGTCGACGGCAACCCCACCACCCGCTGGGCCAGCGCCTACAGCGACCCGCAGTGGCTGCAGGTCGACCTCGGATCGGTGAAGCCGGTCAAGCAGGTCACCCTCAGCTGGGAGGCCGCCTACGGCAAGGCCTACCAGATCCAGACCTCCACCGACGGCACCACCTGGACCACCGTCCACTCCACCACCACCGGCACCGGCGGCACCGAGACCCTCACCAACCTGAACGGCTCCGGCCGCTACGTCCGGATGTACGGCACCCAGCGCGGGTCGTCCTTCGGCTACTCCCTCTACTCGATGGAGGTCTACGGCTGGTGACGGCAACGGCAGCCGTCGCTGCCCCGTCGACCGACCCCACCTGACACCTCGACCACGACGGCGGCCTGACCGACATCCGGACAGGCCGCCCCTCGACCATGTGCAACCGCCTTCGAACTACCGGGGCGCCGGCCGCGTTCGTCCCCCCGGGCCGGCTCCCCGCAACCTGCGGTGGAACCACACACTCGCGGCCTCTGCGGTGGCAGTCCTCGTCGCTGCTGTTCGCATCGGCGGCAGGGCGCTACGCCGACTTCTTGGAGAGCAGCTGTGGATGCCGACCTCGCCACAGTCGAGGCAACGGCGGGAAAGACCAGTGAGGTATGCGCCCTGCCCGGGCAAGCGCTCGACCGGCTTGACCTCACGGGGCGTGCGACGAGTACGGAACGTGTGTGCGAGGATTGCCGTGCGCCGACCGAGTGGTCGAGCGACCCGCGGGTCCAGCGGCTCGATGGCCGGCTGTACAACGACAAGGCCGGCACCACCATCAAGACCCCGGGCGGCACCGACGGCGCGACCACGCTCGCCGCATGGGCGAAGCAGGGCTACCTGCCGGACGGCGCCAACGGCGGCAACGGCACCGACCTGCCCGGCTCGGTCGCCGGGTTCGCCAAGGCCAAGAACCCCGACCTGGCGGCCGCGTCCCTCGACTTCATGAACATCCCCGAGGCCGCGCAGATCCAGTTCGACACCGGCTTCCTGCCGGTCGCCCACGCCGACACCGTCAAGGGTGCCCGGACCTGGTGGCCATCGACAGTGCTCCGTGTCTCGCTGCCGGGGCTCTGCTGCGGGCAATAAAGCTCAACGGATCACACTGCGTAGCATGCCCCAAAACTGGACCACCGCAGAAACTGACTCGCCCCCCGCTATCGGCGCGCCACTCGGCGCTTGCTCTTCGCTCGTACGCGCTCCCGCAGCAGCAACAGGTAGTACGCCGACTTCTGATCACCGAGGTCGTAGTACTCGCAGAGGTCGGCCACCGCCTCGGCGTCCTGCGCACTGCCGGTAAGACCGGCCTGCATGAGCAGCCAGAAGCCCTCCCGCACCATCGCCCGGAACTCGTCATTCGCACGCGCTGCGGGCGGCGCGGTGTCGTAGCCCGAACCGTAGGCTGCACACGCCAACGTCTCCAGGAACTCGCTCCTGACCGCCGGCGAAACCTCGCCCGCCAGTGCCGCGAGGATGACACCGATCGCCGGTCCGGTGCACTCGGCGATGATGCCGCTGTACTCGACATGCCCCGACAGGGCGTAGCCGCGAGCGTCCTGGGGGCTCTCGGCCGTCAGAAGCGTCTCGAACACCAGCGGCAAGTGCTCTGCCGAGTCAAGGCAGGCGCAGGTCAGTGCGGTCCAGTCATGCCGCGCCAGTTCGGCGCGCACCAGTTCGCTGACGTTCATCCCCACCCTGTCCACAGCTGGCCTTCGATTCCCTCGTGCAGCCATGATCCAGCATCCAGTCCACGCTCTCCGTCGCGCCGAGCTCGTCACGGAATCGCGGCCAGAGCCCTTTCGCGGGTCCTCGTCACCACTGCCGTGAGTGGAAGGACTCCGCGGCATGACGGGGCTGTGGGCGTGTGCCAGGCTGAGAGTAGGTGGAGCTCAGCTCAGTCACCCGTGGTTGCGAGATCGCGTTCGTCTGATCGGAGGGACGGCCGTGAGCAGTTCAGTCATACCCCCGGACCACACGAGTTATGTGGATGAGCTGCCGGCCGGGCTGCGCCGTGCCCTCGCGGCCGGCCGATGGCTGCCGATCATCGGCGCGGGCATCAGCGCCGCCGCTGTGACCGAGGACGGTCGGCGCCCCCCGACCTGGACCGAGCTGGCCACGCAGCTCGACAAGGACCTCCCGGGGCGCACCTACGCGGGGCCGCTTGACTCGATCAGCGCCTATGCCGAGACCTACGGGCGCTCCTACCTGATCGAGCGGCTGGCTGAATTACTCCTCGTGAACGACATCCGGCCGGGCGAGGCGCACAAGGCCTTCGCGAAGCTGCCGTTCGACACCGTCGTCACCACGAATTTCGACTTCCTGGTCGAGCAGGGCTACTCGGGTGAGCGAAGACCGTGCGTTCCGCTGATCGGCGAGTCCCAGCTGGCGATCCAGCACCGCCCGGAGGCGACCTACCTGCTCAAGCTTCACGGCGACCTGAACCACCCGGACCAGCTGGTCGCCACCGAGGACGACTACGACGGGTTCGTCCGCCGCAATCCACTGCTCGCGACGTATCTGTCGTGGGTGCTGCTGGGGCACGAGCCGGTCTTCCTGGGGTACAGCCTCGATGACGCCGACATGCGGGAGGTGCTCACGCTCCTGCGTGAGCGGTTGGGGAGGATGACGCGTCCGGCCTGGGCGATCATGCCCACCGACCCGCACGACGAGGCACCGAAGTTCAATCGCCGGGGCGTGAAGGCCATCGTGCTCGACCGGAACCCGAATGCCGATCGGGCGCACGTGATGGCGACGTTCTTCGAGGAGCTGCGACGCATCTGGGAGGGGGAGATCTCCTCGCAGTTGAAGGGCAGGGGTGATTCGACCACTGCCGAGCTGCGACGAGACGCCTTGGCCCCGCAGCTCGCGCTGTTCATCGCCAGTCGGTCGCTGCTCGCGCTCTACCGTGACTTCATCTTCCCGGTTGTCCAGCAGACCGGGCTGCTGGCGCTCGGGATCGACGACGTGCAGGCGAGGGACAAGTCGATGACGCCCATGGCTATCGACATGGCGCTCTCGAAGGCGGCCGTGGTCGTCTACGACATGGGTCCGGGCAACCTCCTCCCCCTCGACTACGTCATCACGAGGCGCAGCAGCGAGTCGCTGGTGATGGTTTCGGGGCCTGATGACCCGGGCCTGGCGGCCGTACGCTGCTTCGACGCCACACCACGGCCGTTGGACATGACCGACTGGCCGATACGCTTCGCTCGTCCCCTGCTGCGGCGAATACAGGAAGTGCAACGCCCCATAGGGGATGCCGACCTGAGCGCCGGTCTGGAGGAGCTGAGGCAGCGAGCGGAGTCCGATGGCGAGGAAAGCGAGAAGTTGCTCCTGACCTGTCTTGCCCTGCTGGAGTCTGAGGTACGTATCGAGGAAGCAGGCGGAACGTCGCGAGGTACGGCGGGCGGTGCCACGTCCGGCGATCCCATGAACCAGCTGCGTGAACTCTTCGGCGACGACTTCGATCCGGTGATGAAGGCCATCAGGCTGCGGCACGACATGATGCAGGACCTCCGCGTCCGACCCGAAGAACTCATGGACTCGGCAGTCGAGTTGCTCGACGTGGTGCGACGGCGGCGTAGTCTGGCGAGGTAGGTGACAGGGCAATGGCGTACGAGTCCGAGAACTCCTCCCGTTCCCCCATCGTGGGGGACCTCAACCTTCACGAGGGGACCGACCCCACCCAGAAGGTTGCCATGCTGGTCGAGCTGAACGTGCTGTTCCCCGGCGGCCTCGAGTCGGTCCGGGAGGCCTTCTACCACCTCTGGGAGGGGTACCAGTGGGTCGCCGGCGGCTGGTGGCCCGAGGAGTTCACCTCGGCGAGCCCGGTGCAGCCCCCCGTTCCGCGCGGCCTCGCGCTCATCGCACCGAAGCTCTACCAGTGCGTGCTCTCCCGGGCGGACCTGCACGACATGGTGGCGAAAGACCGCTCCCTCGCGGACATGGACGGCAGACCGCCGACAATCTTCCGGGTCTGGCCGGACTACGAACTGAAGCCGCAGATCGACCGGTCCGCACCCACCGTGAAGGCCAACGCCGCCTGGCACTCCTACGACGCGCGCGGCCAGGGAATCGTGTGGGCGGTCATCGACAGCGGGATCGACGGCAGCCACCCGCACTTCTCCGACCTGGAGATCGCCGCAGCCGGCCAGGACAACGAACCGCCGCAGGGACTGACCAGCCAACTGCACCGCGACTTCAGCTTCCTGGTGAACCCCGACGACCAGAGCCGGCCCGGCGGCGCGTCGGCCGACCAGTACCCGCTGCAGCCGTTGACGGACGAGAGCGGACACGGCACTCACGTCGCCGGCATCATTTCGGGCTGCACGCCCGACGGCATGACCCCGCTCCGGGCGGAGCCGGACGACTCGGGGAACCGCGGATTCATCGAGCGGGCCCACACGGCCAAACTGTCCGGCATGGCCCCCGCCTGCGAGCTGGTGAGCATCAAGGTCATGCGGCCCACCCGCCGGGGTACCTGGGTCACCTCGTCCAGCGCCGTCATCCACGCACTGACCTACCTGCGCAGCCAGGTCAACGTGGACCCGGCCGTACTCCGCGTCCACGGGGTCAACATGAGCCTGGGCTGCGAGTGGAAGCCCGACGAGTACGCCGCGGGGCAGTCGCCGCTCTGCCAGGCCGTCAACCAACTGGTCGCCACCGGCGTGGTGGTGGTCGTCGCCGCGGGTAACTACGGCGCCCGCACCATGGCCGGGGACTCCGCCAACACCTCAGCCGTGATGGGCTCGATCATCGAACCGGCGCACGCCGAGGACTGCATCGCGGTCGGTTCCACCCACCGGGACGCGCCGCACGCCTTCGGCGTCACCTGGACCTCCAGCAAGGGGCCGACGCTGGACGGGCGGATGAAACCGGACGTGGTGGCGCCCGGCGAGTGGATCGCGTCGGCCGCCAGCGGCCGGGTGAGGGACGCGGCGGGGCTCAACCCGGGAGCGGATCCGGCCAGGGACCAACTCCTCACCTACGCCGAGCAGTCCGGCACGTCGATGGCGGCGCCGCACGTCTCCGGTGTGATCGCGGCCTTCCTCTCCGCCCGTCCGGAGTTCATCGGCCGGCCGCGGCAGGTGAAGGACATGCTCACCGGCTCCGCCACCGACCTCGGACGGGAGCGCTACGCGCAGGGCGCCGGCCTGGTGGACCTGATGCGGATGCTCGGGGATGTCTGAGCAGGAGGAACGGCCATGAGGCGACTTGCCGACAACGAACCGGTGTGGGACCTCGCGTTCGACGAGAAGGGCAAGCTGACCGCGCCCGCCCAGGAGGACGTCATCACGGAGGTCATCGCCGAGGAGGTGGAGGACCTGTTCGTGTTCAGCCACGGCTGGGGAACGTCGCAGGACTCCGCCCGCGAGCTGTACGACGAGATGTTCCCGCTGATCCGGAGTGCCGCGACCGGCGTGGAGAGCATCGGCAAGCTGGGATTCGTCGGCGTCTACTGGCCCTCCTTGTGGTTCCCGCCCACCCCGGCGACCCCTCCGCCGCCACCCACCGGAGCACAGGCCGACGCCGGCGCCGTGGTGGAGGCGAGCGCCGGAACCGCGGCGCTCTCCGGGGCGGAGATCGCCGAGGCCCTGCGCCCCGGGTTCGCCAGCCCGGAGCAGCAGGCGGCGGTGACCGAGATCGGTCGGCTCATCGACGAGGCCGCAGAGGCGGGGGAGTCCGACGCCGAGCGCCAGGAACGGCTGCAGCACATCCACGCGTTGGTGAAATCGCTGGTGCCGCCGGCGGCTGACGGGGAGGGCGAGGACGACGGTGAGACCGAGATCTTGCTGACGGGCGATCCGAAGAAGCACTACCAGACGGCCGCGGAGGTTTTCGGCAGCGCGCCGCCGGGATCTTCGCAACAGAGCTTCGGCGACTGGTTCCAGCGCGCGGTGAACGGCGCCAAGGACGTACTGCGGGTGCTCTCGTACGCGGTCATGAAGGCCCGCGCCGGCGACATCGGCCGGGACGGACTGGGACCGCTGCTCGCCGCGCTGCACGCCCGGTCACCCGCCGTGCGGGTCCACCTGATCGGCCACAGCTTCGGCGCCCGGCTGGTGTCCTTCGCCCTGTCCGGCGTCGGCCCGTCGGACGACAGCCCGGTCGCGTCCCTCCTGCTCGTGCAAGGAGCCTTCTCGCACTGGTCGTTCGCCCGCGCACAGAATAATCCATTCGGCAGGCCGGGCGCCCTCAATGAATTCGCCGACCGGGTGCACGGCCCTCTGGTCGCCACGTTCAGCGTCTACGACTGGGCGGTTGGCGTGTGGTACCCGAAAGCCTCTTTCCTGGCAGGGGACGACACAATGGCCGCGGTGGCCGACCGCTGGGGCGGCATGGGCTCCGACGGGTACCAGGCGGTCGCCCCATCGGCGGACCGGACGATGCCCTCGGACGGCAGCCCGAACTACGGCTTCGCGCCCGGGACCTTCTACCGGGTGAACGCGGCCGGCGTCATCAACAACACGGATGGCGAGCCCTTTTCTGGCGCGCACTCCGACATCTGCAAGCCTCAGGTCGCCACCCTCGCGGGCCTCGCCGCCGCCGCGCACGCCTGACTGGGCGTTCAGCCGTGAACGGGCCAGTCGGTCCCGGCTTTTCGGCCGTCCGACCGGCTCTCCTGTGGTTGCGTCGGAGGAGGAAATCTCGTGCGGCGGAACCTGGGACAGCAACTCGACCGGGTCGCTGCGATGAGATTCCCGTGGCTGTCGTCGACGGGTTCCAGTCCATCAAGGACGTCACCACGGGTTCGGGGCCGGCAGTGACACAGTGAGCGTTTTCAGAGCGGCCACCGATCGGGTGACGGCCGACGGTCGTGGGCCGAGGAAGAACGGACAGGGCACCGGAGTTCCGGATGCTGTTGGTGATCTTCACTTGTGAGGGTGAGGTTGCTGGGACCAGTGGCCGCTGAGCGTGTCTTCCTGGTGTCCTGGCCCGGTAGTTCGGGCTGGTCGAAGGGTGGGCTGGGGCGGCAATGGGTTCTTGGTCCGGGCGGGAGATCCCGGTGCTGTGCCGGCAGCGGCGGGGGCTGTCTCCTGGTGTGCTGCCCGGGTGCGGGCAGGGGGCAGGGGTGCGGCCCCGGCTTGCGCCGGGGCCGCACCCCTGCCCCCGTCTCCATCAGTTC
Organism: Kitasatospora sp. NPDC048365; assembly: GCF_043200835.1. Taxonomy (NCBI): domain Bacteria; kingdom Bacillati; phylum Actinomycetota; class Actinomycetes; order Kitasatosporales; family Streptomycetaceae; genus Kitasatospora; species Kitasatospora sp. NPDC048365. Next base: position 170,352 of record NZ_JBICYJ010000013.1, read on the forward strand.
CTGCGGGATTCCGGCCGGGTGTCGCGGTGTCCCCTTTTCCTGGCCTGGGGTGCCGCGGTCCTGTGTGCCGGGATCCGGGGGGTCAGCCGATGAGGTGGCTGACGCCGCCGTCGCCGCTGCCGAGGGTGTTCTGGCCGACGGCGCAGGTCTGCTGCGGGTTGTTGTTCAGGACCTTGGCCTCGATCGGGACGGCGAGGCCGATGAGGGCGCCGACGCCGATGTTGTGGATCTCGGGGAGGCAGAGGTTCGGGTTGTCCAGAGTGTGGGTGTTCGGGCTGTGGTTGCCCTGGGTGCCGGTGGCGTTGGTGCCGCCGTTGCCCTGCAGGGAGGTGGCGGAGCCGTCGGAGTCGCCGATCGCCATCGCCGGGAAGGCGGACATGGTGACCGCGGAGACCGCGATGCCGACGGTGGCGAGCGTCTTCTTGAGCACGGGGGAGTTCCCTTTCAGGACAGAGCGTGTGTATCGGATCGGCCTGTTCAACGCGCCACACCGCCCGAGGTGGCTGAGCCGACAGGGTGAACCGCTCCGAAAGGAACGCCCCCGTGTCCGGAACCGGGCCCGGACGCCTCGCCGGCCGCGCTCGGCGGCGGCGAGGCCGAGCTGGACCACGTACGGCCGCGCCACGACGACGGCACGCCTTACGTCCTGTACGCGGACGCCGTGCGCGACCTGGCGAAGCCGAGACTCTTCGAGAATCGGACCTGCTACCGGCTGCTCGAAGTCTCGGACACGGCAAACGGACCGGACCTGACCTTCGGCCGCGGCCAGTACTTCGACGTGATCAACATCTGTGAAGCGGCCGCCCACGAGTACGCCGCCGCGGCGCTCGCTGCGCCCGACAAGCCGGTGAGTGCCAGCAGCGCGCCGTTCCGGGCCGCCATCGCCGACCCGACCGACCTGGCCCGGCGCCCGGTCATGGCGGCCACCAGCACCCTGGTGATCCGGTACGACGGCTCGGCCGACGAGGCCGAGTTCATCCTGCACTGGCGCGACCCGGCCAAGGTCGCCAGCGGTGGTGGCCTCTACCAGGTCATGCCGGTCGGGATGTTCCAGGCTTCGCACGACGCCGCGTGGAACGAGGCCAACGACTTCGACCTGTGGCGAGCGATCCTGCGGGAGCTCAGCGAGGAACTGCTGGGCGAGAGCGAGGACTACGGCAGCGACCTGAAGCCGGTCGACTACGAGGCCTGGCCCCTGAACCAGGCCCTCGGCGCCGCCCGCGAGCAGGGCAAGCTGCGGATGTACTGGCTCGGCCTCGGCATGGATCCGCTCACCTTCGTCACCGATATGCTCACCGTGGCGGTCTTCGACGCGGACCTGTTCGACGAGACCTTCCGGCGCATCGTCACCGGCAATGAGGAAGGCCACCGCGTCGGCCTGGAAGACGGCACGGGGCGGTCGCTCGGCATCCCGTTCAGTGAAGAGCAGATTGGCCGGCTGACTGGCTCCGAGCCGATGCAGCCGGCGGGGGCAGCGCTGCTGCAGTTGGCCTGGCAGCACCGGAAGGTCCTGCTCGGTCAAGGCGATGGTGTGCCGCGATTCTGACGGGTGTCTGTATGCCGTGATGTGTGAGGTATGCGGATGGGGACGGGCTGACCGTCGCGGGACGTGAGCGTCGGGAGTCGGTGCGGAATCTGCTTCGAGGACGAGGCAGGCTTCACCCGCTGTCCGCCCGAAGGACGCACCCGGCTGTGCCACCGCCTGCGCACCCATCCCCGCGGGCAGGGGGAAGCGCCGCAGCATGGGCGAGCGCGACTTCATCGCCCTCGTGGGCGGTGTCCACCGGCTCGTCGAGGCGCCGATCGTGCCGGTCCGGGACCGCCTGAGCACCCACGTCTCCCACGCCAGACGCGAGTTGATCGCCGAACGTGCCTGGCTGACGGTGTTCCTGCTTCCCGCCTACTCGCCCGACCTCGACCCCGTGGAGTGGGTCCGGGCCCGCGTCGAGCACAGCCCGGCCAATCTCGCCGTGGTCGCCCCCGACCGACCCGAGGCCCTCGTCCGCAACCGGCTCGAACGGCTGCAGTACCGGCCCGCCGCCCTCGACGGCTTCACAGCCGGCACCGGTCTGACCCTCGACACCCGGACATCGCCCTGACGCGCGAAAGCCGGCAGCGGATCACGGCGCGGCGATTGGCTTGGTGCCGGGCTCGAGAGGCAGACGGAGCGCCCTGACGGCGAACGAGACGGCGTGGTACCAACCGCAGATCAGGACCAGCTCGAGCGCGGCGTCCTCGTCGGCGACGGCGACCAGGTTCGCCCAGGTGTCGTCGGAGAGATCGAAGGTCGCGTGGAGCTCGTCGACGGCTTCGAGCACCGCGCGGTCAGTCGCGTCCCAGCAGGCGTCCGCCGGCTTTCCGGTCGCGAGGGACGCGAGTTGCGCGGCGTCGAGTCCCGCCTTCTCGGCGAAGCCCGCGACGTGCACGGCCCACTCGTAGTCGGCGCCGCAGAGCGCGGTCGTCCGGTCGATGACCAGCTCGCGCTGACGGAGGGTGAGAGCGGAGCGCCGAGAAAAGTAGTAGCTTCCCCAGCCCGCGATGGAGCGGGCGAGCTCGGGCCGGCGCGCCCACACCCGGAACAGTTGGATAGGCGAATGCCCGAGGAGCTCGAGGGCTGCGCCGGCTTCCTCGTCGTACGGCGGCGAGAGAGGTTCGATTCGCGGGTGCTTCGATTTTAGAGGCATGGCGGCACGCTAACATTGATGCTTCGGAAAGAGAAGCAAATGAGGGAAGCACATGGCGCGACCAACACCCCTCCCGGGCCGACGGGTCCGTGGCTCACAGACGGGGCGCCCGATCATGGCGCTGCTCGACCTCCTGGGTCGGCGCTGGGTGCTGCGAGTCCTGTGGGAGCTACGGGACGACTCGACGCCGACGTTCCGGCAGCTCCAGCAGCGATGCGACGGCATCTCCTCGAGCGTCCTGGCGGACCGGCTACGTGATCTTGGACAGGCCGACCTCGTCGAGCACGCCGGCGAAGGCTACCTGCTCACCGGACAGGGCAGGACCCTTCTCGAACGTCTCGCCCAGCTCGACGCGTGGGCCGCCGACTGGCGGCCCAAGACCGAGGACTGACGACCATCCCTGATGGTGGCCGGGAATCCCGGCCGGCGCCGTCCGGCTGCGGCTGGTCCGCAGCGGAGCCCCCGGCTGCAGCGCCGGTGCAAGCCCCGCGGGCCGGGCAGACGGGCCAGGTGGGTCAATCAGGCTCCTGTGAAACGGGGACGGCGCCCCAAGCGCCTGCAGTACCGGCCCGACACCCTCGACGGCTTCATGGCCGGCACCGACCTGACCCTCGACACCCCAACATCGCCCTGACGCGCCGAAGTCGGTATTTCGCAGCAGGCTGACCGGGCGTCGCACCGGGAAGTCCAGGAAATGGTTTGCCGCCGCGGTGGCTGTGTGTCAGCGTTCGGCCTGGGCCGGCAGTTGATCATCAGCGGTCGGTCGATGTCGACATGTCGGCGGCCTCTCGGGGATCCACCGGAGAGGTGACGAAACGATGGGAACCGGTGCCGTGGGGAACAGTTACGAGGACGAGTGTCGCCGGTCGTTGGCCGAGGAGCAGGCGAAGAGCCTCGCCGGGACCAACGACTGGGAACACGTGGACAGAGAGCGGGTCCACCACGACTGGGACGTCCTGTACCGGGAGATCACGGCCTGCCTGGACAGCGGCTCCCTGCCCGGGGACCAGCAGATCCAGGAGCTCGTCCGCAGGCACTTCGACATCGTCTGCCGGTTCTACACCCCCTCCAGGGAGGCCTACATCGGCATGTCGCTCTTCTACGCCGAGGACGAGGCCATGAGGGCGTTCCACGATTCCTACCACCCCGGGCTGGTGGAGTTCCTGGGCGCCGCGATCAAGGTGTTCGCCGAGCAGGGGACCGGGTTCGCCCCCAGCGCGAGGGCCGAGACTCCGGCGTAGTCGGGCGACCGGCCAGGACATGCGTGGGCGGGTGCGCCCCGGACCGGGTCCGGGCACACCCGCCAAGGGGTGGGTGGGGTTCACGACCAGGCTGCGCACGCCGCCCGAGTCGCCAAGCCAACTCTGATGGCGGGCGGGCTGGCGCCCGGAGGAGCTCGCGGCGTTGGGCGCGGAGCAGCCCGCCCGCGAGTCCAAGGCAAGGCCGCAATCTCCCGCCGGCCAGAGCGGACGCTTGCCGAAGCCCGCGTGCCGAACTGATCCGGACTCGGCAGTAGCTAGTTGGTGATCATCGTTACGGTCGGCGCGTGTGGCCCGAGCTGCCCCGGCCAGGGCGGCGAGGCCTGGTCCCTGCTCGGCCGGCAACCCGACAACGGGCAGGTCTGAGCAGGCCCGGGGGGCAGGTTGGGTCGTGCCCCCCGGGTCCGGGGCCGGCTCGGGCGCATCGCCGGAGATGCGGACGCTCAGGTGAGCCGGGCGAGGGCCGGCTGGTTTGCGGGACCGGCGTGCGTGGCTCGGTCCACGGTGACGACCATCTTTCCCAGGGCCGCGCCGGACTCCATGGTCCGGTGCGCCTCGGCGATCTCCTCGAACCCGAAGACCCGCACCGGACGGGCCCGCAGCGTCCCGTCCTCGACCTTCGCGAGGATGGAGTCGAAGGGGATCGCGGAGAGCGGGAAGTCCGGCGTCCCGAGGACGAACGCGCTGCCGAAGAAGCTCAGCTGGACGCCGGAGGGCAGATCGGTCAGCGGCGCGAACTCATGGACCGGAGCGAGGCCACCGAGGAAGCCGAGCTGGCACACCCGCCCGCGCGGGCGCACCGTGGCGAGGGAGTCCCGCAGAACGCTGTTGCCCACGACGTCGAGGAGTGCGTCCACCTCGATCCCCCCGGCCCGGACCTGCGCCGCCAACCGGCCGTCGTCGACCAGCACCCGCGAGGCGCCGATCTCCCGGAGCAGGTCGGCCCGGTCGGCGCTGCGGGTGGTGGCGACCACCGTGGCGCCGTGGTCGCGCGCCAGGTTCACCGCGGCCTGGCCGAGCGAGGACGTCGCCCCGCGGACCAGTACCGTCTCCCCGGGCCGCAGCGCCAGGTTGCCGTGCAGGGCGCTCCACGCGGTGGCGTACACCTCGGGGACGGCGGCCAGATCGGCCCAGTCGAGCGAGGTCCGGACCGGTACGACGTTGGCGGCGGGGACGGTGACCAGCTCCGCGTAGCTGCCGTTGCGGGTGCGCCCCATGCCGCCGAGGAGCGCGACGACGGTGGTGCCCGCGGTGAGCCGGCCGCTCGGGTCGTGCTCGACGGTGCCGGCGCATTCGATGCCGGTGACCTGTGCGACGTCGCCCCAGGTGCCGCTGCGCATGTAGGTCTCGGCGTGGTTGAGGCCGAACGCCCGGACCCGGACGAGGACTTCGCCGTGGGCGGGGTGCGGGTCGGGCAGGTCGGTGACGGTCAGGACCTCGGGGCCGCCGGGGGTGGCGATGACGATGGCGCGCATGATCGATCTCCATTCTTGAGCAGTCGTTCAACTATGGGGCCGAAAAACGGCCGCCACGGGGTGTGGCGGCGTCGAGGCGTTGCGGAAGAGGTGTCAGGCCGTGGCGGCGAAGGCGTTGTCGACGATGGCGCGCAGGACCGCCTCGTCGGGGTTGGCCTTGCCCACCACCATCAGCCCCTGCGCGGTGGCGACCAGCAACCTGGCGGTCCCGGCCGGGTCGAGGCCGGCTCGCACCTCGCCGCGGCGTACGGCGGTGGCCAGCGCCCGGGTCATGCAGTGTTCGAGCCGGGCGAGGTGGCCGCGGACCACGGCGGCGGCCTCGTCGTCCTCGGCGGCGTTCTCGATCGCGGTGTTGACGAGCAGGCAGCCCTGTCGGCCCTCCGGGCTCAGCAGGTCCCGGACCAGTCCGTCGAAGTAGCCGCGGACCTCGGCCACCGAGGCGCCGGGGGAGTCGAGTTCGCCGAGCTTCTGGGGCACGACGAGCTTGGAGTAGCGCTCCAGCGACTTCAGGAAGAGCGCCCGTTTGCCGCCGGGGAACGCGCTGTAGATGCTCCCCGGCTTGACCCCGGTCGCCTTCACCAGGTCCTCGATGGACGTGGCCCGGTAGCCGCGCTCCCAGAAGCGCTGCATCGCGGCCTCCAGGACCTGCTCCGGCTCGAACTCCCGCGGTCGTGGCATGCGGACAACATATCTGAATAGGCATTCAAGAACAACCGTCCCGGCGCCGCGGACCGTCGGCCGGAACCACCGCCCGACTCGCCAGTCCACGCGCAACCGGCCGAGCGGGGCAGCCCGCGGCGTAGCTACCCGGTTGCATGCGGCCGGCGTGCCAGGATGCCGACATGACTCGTAGCCGCTCGCATCGGGCCTCGGTCGGTGGCGGCGCCGGGTGAGCGCGGAGTCGGCGGTCGAACCGCTGACCCTCGTGCTCATCCCGGCCTGCGCGGTCGCCGCCCCGCTGCTCGCCGACCGGGTCCAGCGCCGGCTGTCCGTCCCGACCGTGGTCTTCGAGATCGCACTCGGCGTGCTGATCGGCCCCGACGTGCTGGGCTGGGCGGGCGTCGGCGACTTCGTCGACACACTCTCCGAGTTCGGCCTCGCCATGCTGATGTTCCTCGCCGGGTACGAGATCGACTTCCTCCGGCTGCGCGGCGGCCCGCTCAAGCGGGCCGTCCTGGCCTGGCTGGTCTCGCTCGCCCTCGCGCTCGGCTTCGGCGCCCTGGTCAACCCCGACCCGCTGAACGGCGCCTTCACCGGCCTGGTCCTCACCACCACCGCGCTCGGCACCATCCTGCCGATCCTCCGCGACTCCGGGGACCTGCCCACCCCCTTCGGCTCGATCACCATGGCCACCGGCGCCGTCGGCGAGTTCGGCCCGATCATCGCCATCGCCGTCCTGCTCAGCGGCAACACCCCGCTGAAGTCCGCCGTCATCCTCGGCGCCTTCGCCGCCATCACCGCGGCCGCCGTCGCCTACGCCCGCCGGCCGCGCCCCGGCTGGGTCACCCGCGTCATCCGCACCACCCTGCGTACCTCCGGCCAGTTCGCCGTACGGACCGTCATCCTCGTCCTCGGCACCATGGTCGCCGCCGCGATCTGGCTCGACCTCGACATGCTGCTCGGCGCGTTCACCGCCGGCATCGTCGCCAAACTGCTGCTCGCCGACGTCCCCGAGGCCGAGGAAGAGGTCATCGAAGCCAAGCTGGAGAGCATCGGCTTCGGCTTCCTGGTACCGGTGTTCTTCGTGGTCAGCGGCATGAACTTCGACCTGCAGGCCCTGCTCGACGACCCCGGCACCCTCCTGCTCGTCCCGGTCTTCCTGCTGCTCCTCGTCGCCGTCCGCGGCGTGCCCGCCGCCCTCCTCGCGCCCGGGCTCACCCGCCGCGACCGGGCCGCCCTCGGCCTCTACGGCTCCACCGCCCTGCCGCTGGTCGTCGTCATCACCACCATCGAGGTCGACGCCGGCCACATGCACGGCTCCACCGCCGCCGCCCTGGTCGGCGCCGGCATGCTCTCCGTCCTGCTCCTCCCGCTCCTCGCCCAGCGCCTGCGCGGCGAGACGCTGCCGCCCGTCCTCGACGGCGAACACCCCCGGGTACGGGCCGAGAGCTGGTGAGCCGCAGACCCGCCCGGTCGGAACCGTCCATGAGCAACGCGAGTCGAGGCCTGCCTCAGGTGACTAGGTTGCCGCCGTCGAACGGTCAGGTGGCGCGTCATCGAGTGTTGGGCGGCCCGGTGTCCGTAGGAGGGCGGCGCCGATGAGCAGCCAGGCGGTGGCGAGGAGCCAGCCGCCGAGGACGTCGAGAGGCCAGTGGACGCCGAGGTAGACGCGGGTGGCGCCGATGACGGCGGCGAAGGTCAGGGCGAGGGCGGCTGCGACTCGGCGCGCGTTCGGGTGGGTGCGGGCGACGGCGACGGCGAGCAGCCCGGCGCACACGGCGGCCGTGAAGGCGTGGCCGGAGGGGAAGGCGAATCCGGAGGGGGTGAAGGCCCAGTAGGCGGGGGGTGGGCGGGGCCGGCCGAAGCCGTGCATCAGGCCCTGCCGGAGCAGCTGGCCCGCGACCAGCCACAGCACGGGGGCGAGCAGCAGGACGGCCGTGGCCCGTCGGGAGGGGTGGGGTCGTGCGGCCCGGACGAGGACGATGCCGGCGGCCAGGGCGACGAGGTAGGGGAAGACGCCGGTCCCCAGGGAGGTGACCGCCTTGGCGGTGGTGACGAGGGCCGGCGGCCGGTGGGCGGCGGCCCAGTCGAGGGCCGCCTGCTCGAACCCCAGCGGCGCCCACTCGTTCGAGTCGAGCACCATCACGATGATGGCGAACGCCGCGGCGCAGACGGCTGTCCAGACAGCCGTCTGACGCACGCTCATGCGGTCAGCCATCTGCGCACTCTCCCCTCACGGGCCCGCTCGACCAGGGGTGCGGCGCGGCCGGCGAGCAGGCCGAGGCCGTAGCCGGCGGCGGTGCCGACCGCGGCGCCGAGCAGCACGTCGTGAGGGTAGTGGACCCCGACCAGCACGCGGGAGAGGCCCATCACCGCGGCCAGCAGCAGGGCGAGCGCGCCCAGGCGGCGGTCGACGTGCCACAGGGCGGCGGCGCCGGCGAAGACGATGACGGTGTGGTTGCTGGGCATCGACCAGTCGCCGGTGCCGGGGCACGTCTCCAGGGTCGGGCCGGCGTCCAGGACCTGGCAGGGCCGGGGTTCGCGCAGCAGCGACTTGATCAGGGTGTCGGCGGCGAAGGCGACCACCACCACCGCGGGGACGGCCAGCGCACGGGCCATCAGGGCGCTGCCCGCGCGGCGCGAACGCCACCAGCCGAGGACCATGAGGGCGGCCAGCGCCAGCAGGCCGATGGTGGACCAGGCGGCGACCACGTGCTGGAGCGGTGCCGGCAGGTGCTCGGCCCACCGGTCGATCCGCAGGTACAGGCCGCCGTCGATTCCGCGGCCGTCGAGGGCGAGCATGCTCGCGGGGCCGGTCACTGCGCCTTGACCTGACGGCGGGAGCGCAGCATCTCCAGGGCGAGGGGCAGCAGCGAGACCGCCACCACGACGGCGACGATCGGCAGCAGGTAGCGGTCGACGTTCGGGATCGAGGAGCCCAGTGCGTAGCCGGCCATCACCAGGCCGACCGTCCACACGATGCCGCCGACGACCTGCCACAGGGTGAAGGTGCGGGCGTTGACGCCGAGCGCGCCGGCCAGCGGGTTGAGGACGGTCCGCACCACCGGGACGAAGCGGGCGAGGACGACGGCCTTGCCGTGGCCGTACCGGTTGAGGATCTCCTCCGCCCGGACCGCGCCCGCGTGCAGGTGCTTGTTGCGGGAGCGGGCGAGCAGGGCGGGTCCGCCGCGGCGGCCGATCAGGTAGCCGACCTGCGCGCCGGCGAGGGCGCCGACCACGGCGGCCGCCAGGACCTGGCCGAGGTTGAGGTGGGGGCCGCTGTGCGCGCCGGTGGTGCAGAGCAGGCCCGCGGTGAACAGCAACGAGTCGCCGGGCAGGAAGAAGCCGACCAGCAGGCCGGTCTCCGCGAACATGATCACAGCGATGCCCAGCGCGCCGAACGCGGCCAGCAGTGAGCCTGCGTCCAGCGGGTTGACGGCCAGCTGAGCGGCCGAGGAGAGCAGCATGGGAGCGCCTTTCCGAGGAGGGGACCCCGACAACGGCCCTGGCAACACCGCGAGGCGGGTCGGATCCCCACTGACATGATCAGCATGACCGAACGGCGCTGAAGGGTTCCTGAAGACCTGAACGGATCTTCAGGAACCCGACGGCCCGGCCCGGCCCGGCCCGGTCACGGACGGCGTCGACCGCTCAGTGGACGGCGCCCGCGTTCGGGGCGAGGACACCGGTGGTGACCAGGCCGATGATCAGGACGCCGAGCAGGACGCGGTAGATCACGAACGGCAGGAAGCTGTGGTGCGAGATGTACTTCAGGAACCAGGCGATCGCCGCGTAGCCGATCGCGAAGGCGATCAGGGTGGCCAGGACGGTCGGCCCCCAGGCGGGCGCCGGGCCCTCGCCGATCTTGAACAGCTCCAGAGTGCCGGAGGCGAGCACCGCCGGGATCGCCAGCAGGAACGAGTACCGGGCGGCGGCCTCCCGGCTGTAGCCGAGGAACAGGCCGGCGCTGATCGTGCCGCCGGAGCGGGAGACACCCGGGATCAGGGCGAGTGACTGGGCGGCGCCGTAGACCAGCGCGTGCGGGAAGGTCAGGTTGCTGACCTGCCTGGCGTTGCGGACCGCGCGCGAGCGGTCGGCGCCGGCGGAAGGGGGCGCGGCGGCGCGGTCGCACCGCGCCGGCGCAGGTGATCAGCCGCCCAGGACCGTGTTGCTCGTGATCGCGAACGTCGTGCCGTCCACGACCACCGCGTGCCGTACGCCGTCGGGGCCGACCACGACCACCCGCCAGGCCCGGCCGCCGCCCTGCTCGGTGACGGGGCGCAGCGATTCGACCTTTCCGCCCTGGACCGCGCCCGCTGCCTTGACCACCGCGTCGGCGGCGTCGAGCGCGGGCAGCGGGGCCGGGGCCGTGCCGGTGTCCGTCGCCCGGTCCCGGCCTTCGCGGCCTTCCCGGCCTTCCAGACCGTCGTGACTGCCACGACCGCTGCGGCCGTCGTGCCCGCCGTGCCGTGCGCCGTCGGAGGCCACCGAGCGCTTCCCGTCCCCGCGGTCCTCGCCCTCGTGGTGGACCGCCACGGCCGCGGCGCCGCCGCCGATCACCACGACGGCCGCACCCGCGGCCACCCAGCGCGTCGTACGGCTGCGCACCCAGCGGCGAGGCACACTCTTGCGGGGGCCCGCGCCCTCCGGCTCACCCGCGCCTGTCGGCTCGCTCATCGTGCCCCACCCGCTCCTCGTACCCGACCGGGCACCGCGCCCGGACGTCGCTGCCAGCATGACGAGGAGGCGCTGAAGGGTTGCTGAAGACCTGAAGACGCCTTCAGCTCCGCGGCGCGGCGACCTGCCACCCTGGGGGTATGCGCGTACTGGTGGTGGAGGACGAACAGCGGCTCGCCCTGGCGGTCAAGCACGGCCTGGAGGTCGAGGGCTTCGTCGTGGACATCGTCCACGACGGCCTGTCCGGCCTGGCCCGGGCGACCGACCACTCCTACGACGTGATCATCCTCGACATCATGCTGCCCGGCCTCAACGGCTACCGGGTGTGCTCCCGGCTGCGGGCCGCCGGCTGCGACGCGGGCATCATGATGCTCACCGCCAAGGACGGCGAGTGGGACGAGGCCGAGGCGCTCGACACCGGCGCCGACGACTACCTCTCCAAGCCGTTCTCCTTCGTCGTCCTGATCGCCCGTCTCAACGCCCTCGCCCGCCGCATCGGCTCCCGAGGCCCGCGGCGCACCGTGCTCGGCGACCTGGTGGTCGACTCCGCCGCCCGCACCTGCACCCGGGCCGGCACGCCGATCGCGCTGACCCCCCGCGAGTTCGCCGTCCTCGACCACCTCGCCCGCCGGGCCGGCGAAGTGGTCTCCAAGCGGGAGATCCTCGACGAGGTCTGGGACAGCGGACCCGACAGCGACCCCAACACCGTCGAGGTCCACATCAGCGCCCTGCGTCGCAAGATCGACGCCCCGTTCGGCCGGTCCGCCGTCCAGACCGCGCGCGGCGCCGGCTACCGCCTGGCAGCCGACGGTGGCTGACCCCACCCCCACCGGTCCGGACCGCACCGGCCCCGATCCCATCGACGGCCCGGACCGTTCCGCCGCCGACCGGCACGGCATCGTGCGCGCCGTCCGCCGCCGCGCCGACCGCGTGCTGCGCTCGCCCCGGGTGGCCGCGGCGACCGAGCGGCTGGCACCCAAGTCGGTCCGCACCCGTACGACCATCGCCGCCTGCGTGGCCGTGGCCGTCGTCCTGCTGGCCGCCTCCGCCGCCGTCCTCCTGCTGCTGCGCGTCAACCTGCAGCGCACCGTGGAGACCGACGCCCGCGAGCAGGCCCAGGCAGTGGCCCGGATCGCCACCGACGGACGTCTCCCGCACGAGCTCCCGCTCGACCACGGCACCGACTTCATCCAGGTCACCGACGCCTCCGGCACGGTGATCGCCGCCAGCCAGAACCTCGCGGGCCGCCCCGCCCTGACCACCCACGGCGACGGGCACGACTCCTTCGACCTCGGTGACCTCGGTGACGAGCACCAGCGCGTCACCACCCTCACCGCCGACACCCCGACCGGCCCGGTCACCATCCGCGTCGGTGCCTCCCTGCACACCGCCGACACCGCCGAGGACCTGACCACCGCCGCCCTCGGCGGCCTCAGCGCCGTCCTGGTCGCCACCGTCGGCGCCGTCACCTGGCGGGCGACCGGCCGAGCGCTGCGCCCGGTCGAGGCCATCCGCGCCGAGGTCGCAGCCATCGGCGACCGCGACCTCGACCGCCGCGTCCCCGAACCCGGCAGCGACGACGAGATCGCCCGGCTCGCCCACACCATGAACGCGATGCTCGACCGCCTGGAGGCCGCCGGAGTCCGCCAGCGCCGCTTCATCGCCGACGCCTCCCACGAACTGCGCAGCCCCCTCGCCGTCCTGCGCACCCAACTGGAGGTCGCCCACACCCACCCCGACCCCGAGGTCCGCGCGACCATGGTCGCCGGGGCCCTCCAGGACACCGACCGGCTCCAGTCCCTCTCCGCCGACCTGCTCCTGCTCGCCCGCCTCGACTCGACCGGTCACGACGGCCCGACCGAACCCGTCGACCTCGCCGAGCTCGTCCGCACCGCGATCGAGGGACGCGGCCACCAGCCGCACGCCGTCACCCTCGACCTCACCGACGGGATCACCACCACCGGCAACCCGATGTGGCTCGGCCGGCTGCTCACCAACCTCCTCGACAACGCGCAGCGCCACGCCCGGCAGAGCGTCACCGTGCGCCTGGTCGGCGACCGGCGGACGGGCCGGGCGGTCCTCGACGTCACCGACGACGGCCCCGGCGTCCCGCCCGCCGAACGCGAGAAGGTCTTCGAACGCTTCACCCGGCTCGACGACGCCCGCAGCCGCGACGACGGCGGCACCGGCCTCGGCCTCCCCATCGCCCGCGACATCGCCGCCCTCCACGGCGGCACCCTCACCATCGAGGACACCCCCGGCGGCTGCACCTTCCGCACCCGCCTGCCCACCGCCGCGCCCGGCGTCGGCACTCCCACCCGGGATTCGTGACTCCGCATCGCCCCACCCGCGCCGCCGTCGGCTCGGTCGGCGGATGAGGCGTCAGGCCGACGGGTTCGGGTGGATCAGTTCGCGGTCGTAGGCGAAGATCACGGCCTGGACCCGGTCCCGTGCCCCGATCTTGGCCAGCACCCGGCTGACGTGGGTCTTGACGGTGGACTCGGACAGGACCAGCCGTTCGGCGATCTCCCCGTTGGTCCAGCCCTGGCCGACGGCGACGAGGATCTCCCGTTCCCGCCCGGTGAGCGTGCCCAGCCGCGGGTCGTCCGCGGCGGTGCCGGCGGAGCGGGTGGGCAGGCGGTGGGCGTAGGTGTCGAGCAGGCGGCGGGTGAGGGCCGGGGCGATCACGGCGTCGCCCGCGGCGACGGAGCGGATGCCGGACAGCAGCTCCTCGGGGTGGGCGTCCTTGAGCAGGAAGCCGCTGGCCCCGGTGCGCAGGGCCGCGTGGGCGTACTCGTCGAGGTCGAAGGTGGTCAGGACCAGGACCCGGGAGCGGCCGCCGGCGGCAATGATCTGTCGGGTGGCCTCGATGCCGTCCATGCCGGGCATCCGGATGTCCATCAGCACGACGTCGGGCCGCAGGTGCGCGGTGAGCCGGACGGCCTCGGCGCCGTGCCCGGCCTCGCCGGCGACGGAGGTGTCGGGCTGGCTCTCCAGCAGCATCCGGAATCCGAGCCGCTGCAGCGGCTGGTCGTCCACGATCAGAACGGTTGTCACACCGGGCCTCCGGCCGTTTCGGGGGCGGGCGAGACCGTGAGGTCGGCGACGACCGACCAGCCTCCGCCCGGGGCGGGTCCTGCCGCGACGCTGCCACCGTACACGGCGGCGCGCTCGCGCATTCCGGACAGGCCCTGCCCGGGCGGGCCCGCCGGGCCCGCCGCGTCGGGCGGCCCGCTGTCGTCGACCTGCACCCGCAACCGGTCGTCGCGGAGCGTGACGCTCACCCGGACGCGGGTGCGGGGGCCGGCGTGCTTGAGGGTGTTGGTCAGCGCCTCCTGGACGATCCGGTAGGCCATGAGCTGGACGCCGCGGTCGAGGCCGTCGAGGTCGCCCTCGGAGTGGTGGGTCACCTCCGGCCCGGCCACCCGGATCCGGGTGCACAGGTCGGTCAGGTCGGCGATGCCGGGCTGGGGTGCGAGTCCCGGGCCGTCGTTGTGCTCGCGGAGCACCCCGAGCATCCGGCGCAGTTCCCCGAGCGCCTGCCGGCCGGAGTCGGCGATCAGCACGAGCGCCTCCCGGCTGCGCTCCGGGGCCGAGCGCGCGGCGTACGCGCCGCCGTCCGCCAGCGTGATGATCACCGAGAGGTTGTGGCCGATGATGTCGTGCATCTCGCGGGCCACCCGGGTGCGTTCGGTCGCGGCGGCGAGGCGGCTGCGCTGGTCGCGTTCGACCTCCAGGCGGGCCGCCCGTTCGCGCAGGCCGGCGAGTTGCGCGCGCCGCATCCGCACCGCGATGCCCAGCGCCACCGGCGCGGTCACGGCGGCGGTCAGGACGAACAGGCTGTCCCCGACCGACACGGCGGGGGACAGCCGCAGCGCCACCAGCACCATGCCGGCCGCGGCCGCGGCGCACGCCCACGCCAGGTCCCGCAGCCGCCCGTACAGCGCCAGCGCGTACAGGGCGAGCAACACCGCCGCGTCGGCACGCAGCGCGGCGCCGAGGAGCCACTGCAGGCCGAACACGGCGGCGACGGCGGCGTACGCGGCGGCGGGCCTGCGCCTGCGCCACAGCAGCGGCAGCAGCAGCCCGGCCTGGAGGGCGAGGACGGCGGCCGGGGGGAGGTGGGTGAAGACGAGCCGGTGCTCGCGCGGGCCGTCGCCGTCCCGGTGCACCAGTTCTGGCACGCAGAAGGCCAGGAAGGCGGTGCCCACCACGGCGGCGTCCAGCAGCCACGGGTTGCGGCGGTCCAGCCCGCGCAGGCGCTGGCCGAGGCGGGCGAGCCCGTCGAACAACGGGTGGCCGGCTGTGGGGTAGCCGGCCGTGGGGTGGCCGGCCGTGGGGTGGCCGATCGGCTTGCCCGGCCACGGCGGTCGGACCCCCGCGGATTCCTGCTCGTTCATGGCTCTCACCAGCCCCAGAGGATTCGAACGACGTGCGGCCCGGTGCCCCGGAGGTGTTCCGGGGCACCGGGCCGAGTCAGTGTGTCAGGCGTCGCTGCGGGCCAGCCGGGTGGCCGCCCCCGCCAGCGCGAGCGCCGTCCACAGCAGGAACACCGCCAGGCCGGCGCCGGGCGACAGCGTGGTCGAGTCGTGGTGCAGGGCGAACATCGCCTCGCCCGCGTTGCTGGGCAGGTACGGGCTGATGTGGCTGTGCCAGGATGTGGGCAGCAGGGAGATCAGGCCCGGCACCAGCATCAGCGCGGCGACCAGCACCGAGATCCCGCCGGCGACCGAGCGCAGCAGCATGCCGAGGGCGACGCCGATGACGCCGACGAGGGCCAGGTACAGGCCCGCTCCCAGCAGGCCGCGGACCGCGCCCGGGTCGGAGAGCGTCATGGCGGCGCGGGTGCCGGAGACGATGCCGCTGCCGGCCAGGAAGGCCACGAAGACACCGGCCGTGGCGAGGACCAGGGTGACCGCGCCGTACACGGCGGCCTTGGCCCACAGCACCGGCAGGCGGCGCGGCACCGCGGCCAGGGTGGAGCGGATCATGCCGGTCGAGTACTCGCCCGCGGCGATCAGGACGCCGAGCACGCCGAGGGCGAGCTGGGCGAAGTTGGTGCCGAACAGCGACAGGCCGAGCGCGCTGGCGTCCGCGAAGTCGCGGTCCATGGGCCGGCCGGAGGTGAGGCGGGACTTGAACTGGTAGGCGGCGATCAGGCCGAACGCCACCAGGAAGAACAGGCCGAGGCCGAGGGTGATCCAGGTGGAGCGCAGCGACCAGGTCTTCGCCCACTCCGCGCGCAGCACGCGGACGGCGGTCACCTTGTACGCGGGCCGGTCGGCCTGCCGGGCGGGAGGCGCGGCGGCGGGGCTGGGGGCCGTGGTGCTCATGCGACGCTCCTGGCGGTGTCGGTGGTGGAACCGTGGTACTCCACGGCGTCCCGGGTCAGGTCCATGAACGCCTGCTCCAGCGAGACCGTCCGGGTGGCCAACTCGTAGAGGGCGATGCCGTGTTCGGCCGCCACAGTGCCGATCCGACGGGCCGCCAGGCCGGTCACCTCCAGCTCCTCGGACCCGGCCCGGCCGGTGATCTCCACACCGGGCCCGGTGAGCAGTTCGCGCAGCTTCGCCGGGTCGGCGGAGGCGACCGTGACCCGGTCACCGCCGGCCTGCCGGACCAGCTCCTGCACGGTGGTGTCGGCCAGCAGACGGCCCCGGCCCACCACGATCAGGTGGTCGGCGACGAGGGCGACCTCGCTCATCAGGTGCGAGGAGACGAAGACCGTGCGACCTTCAGCGGCCAGGCCGGTGAGCAGGTTGCGGATCCACAGCACGCCCTCCGGGTCGAGCCCGTTCACCGGCTCGTCCAGCATCACCGTCGCCGGGTCACCCAGCAGTGCCGCCGCGATGCCCAGGCGCTGGCCCATGCCGAGCGAGAACGCCCCGGCGCGCTTCTTCGCCACCGACTCCAGGCCGGTCAGGCCGATCACCTCCTCGACCCTCGCCCGCGGGATGCCGTGGGTGTGCGCCAACGCCATCAGGTGGTTGAACGCCGAACGGCCCGGGTGGATCGACTTGGCCTCCAGCAGCGCGCCGACCTCCTGCAGCGGCGCGGCGTGCTCGGCGTACCGGCGGCCGTTGACGCTCACCGAGCCGCTGGTCGGCGCGTCCAGCCCGACGACCATCCGCATGGTCGTGGACTTCCCGGCACCGTTGGGGCCCAGGAACCCGGTCACGCTGCCGGGCTTGACCGTGAAGTCCAGCCGGTCGACGGCGGTCTTCTCCCCGTAACGCTTCGTCAGCTGCTGCGCTTCGATCATCGCTCACCTCGTGCGTCGTTCTCTGCCGTTCCCGAGCAACGCTAGGCGCACGCGGCGGCCGGATCCCGGCACGACGGGGTGATCATTGGTGGCGGGGCGGTACCGCGGTACTACGCCGACCGGGGTGGCGGGGCGGGTGCACCGGGGTCGGGCCGCCGCGCGGTGCGGTCAGTACTCCTCGTCCGGGTAGCCCCAGTCGATGGAGGTCTCGGCGCCCGGGGCGGCCTCGGCCACGGCGGAGGCGAAGGAGGTCTCGAAGTACGGCTGCCAGCGGCCGAATCCGCTGATGATGATCGGGAACCTGGACTCGCCGGTGACGTAGTGCACCCCGTTGTCGACGACCGGGCCGTAGCTGATCTGGTCCTCGAAGCCCTCGTCGCGCAGCAGGCTGCCGACGGACGCGGCGACCGCCTCGGCCTGCGCGGCGTCGGTGAGCTCGGAGACGGTGAAGTGGAGATCGATGTTCACGGACATGCCCGCAGGCTACCGGCCGTCGCCGACAGCCCTGCGGGACGAGCCGGGGCTCCGGGTCAGAGCTTCCGGGTCAGAGCTCCGGGTAGTCGTCGAAGCCGTCGTGGCCGGCGCCGGCCACCGTCAGGGCGAGCCAGCCGTGCCCCCGGACGGGGGTGTCCGTGCCGATCGCGGCCGGGTCCACCGAGAGGTGCGCGGCAGCGGTGTTGACGCCGGTGGTCTCGGACCGGCCCGGGTCCTCGGCGTACCACTCGTACTCCTCCGGGTCGTCCTCGAAGTCCGCCTCGGTCAGGACGGTCTCCCAGGGCAGCGGCGTGCCCGTCCACTCGGAGTCGTCGTTGCGCCAGTAGCCCCGGACCACCTCGCCGTCCTCCGCCGCCGCCCAGATCACCGAGTCGGCGAACGGGTCCTGGTAGTAGACCTGGGCCCGGCCGCACGCCCCGCTGAGCCGCTCGATCACCTCGTGCGGCCACCAACTCGTCGTCCCCAGCGGCTCGTTGGCGTAGATCAGCCGCCAGCCCGCGTACTCGGGCGTGACGAACACCCGGTGTACCGCGTCCGGCGCGTACTTGGTGTCCTCCCGCTGCGCCTCCTGCCCGTACCGGACCGTCACCGGAATCCGGTCGTGCAGACCCAGCACCTCGAAGGCGGCCTCGTACGTCGCGCCCGGCACCGCCAGCCACCAGTGGTCGGGCTGCTCCTCCGGGCGTTCGGCGGCGAAGCGGTCGCGGGCGAGCCGCTCCCACCCGGCCCGGTCGGGCCCCGCGGACGCGGAGGTGGCCAGCAGGACATCGACCAGGCGGGCGAGATCGGCCCCGGCGGGGATCGCGGTGTTCATTCGGGCGAGTCTAGGCCGAACGGCTGACACGACGTCACGGGACCGGCGGGGAAGCGGCGGGGGAGCCGCGGGGGAGACCCGGCGGACCGGGGATCAGGCCGCGAGGACCTCCTGCTCGCGCTTCGAGGCCCTGACCTTGGGCTTCCGGTTCGGCAGCGAGAGCCGGACGACCTTGCGCCACGCGGAGAACACCTGCTTGGGCAGCGGCCCGGTGACGTACTCCAGCTCGTACTTCTCGAACAGCGCGCGCACCTTCACCGCGACCTCGGCGTACCGGTTGCTCGGCAGGTCCGGGAACAGGTGGTGCTCGATCTGGTGCGACAGGTTGCCGCTCATGAAGTGCATGGCCCTGCTGCCGCTGATGTTCGCCGAGCCCATCATCTGGCGCAGGTACCACTGGCCGCGCGTCTCGCCGTCGATCGACCGGCGCTCGAAGACCTGGACGCCCTCGGGGAAGTGCCCGCACATGATCACCGAGTGGGACCAGATGTTGCGGACCAGGTTCGCGGTGAACGTGGCGGCGAGCGTGGGGAGGAACGACGGGCCCGACAGCAGCGGGTGGATCACGTAGTCCTTGAGCACCTGCTTGCGGATCTTGCGGCCCACGGCCCTGGCCCGCGCCCGGAACTCCGGGTCCTTGCGGCGGCGCTTGCTCAGGTTCTTGCCGAGCTCCAGGTCGTACGCCGCGATGCCGTACTCGAAGAAGCAGGCGTTGACGAGGTTCCACAGCGGCTGGCCGAGGTGGGCCGGGTGCCACTTCTGGTCCTCGTCGACGCGCATGATGCCGTAGCCGAGGTCGTTGTCCTTGCCGATCACGTTGGTGTACGTGTGGTGCAGCTCGTTGTGCGAGTGCTTCCACTGGTCGGCCGGCGAGACGTGGTCCCACTCCCAGGTGGTGGAGTGGATCTTCGGGTCGCGCATCCAGTCCCACTGGCCGTGCAGGATGTTGTGGCCGATCTCCATGTTGTCCATGATCTTCGCCACGGACAGGCCGGCGGTGCCGATCAGCCACGCGGGCGGGAAGATCGAGAACAGCAGCACGCCCCGGCTGGCCAGTTCGAGCTTGCGCTGCGCCGAGATGACCTTGCGGATGTACGCGGCGTCCTTCTCTCCGCGGCCGGCGATCACCTCGTCGCGGATCGCGTCCAGCTCGCGGCCGAGCTCCTCGATCTGCTCCGCGGTCAGGTGGGCGGTGGGGTCGATGGCGGTCAAGGTGCGCCTACCGTTCGATGTCGCAGGGGCCCGCCGCGGCGGACACGCAGGTCTGGACGAGGACGCCCGGCGCGGCCTCGGTGATCTCGCCGGTGCGCAGGTCGCGGACGGCGCCCGCCTTGAGCGGTGTGACGCAGCCGAAGCAGATGCCCATGCGGCACCCGGAGGGCATCAGCACACCGGCCTCCTCGCCGACGTCCAGCAGCGGCGTGGCGCCGTCCGCGTCGACCGTCCGGCCGGTGGCGCTGAACGTGACCTCGCCGCCCTCGCCGGTGACGACGGTGTCGGGGCGGAAGCGTTCGGTGTGCAGGAGCTCCCGGACGCCGCGCCCGGCCCAGTGCTCCTCGGCGGCGTCGAGCAGCCCCGCGGGCCCGCACGCCCAGGTCTCGCGCTCGGCCCAGTCGGGCACGAGCTCGTCGAGACGGGCGACGTCGAGCCTGCCGTCCGTGCCGGTGTGCACCTCGGTGAGGCGCAGCCGCCCGTCCGCGACCAGCTCGTGCAGCTCCTTGCGGAAGATCACGTCGTGCGGCCGCGGCGCGCAGTGGACCAGGACGACGTCGGCGAAGTCGGTGTCGCGCAGCATGCCCATCACGGGCGTGATGCCGCTTCCGGCCGTCAGGTAGAGCACCTTGGCGGGCTTGGCCTGCGGCAGCACGAAGTCACCGGTCGCCTGTTCCAGCTGGACCAGTGTGCCCGGTGCCGCCCTGCGGACCAGGTGGTTGCTGACCTTGCCGTCCGGGACCGCCTTCACGGTGATCGTGACGCGGCCGTCCCGGCGGTTCGTCGGCGAGGTGATCGAGTACGCGCGCCACAGGCGCCGCCCGTCGACGTCGACCCCGATCCGCAGGTACTGGCCGGCCGTGTGGCCGCGCCAGCCCCGTCCCGGCCTGATCACGACGGTCGAGGCGTCACCCGTCTCGGGGTGCACGGCCTCGATGCGCCCGCGCAGGTCGGCGCCCGCCCGCAGCGGGCTGACCAGGTCGAGGTAGTCCGACGGCAGCAGCGGCGTCGTGACCATCTCCAGCAGTTTCCACGCCCTGCCACGGAGGGTTGCACTCGTCATGTGTCCAGCTTGCTGCGCTTCGGGGCGTAAAGTCCTGACCGTAGGACGTGAAACTGTTCGACCGAATTGTTCGCAGGAAACAAAGAACGTGAGCCATGCCATCCGGAGGGCCAGCGAGCTGGCCCTGGACGAGACGACGGTCACCGCACTGCGGGCCGAACTGAAGACCACCGCCGACGAGGTCGTCCAGGCGATCATCGACGAGGTCCCTCCCTATGCCAACGCCCTGTCGGGCCGCATGGGCGGCACCATCCGCCGGGCGGTCCGCACCGCCCTGGGGCACTACCTGGACCTGGCGAGCGGGAACGCCACCGGCGGCGACGCCGGTGACGCGGCCTACGAGCTGGGCCGCGGCGAGGTGCGCGACGGCCGCTCGATGGACGCCCTGCTCAGCGCCTACCGCGTCGGCGCCCGGGTGGCCTGGCGGTGCCTGGCAGCCGGTGCCGTACCCGCAGGTCTGCCCGCCGCCGAGGTCGCCAAGTTCGCCGAGCTGACCTTCGCCTACATCGACGAGCTCTCCGCCGCGAGCGCCGCCGGCCACGCCGACGAGCTGGCCGCCCGGGGCAGGGCCCAGGAGCGCCACCTGGAACACCTGGCCCGCGACCTCCTCGCGGGCGCCAACCCGGACGTGCTGGCGGCCTCCGTCCAACGGGCCGGGTGGCAGCCCCCGGCCACGCTGACCGCGGTCCTGCTGCCCGCCGCCCAGGCCCGGCCCGCCTACCGCGAGCTCGACCCGGGCACCCTCGTCCTCGACGACCTGCCGGACGCCACCGGTGTGCTGCTCGTCCCCGACGCCGACCGGCCGCATCTCCTGCGGCAGCTGACCGACCGCACCGCCGTGGTCGGCCCGGCCCGGCCGTGGACCCGCGCGGCCGCCTCGTACGCACGGGCCGTACGCGCCCGCTCGCTCTCCGCCGACATCCGCGACACCGAGGACCACCTGCCCGAGCTGGTGCTGAGCGCCGACAAGGACGCGTTCGCCGACCTGCGGGCCCGAGCCCTCGCGCCGCTGCGCGCCCTGCCCGGCGCGACCGCGCGGCGGCTGGAGGAGACGCTGCGGGAATGGCTGCTGCACCAGGGCAGACGGGACGAGGTGGCGGCGGCGCTGTTCGTCCATCCCCAGACGGTCCGGTACCGGATGTCGCAGCTGCGGGAGCTGTTCCCGGATCTCGCGTCGCCGCAGCGGGTCCTCGAACTGACGCTGGCCGTGGGTCTTCGGGTCGGCTGACGCGTACCTCGACGCCCGCGACCGCGTACTCGGGCCGGGGCTCCGAGCGGGGCGCGGCCGAGGGCTGACGTCGTGCGGGTCGGCGGGTCGGCGGGTCAGTGGTGGTGGCCGGGGCTGCCGTGCGGGGGGACGCTCGGCGAGGCGGTGGATGCCGCCGGCTTGGACGCGCCGCCGGTCGACGGGGCGGGCGTGGCGGCCGGTGCAGAGGCGGATGCAGGGGCAGCGGCGGGCGGGGACGCGGGGGCCTCGTCGTGCTGGTGGTCGTGCCCGTCGGTGCCTTCGTCGTGGCCGTCCCCGGCGGGCGTGCCGTGGTGGTGGCCGCCGGACTCGGCGGGCATGCCGGCGGCGACCTGCTGCAGGCCCAGGTACCCGCCCGCGCTGACGACGAGGACGACCAGGCCGAGGGGGCCGAAGATCCGGCGCAGCGGGCGGCGGGCCTCCTTGAGGGTGAAGGCGAGGAAGGACAGCAGGAGGCCGGCAGGGATGAGCACGGCCGCGCGGGCGGGGAAGTCCTCGAAGTGCTGCATGCCGCCGCTGAGCATGCCGATGCCGAACGACAGGCCGAACGAGGTGCCGACGACGGCAACGATCCGCAGGGCGGTGAGCCGGCCCGGCTGCCGCCGCTCCGCGGCGATGGCGGCGGTGAGGAACAGGGCGGCGCCGGCCGCGCCGATCAGTGTGTAGCGGGCGGGGTCGAGGGGGTGGTGCACGATCGCGCCGCTGAGCAGGCCGGTACCGACGAAGTAGCCGATGTAGCCGAGGTAGCGGCCGATCAGGGACGGTTCGGGGCGGGAGCGGCGGGCCGCGGCCCGGCCTCCGCCGGTCGGGGTCGCCCGGCGGGAACGGTCGTCGGTGGAGGCGGTGGTGACAGACATGGGAAGCCCTCGGTGAGCGCAGGTGGGAGGCGGCCCGCGCGCCCGGGGCGGGCGGACGGGCATCAGGGCGCCCGGAGCACGGGGACGGCTGCGAGGGCCGCCGCGCGGGAACGGTGCGCGGCGGCGCGTGGCGGGCCGTTCGGCGGCTCGGGCGCGGGTGCCTCTAGACCTGGAGGACGGGGATCCCGGTGGGTGGTCCCTGGCCGCCGCGGGGCGGGGCCTTCCAGGCGCGTCCCGCGGCCGACGACAGGGGTTCGGCGGACGGCGCCGGGGGCGCCGACGCGTGCCCGGGGCCGGGCAGGACCGGCCCCTGCGGGGGATGTCCGGCCAGGCACACGTGCGTGCCGTGGTCGTGCCCGTCCGCGCCGTCGGGTGCTGCTGCCGCGAGGGCGTGACCCCGGTCGTCATGCCCGCAGGTCGGCTTCTGGGCCTCGTGCCCGTGGGTGGAAGCGGCGTGCACGACCGGCGCGTGGTGCTCGGCGGGAGTCTCGCTGTGCAGGCCGTGGGAGAGCATGACCGCCAGGGCCGCGAGGAGGGCAAGCACCCAGGCCGAGCGCCGCACGGGCGCGGCGGGACGCCTGCCGTTCGGGCGCGGGAGGAGTGGGGCTGGCACGGGGGGATCCTAGCCGAGCCCCGGCAACCCGCGGATCATGGCGGGGACAGACCCCGGCCGGTCGCCCCCGGGCGGGGAGCGAGGCCCGCACGGGGTTCACCTGACCGTGCCACGTCCGCGCCGCCGCCCTGGCGTCCAGTCCCGGCGTCGAGTCCCGGCGTCGAGTCCTCAGCGGCGGGGCTCGGGTACCGCCAGGGCGGTCAGGGGCAGGACGACGTCAGCGCCGTGCCGCTCCGCCGCGGCTGTCCGTCGACTGACCGCCGGCCGTCGTCGAGCAGTCGTCCACGCTCACCCCTTCGGAGCGGCGAGGTGGGCGTACGACGGGTACGGGGGAGGGGTATTGTCGGACCACGCCAAGCCGCCCCGGACAGGAACCCGGAGGAACCGATGCACACCAGCAGCAGCCCGGCCACGGCCCGGCTCCTCGTGGTGTGCACCCTGCTGCTCGGACTGTTCCTCATGCACGGCGCGCCGCTCGCGGCCGGAGGCTGCCACGACGACATGGCTCGCGCCGTCGCGGCCCCCGCCATGGCATCCCCGCACCTCGCGCACCCCGCGACGGCGGATGACGCCGCCGGCCGCGGCCCGCGCGCCGCACCTGCCGCCGCCGACACCCGCGGCGGATCGGCCTGCCTGTCCACGCCGGCCCACGGGCGCGTCGTGCTGGACCCGCCCCCGCTCCTGGCCGTCCTGTCCGTGGCTCTGATCGTCGGCACGGGCATGCTCGCCACGACCGCGGGAACGGCCAGGCTGCGCGGCCCCCCGGGCAGCGGGCGCCGGCTTCTCCTTCAGGTGTGCGTCGCGCGGACGTGAGAGGGCCCACCCGATTCCCCGCGCAGGGAATCGGGCACCGGCCCTGCTCACCTCCGCGCCCTCGGCGCGCCCTTCTCCAAGGACATCCGATGCGTACCACCCGCCTGTCCCGCCGCACCCTCGCCCTGGCGGGCGCCGCCCTCCTCACCACGGTCCTGGCCTCCTGCGGTTCCGGCATGGACCACGACATGCCGGGCATGAACCACGGCGGCGCCTCGCCGAGCGCCTCCGCCTCCGACGGCCACGCCATGCCCGGCATGGACCACGGCGTGCCCGTTGCCGACGGCGCCGGTGCGCCAGCCGACAACCGCTCCGGGTACCGCTTCGACGCGGCCGCCGCCACCCTGCCCGCCGGGCAGCCGACCGACTACCGCTTCAGCATCACCGGCCCCGACGGCAAGCCGGTGACCGCCTTCGCCGTCGAGCAGACCAAGCAGATGCACTTCTACGCGATCCGCTCCGATCTCACGGGCTTCCAGCACCTGCACCCCACCATGGCCCCCGACGGCACCTGGACCGCCCCGCTCACCGCCCTGACCCCCGGCTCCTGGCGCACCTACGCGTCCTTCACCCCCGACTCCGGCGACGGCAAGGGCACGGCGCTGGTCCTCTCCCGCACCGTGAACGTCGACGGCAAGGCGGACGCGGCACCGCTGCCGGCCGCAGCCACCACCACCCAGGTCGACGGCTACACCGTCACCCTCCAGGGCACCCCGATGGCCAACATGGCCCACCCCATGACGGTCACCGTCACCAAGGACGGCAAGCCGGTCACCGACCTCCAGCCCTACCTCGACACCTACGCCCACCTCACCGCCTTCCACGAGGGCGACATGGCCTTCGCCCACCTCCACCCCGCGAGCGAGGCGGCCGGCGGCGGCCAGGGCGGCCCCGCCCTCGCCTTCCACGCCGAGTTCCCCCAGGCCGGCAACTGGCGCCTGTTCCTGCAGTTCCAGACCGCCGGGCAGCTGCACACCGCTGCCATCACCCTCAAGGTCGGCTGAGCCACCCGGGGGGGGGGGGGGGGGGGGGGGGGGGGGGGGGGCCCCCCCCCGCCCCCCCCCCCCCCCCCCCCCCCCCCCCCCCCCCCCCCCCCCCCCGCGGGCCCGCCCCCCCCCCCCCCCCCCCCCCCCCGGGGCGCCCCCCCCCCGGGGGGGGGGGGCGGCCCCCCCCCCCCCCCCCCCCCCCCCGGGCACCGCCGGGCACCGCCGGGCACCGCCGTGCGGCGGTCGTGCGGCGGTCGTGCGGGTGGGGTCAGGGACGGGCGGCGGTGACCAGCCAGGCGGAGGTACGCAGCAGGACACCACCGGGCCCCGCGTACTCGGCGAGTGCGCCGGTCAGTGCGTCCCGGACCCGACCGGCCGCGGCCGGGCCCTCGGCGCCAGCGGGATCGAGGAGGCTCGCCAGGTGCCGCACCGGGCCCGAGCCCAGCAGGTGGTCGGCGGCGTCGTCGACGTCGTGGCCGAATCGTCCCCGGGCCTCGACGGGTTCGGCACGTACGTCGGTGAAGGCTGCCGCTGCCAGGACCTGATGGATCGTCGCGGGGTCGGCGAGCGAGAACATCCCCGGCCCGGAGGGGGCGCCGGCGCCCTGCGGCGGAAGCCGCAGCGCGGTTCGTACCGCGTCGAAGACCTGCACCCATTCCGTCCGGGCCGGGTCGGCCATGCAGACGAAGGCGATCCGGCCGCCGGGCCGCAGGGCCCGGCCGATGTTGCCGAACGCGGCGACCGGGTCCGCGAAGAACATGATCCCGAAGCGGCTGATCGCGACGTCGAAGCCGGCCGGCGGAAGCGGGTGGACCTGCGCGTCGCCCTGCTCGAACACGATCCGGTCGAGGCCCTCCTCGGTTGCGAGGGCGCGCGCCCGGGCGAGCATCGGGGCGGAGAGGTCCAGGCCGAGGGCCGAACCCGGGGCCGCCGCCCGGGCCGCGAGCCGGGTGGTCTGGCCGGCGCCGCAGCCCACGTCCAGCACGCGGTCCCCGGCACCGATCCCGGCCGCCTCCAGGAGGGGTGCGTCGAACCCCTCGTTGACCGCGTTCCAGCGGTCGTGGTGGTCGCTCCAGTGCCGGCCCTCGTCGCCGTTCCAGGCCTCGGACTGCTGGGTGTTGACGAGCTGACGCATGAGATCTCCCCGGTCGGACAGCTAGTATGGGCATCCGCCCATACAAAGGTATGGGCGGATGCCCATACATGCAACCCCCACCCGGAGGGCCTGATGTCACCACGCGGTGTAGCGATCGTCGATGTGCGGGAGCGGCTCTTCGCGGCGGCCGAGCGCGTACTGGCCCGGGAGGGGACCGCAGGCCTGACCAACCGCGCGGTCACCGCGGAGGCGGACTGCGCGAAGGGCCTGCTGTACAACCACTTCGCGGACCTGGACGACTTCGTCGCCCAACTGGTCCTGGACCGCTTCGAACGGCTCGCCGCCGAGGTCCGCCCGCTCCCCGAGCAGGCCGGACACGGCGACGTACGGGAGAACATCGCCCGCGTGGCGCTCGCCATGCTCGGCACGCAGGGGCCGGCGCTCACGGCGACGGCGATGTCCCGGCAGGCGGTGGTGGAACGGGTGCGGCAGGCCTGGGAGGCCGGCGCCCCCGGACCCGGCGCCGTCGAGGACGCACTCGCCCGCTACCTGGAGGCCGAACAGCGGCTCGGCAGGATCCCCGCACACGCCGACTGCGCCATGCTCGCGCTCGCCCTCGCCGGGACGGTCCACCACCTGCGCATGCACGGCAGCACCCAGTCCGCCGACAACCCCCGGCTGATCCACCGCCTGGTCGCCGCGCTCGTCGTCGGACCGGACGGATCGGCCCCCGCCGCCTGACGGCACAGGCACGGGCAGCCCAGGCACGGGCGGCCCAGGGCACGGACGCCACCGTGCGGTCCGCCGCCCGGCGGTCAGGAGCCGCGCGGGGTGACCAGGCCGGACTCGTAGGCGAGGACCACGAGTTGGGCGCGGTCGCGGGCGTGGAGCTTGGTCATGGCCCGGTTGATGTGGGTCTTCGCGGTCATCGGGCTGATCACCATGCGATCGGCGATCTGGTCGTTGGACAGCCCCCGCGCGACCAGGGTGACGGCCTCGCGTTCACGGCCGGTCAGCTCCTCCAGCCCTGTCCCGGCACCGGGGGCGAGCGGCTGCGAGACGTACCTGTCGATCAGCTTGCGGGTGATCGAGGGCGCGAGCAGGGCATCGCCGCGCGCGGCCACGCGGACGGCGTGCAGGAAATCGTCCGGGACGATGTCCTTGACCAGGAAGCCGGCTGCGCCGGCGCGCAGCGCGTCGAAGACGTACTCGTCCAGGCCGTAGTTGGTCAGGATCACGACGTGCACCTGGGCCAGGGCCGGGTCCGCGGCGATCCGCCGGGTTGCCTCGATCCCGTCGACGACCGGCATCTGGACGTCGATGAGCGCGATGTCGGGCAGGTGCTTCCTGGCGAGCTCCAGGCCCTCGGCGCCGTTGCCGGCCTCGGCCACCACCTCGATGTCGTCCTCCAGGTCGAGGAGGGCACGGAATCCGCTGCGGATGAGTGGCTGGTCGTCGACCAGCAGGACGCGGATCACGACGTCCGGTCCACGGGGAGTTCGGCCTGGACGGTGAAGCCGCCCCCGTGGCGCGGTTCGGCGCGCAGCCGGCCGCCGAGGGCGGCGACGCGCTCCTGCATGCCGAGCAGCCCGACACCGGGCGTGGGGACGGCGTCCGGCGTGGCCCTGCCGTCGTCGTCGATGCGCAGCACGAGGGTTCCGGGCCGGTGGTCGACGCGGACCGTCGCCGTCGTGGCGGCGGCGTGGCGGACGACGTTGGTCAGCGACTCCTGAACGATGCGGTAGGCGGTCCGGCCCACTGCGGCCGGCACGTCGTGCTGCCCGCCCTCCACGGTCAGCGTCGCCGCCAGCCCCGTTCTCCCGGCCCGCTCCACCAGCTCCGTGATGTGGCCGAGCCCTCGCGGCGGGGCCGTGTCGTCGTCGCGCAGCGCCTCCAGGGTCGCGCGCAGTTCCCGACTCGCCTCACGTCCGGCCTCCTGGATCGCCAGCAGGGCTTCCGGCACCTCCTCGCCGCGTCTGCGGGCCACGTGGACGGCGACCTCGGACTGCAGCTTGATGACGGAGATCTGATGGGTGAGCGAGTCGTGCAGTTCCCGGGCGATGTGCAGCCGTTCCTCGTCGGCGCGGCGCCGCGCGGTCTCCTCGCGGGTGCGCTCGGCCTCGTCCGCCCGCCGCTCGGCCTGCCGCACCGCCTCGCCCGCGGCGAAGGCGGCGATCAGCCAGGCGATCTCCAGAGTGCCGCGGGCATGCACCGAAACCTCGCCGAACGGACCCTCGCGAAGGGCCAGTGCCGTGAGTTGCAGAGCCACCAGCAGGGCCACGGACGCCGACACCGCGAGCCTGCGGTGCCCGGCCCGCACCGCGCCGTACACCGCGACCAGGTACCCGACCGCGAGCACGTCGAAACCGGCCGCCTGGTAGCCCACCGCGCACAGCCCGGTGACGGCCAGGACGGCGACCGGGGTCCGGCGGCGCGCCGCCAGCGCCAGGCCGCCGACCGCCAGCAACGCGTGTCCGAGCAGGCCGGGCGCCGTGCCGGGATGCTCCCCGGACCACCCGGTGCCCAGCATGAGCGCCGCCACGCCCACGGCGATCACCCAGTCCCCGACACCAGCCGGTACACCGAACCGTCGTTCACCCATGAGCGCACCCTAGTCAGCTGCCCGCGCGAGCGAGTCCCCCTCACGGACGAACGGCCCCCTGCCGCGCCCGCGGTACCCACACGGCGCCTACTGCGTACGTCGTAGCCGTGTTCGCCGTCGGCGGCAGCGAAAAGTGCATCCGCCTGCGGGACGACCGGCCGTGCGCCCGGCGGACAGGATCGGGGCCACGTCCAGAAGCAGGAGCCGTACGAGGAGGAGCACCTCATGTCCATCCGTTTCGTGTTTGCCGCACCGGCCGCCGTGCACACCGCGCAGGCCGCGGTCCAGCCGATCGCCGCCGATGCCTTCGACCTGACCGCGGGGCGGCTCGTCGGCACCACGGCCGCCCTGGTGGCACTGGCCGGCGTGATCGCCGGCGCCTTGGCACTGGCCCGTGCCGGCGGCCGGGGCAGTGGCCGCGGCAGCGGCAAGCGGGAGGCCCACGCGGCGCGGGTGGCGGGCCTGATCGGGGTGGTCGTCGGCGCGCTGAACCTCGCCGTCGCCGACGGCGGCCCCGGCACCGGCAACGGCGTGGTCGGTGGCGCGGCGGCACTGGTGCTGGGGCTGGTCGGCGTGGTCCTCGGCCAGCGGGCCCTTGCCTCCACCCGCCGCACTGGCTGACCGACTGACTGTGAGGATGTAGATGGCACCGCTTGGCGGTCTGACCCTCCGACTGACTGACGCCCCGGGCTGTCCTTGGCTGGAATCGTCGGTCGTCCAGGCGGTGCCGCTCTGCACGCGGCCGGTCGGGCGCCTGTGACCTCATAGGAGCCCGGCCAAAGGTCCCATCACAGTCTTGTCCTGCCGCC